>CAYZHH010000339.1:0-3440 GCA_964478275.1 uncultured Candidatus Kuenenia sp.
TGGGGGCCACGTCATGCCCCGCGGAAGTCACCTGCGTGGTGCGGCAGTCGCGGGGGGGCTGGGCGGCCGTACCGCTCGACCTCCGCGGCCTCCTCCTTGCTGAGGCACCGAAGCACGATGGGCCTGGACGCATGCTCATTGACGCCGCGCCCGATGGGGCGGGCTACCGAGCCTGGTTTGATCCGCCGGCGGAAGGCAGTGGTGATGTTCGGCACACGGTGACCCTTGCAGGCAGCATTCCGGCGGAGGCGTCGCAGATCCAGGACTCATTCGAGCTGCGCCTTCCTGCGGCCCTTGCGTCACGGGTCGACGTCCGGACACGCCGACGCGATGCGGTCGTGACGGTGCGACCGGACGCCGCCGGCCGCGCCGAAACGATTGCCGACGGTGAGGGAAGCGTCGTCACGATCACCGGCTTGGCTGGCACCATTCGCATTCGAATCACTGCGGCGGCCGATGTTCCAATGGCCACGGCGTCGGTCACCGAAGCTGAATGTACGAGCACGGTCCGCATCGACGGTCGCACCGCCACGATCGACGCGATGCTTCGGCTCACCGACCTCCCGGCCAAGACAGACCGCATCGCGATCACGCTTCCGCCGCGAACGACTCTCATGCGCGTGGGGGGCGACGCGACACTCGTGGAGCGAAAGGGTACTCCCGACAACCCTGTGGTCGATGTGGCCGTGGAGCGATCGGCCGATGGCATCGCCGTGATCGAGCTCGCTTGCGAGGAGCCCGTGGATCCGTCGGGCGTCACGCCGCTCGAAACCCTGGGATTCACCGTGTTGGGAATCGAGCCCTGGCGACAGTCGGGCCGCGTGAGCCTCGTCGTAGACGGCGAGTGGCAGGCTTCCTGGCAGGACGCGCCCGGGATCCGTCGCGTCGATCCCCTGGTGGGCGAGCGGCACGCGGGCTTCGTGGCCACGTTCGCCTACGACGTCCAGCCGGCCTCGATGCCGGTCCGCATCCGGCCCCGTCGCAGCCGCATCCTTGTCGAACCGGAGTATCGCTACGACGTGTCGACTTCGCGGATCGAGCTTTCGGCACGCCTCCGCGTGGCCGCCCGCGGTGCGCCGGTGAGCAGCATTCCGCTCGTGCTCGATCCGGAGTGGGTGGTGGAAGATGTCGGGCCGACGACCCTCGTCGATTCCGCTGCCGTGAGGACGGAGGGCAACCTCATCACGCTTCCTTTCATTCAGCCTCTCATGGGCGACGCGGTGATCGAGCTCCGTGCCGTGAAGACGATCGACCCGACCGCCGACCGTGTCGCGTGGACGATGCCTGTGCCCCAGGCCGATCTGGTCGGTCCGGCCGTGGTGGTCGTCACCGCCGATGCCGATATCGAGCTCTTGCCTGATGCGGCAGAAACTATTGGGCTCGTTCGGCAGACAGCCTCTACGGTGGAGCCGGGCGACGCCGAACGGATCTCGCTGGCCTACCGACTTGATACGGCCGAGGGAAAGTTTGCGGCGGCTCGGAGATACCTGCCGCGGTGGGTCGGGGCCGCCATCGTGGCCCGCGTGACCGTGGATGACCGCGAGATCACCGTCGAAGAGGTTATCCGGCTGAGCGTGGCCCACGTGCCACTGGAGTTTCTCGAGCTGTCGGTGCCCGAGTCGCTCGCTCGGAATGGGTCGCTCGAGGTTCGGCAGGGCGAGACCACCCTCGAGACGACCGAGGTCGTTGCCGCGGCGGAAGTCAATGCGGCCGGAGAACCGCTTCGACTCGCGCGAGTCTTTTTGCCGGTGCCCTTGCTCGGAAATGGGACCGTGAGTATTCGCTACCGTGTGCCTGTGCCCAGGCTGCCGCGCGAGGCGACCGTGGCAATCGACGTGCCGATCCCGCTTCCGTTGGTGACGGTCAGTGGTCGTCAAGCGGCCGTGATCGACGAGGCAACCACGGTCGTTGTGACGGTGCGAGGCGACACCTGGAGGCGTGAAATTTCGGGCCAGTCGTCCGTGGCCAGTCGTACCTTCTCGGCAACCAAGCCTCAGCATGTCTTGCCCCTCGCGGTCTCGGCTCGCACCCGCCAGGCGGCGAGCGTGACGGTCGTGGAAGCGGCATGGCTTCAGACACGGCTGTTCGCTGAGGCCCGTGAGGACATCGCCACCTACGCCGTATCGGGTCCGGGAGGACCGCTCGAGATCCGTTTGCCTCAGTCAGCCGTCGATGCGACGACCCTCGAAGTGCGACTCGACGGCCAGCCGCTGGAGGGGACGGTCAGAAATGGAGACGCGGTCTTGATCAGTCTGCCCGACGGCGGACCGGCCCGTCGGCTCATCGAGATCCGTTCATCGACGCCGTGGGGTGGCAACGCGGCGGGGTTTGGTCTGCCCTGGCCGCTGTCGTTGGATGCCCCCGAGTTTGCCGACGCGGTGCTTCAGCGGAGGTTCTATCGCGAGGTGCTGGCGACGACCGACGATCATATTCTTGGCGCGCCAACCCGCTGGACGAGTCAGCAGCGCTGGTCGTGGACCGGAGACGGCTGGCGGCAGACTGCCTCCACGTCGTCATCCGAGCTCGCTGGCTGGATCGCCGCCTCCGAAGGCGGGCCAGTGCCCAGCGGGCTTCTGGCTGGCGAACCGTCCCTCAGGCAAAGCCGCTTCGTCTTCGCGGGCATCGGTTCGCCGGGGCGGGCCGTCGTGTGGGTGATCCCCACGTGGTTCATTGTGCTGGTGGCATCAGGCGTAACCCTCGCGATGGGTCTCATGCTCGTCTATCGCGAGGATTGCCGTCAGACATCCGTGCTCCTTGGCATCACGGCGAGTGGCGCGCTCGTTGCGGCCGCGATGCCCGAAACCGCGGTGCTCGTGGGGCAAGCAGCGATCCCAGGCGCGATCATGGCGATGCTGGCAGCCGGCCTGCGGAGAGTCCTCGATCCGCCCGTCGCCCGTCGCCGGCTGGCGGTATCGCAGGCGGCAAGCTCGATGACGCGGCATTCGTCCCCGACGGTGTCGTTGATCGTCGCATCGCAGTCGTCGGCTGGTTCGAGCACGACGGCGGCGGTCGGGAGGGACTCGTGAAAACGACGACGCGACGGCCGCCGCGGTGGCGGACCATCGTGATCGCGATGGTCGCCGTATGGGGGAGCGGACTCGCCCATGGCGACGACCTCGCGTTTGTGCGGGTCATCGTGCCGACGACGGCAGTGCCAGACGTGCCACGCGGCGAGGGGCGTTTCATTCCGCTCCCCTTGGCCGAGTTTGACGAGGCGCTGGCGCGGCTCGGCGGAGGCTCGACGCTGCGTCACGCAAGGGCATCATCAGTCCACTACGCACTTGCCGCTGATGAGGCTGGTGGACTCACCGGCACCCTTGAGTTCACGATCGAAGACACGGTGGGCATGATGCCGGCGCAGCTTTCGCTCGGGCCTGTGACCGTCGGGCGGTGCACCATGCGCACCGACGAGGGCTCCGGAGATGCGGTCGTGTATGGCC
>CAYZHH010000340.1:0-3439 GCA_964478275.1 uncultured Candidatus Kuenenia sp.
GAACGCGCTGGTCGAGGCTGCTGGCAAAGATGCCCCGCCACGACGGGCCAGGCTCACGGCTGTGCTCACCGCGGCGGTCGAGTTTTTTCGTGCGGCGGTGCGGCATGCGGCGGCAGGCGAGCAGCCACGCGATGCAGCCTTGGCCCGTGGTGTCGTCCAGTGGGCCGCAGACCCGGAAGAAGCGGCGACCGCACTCGAGCAGACCCTCGACGCGCTCAGTGCGATCGACCGCAACGCCCACCTCCCCACGCTTGTCGATGCGTGGACGGCGGTGCTCGAAGCACCGCGTCTTGCCCTGTCTCCCTGAGGCCTCGGGCCATCTGCCCAGGTTGCCTCGTTGCCCTGGTTCCCTCGGCCCGGCTGGCCCGAGGGTGCTCAGCCTGGAAGACCCTGCGGGCAACCGGCAAACAGATCGATTCTGCCGGTCGTGCGTGTCGATCCACGGGTGAGGGTTAGCGGGTGAGGGTTAGCGGGTGGTGTCGCGTCCCGCGGACGCACCGGCGGACGGCAAAAAATGTTCGGGAACACACGCCACAACGTGGGCAAGCGAGGCGCGGCCATCCTTGTGGCCGCATTCGTGGCTGGCATGGCCGCCGCGATCGGAGACTCTCTCAACCCGTCGTCATGGACGGTGGACGAGCCCTTCTTCGGGTTGCGCGGCGATGGCCTCGTCGCGCCCGCGGTGGATCAGTCGCCGGTCGAGGCCGTCGCCGTCATTCACTCGCCCGCCGCTCCGTTACCGGTCGCCTCGCCTGCGGTTCCGCCTGAGCCCCCGCGAGCGCCGGCCTTGCCGTCAGCACCGCGTGCGGCCGCCGTGCCGAAACTCGCGGCGGGGCCGAGTGAGCTGATCGCGCAGCCAGTCGTCCAGCGGGTCCCGCAGCCGGCGAAAGTGGCCGAGCCGACGCTTGCAGCCGCTCCGCTGCTCGTGAGACCCTCGCGGTTTCCGCCTCCGCGGGCGCTGGTGCGAATCGAGCCGATTCGGTCGGTGCAGTTTGTCCCTACGCGCGAGAAGCGGTTGACTCCACCGCTTGTCTCCGTCGCCGACGAGCAACCGCCTGCCGACGAGCGGGTCAGCGAAGCGGTCGTGACCGACGCGCCCATCCTTCAGGCAGCCCCCGCCGCGCCGCTTCCGGGAGCCACGTGGAGCGATCCCGACCGAGTCAACTGGGTGGACGAAGGAGCCACACAGCCACAAGCCGCGCGGGTTCCATCCACGGGGCGAGTGCTCGAGCGCATCACCGAACGTCTTACCGAAGATCGTGGTGAACCTCAGGCGACACAGCCGCAGCAGCGATCGCCTGTCATCCTTGGCGATCGGCTTCGCAGCCGTCTGCGCGGTGAGGGTCGGCTCGCTCGCGGTCTAGCGGGTCCGCGGCCCGGGAACTCCAGCGAGTCGGCCGTGAGCGACGGCTGGCCGACGCCCGTGCAGCTTCTCAACGACCTCGAAGGGCTTGCCGCATCGCGCGGCGCAGACTCGCGCGGAGTCATTGCAGGCTGGGCGAATGACACGCTCGACGTCATGCAGGCCACGCTCGACACCGCCGGCCCTGCCGACCCACTCGCAGGTGATCCGCTCCTCGCGCTCGGTGAACGGGTGGCCGCGGGCATGGCGGTCGCCGACGAAGGCGTGCCCCCCGCCATGGCCTCGCAGACGCGCCGCGCGGCCCTGGCCGTGGCTCGCCGAGTCGCCGTGTGGCGGGCCGCCGCCGCCTGGTGCACTGAACGGGGTAGCGACGCTGGCCCCCAGGGTGTTGAGATTGCGATGCCTGTGGCGGCTCATCGGATTCACGAACAGGCTCAAAGCCTGCTTGCGTGTCTCGAACGGTACGAGACATCGTCTTTGGCAGTTGATGCCGCGACCGTGCGTGCGGCGCTCGTGTCTATTGCCCAGAGCAGTTCGCCGACGGCCGTCGCACTCGCCCGCGCCGTATCCGACCATTACCACGCGGCGAATGTTCGCGTGGCAGTGCATCGCGACTTCGTCTCGCGGATGCTGCCCGAGTCCACCGTGACGAGCAGTCCGGTGCAGGACTTTGTCCTGGGGCACCCTGTGCGGGGCCGGAGCACGGTCGAGCAATCGGTATCGATGCGGTTTGTGCCGCATCCCACGGAGATCCGCATGGAGCTCGTGGTCAATGGCGAGGTGGACTCACGGACGGTGACGGCCTCGGGTCCAGTCGCAATTCATTCGAAGGGCCAGGCCACGTTCAGCGTTCACAAGCCGATCACGGTGACACCTTCCGGTCTCGCGTTCGGCGCCGCTCGCGGCACGGCTTTGAGCCGCGCCCAGTTGGCCTCGATCGAGACGAGCTTCGACAAAGTACCAATCATGGCTCAATTTGTTCGCTCAATCGCGAAGAGCCAGCATGATAGCGCGAGGCAGGAGGCCAACCGCGAGGTGAGTAACAAGGTCTTGGGGCGTGCCTGCCGGCAGGTCGATCAGGAGTCGGAGCCGAAGCTCGGCGACATGGCCGAACGCATTCGCGAGTCGCTCTGGCGGCCGCTGGTCACGCTCGGGCTCGAGCCGACCCCGGTGGCGCTTGAGACAACCGAAGATATCGCCAGCGCGCGGTTGCGGCTCGCGGCCGCGACGCAGCTTGCCGCCCACACCCCGCGTCCGCGGGCACCGGCCGACGCGCTCGTGAGCTTTCAGGCGCATGAGACGGTGGCCAACAATGCCATCGGGCAGTTTGGGTTTGCGGGCCAGCGGCTGGAGTTACCGCAGCTAGCGAGGCTTGTGTGTGAACGGCTGGGGATCGATCCGCAAGTGCCCGATGATCTGCCGGACGATGTTGCCGTGACGTTTGCCAGCCAGGAGCCGCTGCGGGTGGAGTGTCGCGACGGCCTCATACATATCCGCGTATCCCTCGAAGCCTTCGAGTATGGGCGGCGAAAGTGGTACGACATCGTGGCGAAGGTGGCGTATCGACCGGTGGTGAAAGGCCCGCAGGTGTTTCTCGAGCGCGAGGGGCCGGTGCAGATTGGCGGGCCTGGGCACGAGGGTCGTCTGGAGATTGGCCTGCGGACGGTCTTCGGCAAAATCTTTGCGAAGGAGCGGCATGTGCCGCTGGTGCCTGTGAAGGTGATCGACAATCCTCGGCTGGTGGGTTTGCGGGCGGTGCAGGCGGTGGCCACTGATGGCTGGCTTGCGATCGCGCTCGCCGACGCGCTGCCGAGCGCCACCGGAAGAGACGTGACGGCCGAGCCCGCTGCGCCGTCACCGACGGCGTCGAACCCGTCTCCGTCGTCCACGCCCGACCGCCGCTTCCTCCGCAGGTAGCACGCGGGGTTGCTGCGAGTTGGGGGTAGTCGCGGCTCGGGGTAGCCCGTGCCGTGGAGCCGGACGTTCGCTACGGCCATCCTGGCAATCCTGTTCGGCACGGCTGATGCATGGGGTTCCGACGCAAGCCGCATTGGTTCGCCGGCGGTGACATGCTCG
>CAYZHH010000341.1:0-3426 GCA_964478275.1 uncultured Candidatus Kuenenia sp.
GGTACGGCCCTTCGCGAGGACGCCAGCTTCAGTGGGCTCGTAGGCGATCTCGCTGTCGGCCACACCCAGCCGAGCGAGTACGGCCGCCGCAATGCCCTTCGCGCGAAAAAATACCGAGCCGCTCCCGCTATCGCCCCCCATGACGAGCGCTACGAAGAGTGGTTCTTCAACAGGGCCCTGAGAGGTGTCGGCATCGGCGGGCTTTGGCAGATATCCGCGGGCCACTTCAAAGAGATCGGCGTCGGTGTTGCCCACGGCGACGTTGCCGGCCCGGGCCTCAAGCAGACTCGGCAGGAGGCTTTGCCGCAGACGGTCGGCCCCGCGGACAAGCGGTGGCGAGATGACAAGCGGCGGTGCCGATGTCCAGCCGCCGGCGAGCGACGCGAGCGACTCATCCACGACGCTGCGGGTCATGGCCTCGCAGAATCCGAGGCCCGTGAGGACGTCGCCCACGGCTCGCACCGCTTGCTCGCGGGCGGAGAGCTCGACCGGTCGGGCGGCGATCGTCATGTCTTCGGGGACGTGGTGATACCCCTCGACCCGTGCGATCTCCTCGACGAGGTCGATCTCTCGTGAGCAGTCGCGCCGCCAGGTGGGCGCCTGCCACCGCGTGGCGTGATCGTTTGCCGGATGAAACCCGAGGTTCCTCAAGATCTCGTGCTGCCGCGACGCGGGGATCTCGCAGCCGAGCACCTCGGCCACACGCTCCGGTGTAAACGGGATCACCGCCGGGCTCACGGCGAGCGTGCCGGCCGTGACGTCACCCTTTTCGAGCACACCACCGGCGAATTCGAGAATGAGCATTGCAGCGCGGCGGCTTGCCCAATCGACCATCGCCGGATCGGGCCCGCGCTCAAAGCGGTAGCTCGAGGCGCTCGCCAGTGCCAGGCTTCGCGCCGCAGCCCGCACGGCGAGCGGTGCGAACTGGGCCGACTCGATGAGCACATCAGTCGTGTTGGCCGAAATCTCTGAGTCGGCTCCGCCCATGACGCCCGCGAGGGCCACCGGCCGCTCGGCGTCAGCGATCACACACATCCGCTCGTCGAGCGTGTACGTCTTGTGATTGATCGCGAGGAACGCCTCCTCGGGCCGCGCCCGTCGCACGATGATTGTCGCCCCGGCCAACTTCCCAACGTCAAAAGCGTGGAGCGGCTGGCCGCACTCGAGCATGACGTAGTTGGTGACGTCCACGACGTTGTTCACACTCGCCACGCCCACGGTCGCAAGCCTCGCGACAAGCCACGCTGGGCTCGGGCCAATCGTCACGCCGCGGATCACGCGGGCCGAATAGAACGGGCAGAGCTCGGGCGATTCGATCGACACCGCCACACTTGCCGACGCCTTGTCCCCGGCTTCGAGCGGCCGCGGATCGGGCACGGCCAGTGGCTTCTTGAAGAGCACGGCCACCTCGCGGGCCACGCCCACATGGCCGAGGCAGTCGGGCCGGTTACTCGTCACCTCAATCTCGATCGCGGTGTCGTCGCCGACAGTCACGGTGGACTCGTGGTTGAGCCCCGAGAGCGCGAGCCGCTCGGCGAGATCAGCGTCGGTCGTGTGGACCTGCACGTAATCGGCGAGCCAAGAAGTAGAGATGATCATGGCGACTTAAAATTGACGAAGGAATCGCACGTCGTTGCGATAAAAATCGCGGATGTCGTCGACGCCGTAGCGGCGGGCAGCGATCCGTTCCACGCCGAGGCCAAACGCAAACCCGCTGACGGTGTCGGGGTCGTAGCCCACCGCTTCAAAGACGGCCGGATCCACCATGCCCGCGCCGCCCATCTCCACCCAGCGGCCGCCCCACTCCATGTCGACTTCCACGCTCGGCTCGGTGAACGGGAAGAACGACGGGCGGAATCGCACCTTCACGTCGCCGCCCAAGAAGCTCGATGCAAAGAGTCGCAGCACGCTCTTGAGGTGGGCCATCGTGATGCCCGGCTCTACGAGCAGCCCTTCGACCTGATGGAACATCGGGTAGTGCGTGGCGTCGGCGGTGTCGGGCCGGTAGACGCGGCCGAGCGACACGATCCGAAGCGGCGGCTCGCGGTTCTCCATCACGCGGATCTGGACGGTGCTGGTCTGGGACCGCAGCAACAGTGGGTCTGACTGCCCGTGGCCAAAGCCCTCCATGGCCTTTTGCCACTTGGCCGACTCACGGGAAAGCCAAGGTTTCCCACGGTCGGCAGTCGCCGCGTCCTCCGGCGGCTGGTTCGCTCGGACGTCTGTTAGGGCATTGGCCGTCGCGAGGTAAAAATTGTCGAGCGGGTCGCGGGCGGGGTGTTCGGAGGGGATCGCGAGCGCCTGGAAGTTGTGCCACTGGTCTTCGACCTCGGGACCATCGACGCTCTCGAAGCCGAGCCGGCCCATGATCTCTTGGACGCGGCGGATCGTGCGGGTGATCGGATGCTCGTGGCCGAGTCGCACGGGGTCGCCCCGCAGCGTGACATCCACCGCCGCGAGGGCCGCGGGCGTAGCACCGGCGAGCCTGGCCTGGGCTGACTCCAAAAGCGCGACGACCGCAGCCTTGGCCTCGTTGAACACCTTGCCAGCGGCAGGCTTGTCAGCAACCGCAATCCCACCGAGAAGTTTTTGGGCAGCCTTGAGGCGGCCGCTCTTGGCGCCAGCGAACTCGATGCGTGCGGCTTCGAGAGCAGCTGCATCGGTGGCAGCAGTGAGGGCCGCTGCCGCGTCACGGTGCAACTCTTCGAGTGAGGCCCGGAACGCGTCAAGCGGTGTGGCAGCCACGACGGTCACGCCACCGCGGCCGGCTCCGGCAGGCCGAGGCCTTCGCGGACGGCCGCTACCACCGCGTCGAAGCCGGTGGGATCTATGATCGCCATTTCAGAGAGCGTGCGTCGATCGAGCTCGCAGCCGATCTTCACCATGCCAGCGATAAACTGGCTGTAGCGCAGGCCACGCTCGCGGCAGGCGGCGTTGAGACGAATGATCCAGAGACGGCGGAAGTCGCGCTTCTTGCGGCGACGGTCGCGATGGGCATACACGCCCGCGCGGAGGAGCGATTCCTTAGCGGTGCGGAGCAGCCGGCGACGCCCGCCGACCGAGCCCTTGGCACGCTTGAACAGACGCTTCTTCGCCCGCAGCCGGGGCACAACATTCTTTGTACGCATGACAGCAATCCGGTGAGTCGATGACGGCTCCGCCCGCAGCCCCGTCTTGGGGCCCGTAGCGACGCCGACGGAAGCCCCTTAATGTGGCTCGTTCCGGCTGAAATGCAAGCCCAGGCAATGGTTTCCCGAGCAAAACGGTTGAGGAACCATCGATAAAAGCCCCTCGCGATAGCGAG
Organism: uncultured Candidatus Kuenenia sp.; assembly: GCA_964478275.1. Classification (GTDB taxonomy): domain Bacteria; phylum Planctomycetota; class Planctomycetia; order Pirellulales; family UBA1268; genus QWPN01. Next base: position 3,305 of record CAYZHH010000341.1, read on the forward strand.
GGGACGGCGGGTCATTGGGCGAGCCCGTTTAAAAATAGCCAACGGGATGTCCTTCGACCCGCATTCCACACGGCTAGCGCCGTGGGCTTGTATTGGGTTGGAGACGACGCCGGATGCGTCGC
>CAYZHH010000342.1:0-3416 GCA_964478275.1 uncultured Candidatus Kuenenia sp.
GACACGGAGACCGCGGCCATGCACCTGGGCAGCGCCGAGGAAGCGATTGCCGAGGCCGCGACCCTGCTCGAAACGGTGGCCGTCGCACGGGCCCGCGCCGAAGAACTTCTCCCGGCGCTCGCTGCCAGGCTCGACGCAGTGGCCGCCACGCAACCGCAAGCCGGCGCCGACCTCAGCCATTTGGCGGAGCGCTACGCCCATTCCGCGTGGGGCGACGTGGCTGACAACGCCGCGAAGGCCCACGAAGGGACCGACCGCGGCCGGCGGCTCGTGGAAGAAGCCCATGCCGCAGCCGATCCCGCGCGACAACATTTCTTCCGTGCCGTCGCGGCGCTCGAAGAGGCGGAACGACAGGCGACCTGGGCTGCGGCATGCGTCGCGGCGATTCATGATCGGCGAGCCGAGCTGGATGGCCTCGTGCGTGAGCTCCCTGAACGGCTCCAGGCAAGCCGCAATGCCGCAAGGGCTCTGGCCGTCACGCTCGAGCGGCAGCGAACCGACCGGCCGCGGGCCCATGAACGCTTTCGCGAGGCGGAGCGGCTCGTGGAACGAGCGAGCGACCTCCTTCGAGTTTCGCAGCCCGACCCACGAGAGATCGACCGTATCATCGACGCCGCTGGCCTGGCGATCGCCCGCGGCGAGGAGCTTGCCGCGGAGGACGAACGGCTCGCGCAGCAGGCCACGGCCGACAGTGACGAGGCCGACGGAGTCCTTCGTCGCGCCGCGGCATGGTATGACGAGGGTGTTCGGGCCGACGTGCGGTCGGCAAAAGCCGCCCTCGATGCAGCCCGCAGGTTTCTTGCGCAGTCTCGGTATGAAGACGCGATTCGCGCGGCAGCCGATGCCTCGCAGCAGGCCCGGCTCGCCTATGCGACGGCAACTGCCGAGGCTGAGCGTCGGCGAGAGCGCCGCGAGGCCGAGCGGCGTAGACGCCAGATGGAAGAGTCATATTCCAACATGACGCGTGGTGCAGGCCCCTGGGTCATCAACCTTCCAACAGGCCCGTTCACTGGCCCTGAGCCCTGGCGTTCGAGCACGTCTACGACGCAGGCCCCGGTTGCCGGCCGCACCACCCGGTCCGCGAAATCCGGCTGGACCCGCGACATCGCCACCGGCCGTTGGTAACCGCACACGAAGCGATCGCGTGGTCCATTGCCACCGCGAATGTCGCCGGGACTGAAGCTGCGTGGAGGGTTTCGGGCTGGAGAGCACTCGGGCAGGGAAGGGCTTTCGGCGATGTGTTGCCAAGAAGGCGGCGATCGCGATAATTCTGGGCGTCAGCTTGGGCAATGGGAACGGTCACCCACGGGAACGGAGTGCGCGCAGGCTAACCCTTGGCTGTTCTGGGGTTTGCGGTGGGTGGCTCCCGAACATGGATGACACCAGCCACCACCCAATGGCCTCCTGCATCAACGGACCGTCAACCGCTTCAAGCCACGCCGAGTGCCGAAACACTTAGAACAGCCGCGGGATCCAGCAATTCCAGCGCATGCTTTTCATCAGCCTCAACATCCTATCGAAGCGTCCCAGACCCAGATCCTCCTCCACAACCCGCCCAGAATCCTGCTCGGCGCTTTCGCTCCGTTGGTCCAGTGCCCCCCAATCACATGCCGCCTCCATGCATGGTTGCTCGGCTTTCCGAGGCGCTATTCGGTGCGATCCGTGGAGCGGGCGTGCGGCAATGCACGCCGCGGAGAGGCTGTGGTGGATCGACTCTTCCGCCGGCTGGTCCTCGCGGGCATGCGGCTGTTTGCCGTGAGGCTGCGGAGCCTCATCCCAGTTCTGCGTGCCTTCTTGGGCAGATTCCGAAATCTCTGGCTGCCGCATCTCCTGCCAGTCGAGCAAGACGGGCTTTGGTCTGTCCAAGCGTGCGCGTTGCCGCTCTCTCAACGCCGGCTTGCGACCGCTCTCAGGATCGGAGGCCGGCCCCAGCAGACGGTCCAGAGGACTGATCACGTGAATATCCTGCCGGTTGAGCACGTGCAAATAAATCATCGTCGTCTTCACGTCGTTGTGGCCGAGCAATTCCTGCACCGTGCGAATGTCAGCTCCATCCATCAACAAGTGGGTTGCGAACGAATGCCTGAACGTGTGCGAGGTAATCAGCTTGCGAATCCCTGCCTGCTCGACCGCCCGCGCCAGGTGTGATGGAAAAGTGCTCTTGTGCAGGTGGTGCCGGTGCATTTTTCCCGTGCGCGGATCTCGCGAAATCCGCTCCGACGCGAAGACGTATTGCCACTTGAATTGCCGGTGAGCATTTGGATATTTCACACTCAGCGCGTGGGGCAGCCACACCGACGCCTTCCCCTCCTCCAAGTCGCGGTCGTGCAGCGCGAGCCGCCGCTGGATCAGCCGTTTCAGCGACTCGAGCAATTGCTTGGGAAACGGAGTAATCCGGTCCTTTTTCCCCTTGCCACGTCGCACGATGATCTGCATTTGGTCGAAATCAATGTCCTTGATCCGCAACTGCAAGCACTCGCTCAATCGCAGGCCCGCCCCATACAACACCTTCGCGATCGTCAGCGCTACGCCATCGAGCTGCGAAAGCACCGTCGCCACTTCATCCCGGCTCATCACCGTCGGGACGCGTTTCGGCTTGGTCGAACGCACCGCATCAATGCACTGCAAATCCCGCTTCAGCACGTGCGTGAACAAAAACAGCAACGCGTAATAGGCCTGATCTTGCGTCGTCTCGGCCACGTTGTCCCGCACAGCCATCTCGGTGAGATGAGCCTCGACGTCCTTTGCCGTGATCTTCTTGAACGAGGCAATAGTGTCCAGCTGCCGTTTGTCCATGAATGCCCGCACCCGCCCCACGTACGCCAGTTCGGTCGTGAATGCCCTGTGCTGTACTCGTAGAGCCCGGCGCAGTTCTTGGAGTGCCTCTGGCTCCTGCGGGTCGATCAGGCCGGGAGACTCTTCGACCTCGTCGCCGCCCGTCGTTTCCGAATGGTCTCGAGCTGCCCGCTCGCGCAGCGCATCGCGAATGTCCACCAGCTCCGGCTGGTCAGCTTTCATCACCGATCGTTGGTAATCCATCAATGCTTCGATGACTTTTAACCGCTTCCAAGCTGGTGCTCCCTTCGACTTCTGGTTCCTCAGGAACGCAATGACCTCCTCGCGACTGAACGTCCACTTCCGAGGTTCCGACACCCGGTGAAACCTCACCAGCTTGCCGAACCAGACCTGGCCCCAATCAATTTGGTCCGCCGGTTTCTCCACCTGCCCATCGCGTCGATACCTGGGGGTCCTTCCCGGGCTCGCCCCTGCTGGAGCGTAGCGATCCCTTGTCTTGCGGTAGGCCATTTCCATCTCCTCAATCTGGATGTCGCCTCAGCGAATGCAACTGCTCGGGTGGTGGTCAGGTGTACACCATTTGCCCTGGGGCGTCAAGGCCCCGGATTGACGGTTTCGGG
>CAYZHH010000343.1:0-3405 GCA_964478275.1 uncultured Candidatus Kuenenia sp.
CATTCAGGCCGCGCGATGCAGAAAAGCCCGCGGGATGTCCGCAGGAGAAGCCTGCCGCCTGCGATGGCCGGGCTTGCCATGATCATGTCGTCCTCCGTGAGCCGGTTCACATGGAGGATTTCAAACTCGCGTCCCGCCCGCACGACAAACGTCTCGCCATATTCGTTCCCGCAGAAAATCCGGTCGTTGACGGCCCAGGGTGAGGCGGTGAAGGCACGGCCTTCGGGGAGCCGCTGCCGGTCATACACCTCGGCGCCCGTCATCGCATCGAAGCATGAGACGATGCCACGATCGGTGAGAACGTAGAGCAGCCCTTCGTAGACGAGCGACGTTGGGTTGTAGGGCGCGATGTCGGGCCGGCTCCAGGCGACGGCGTCGTTCGAGGTCTCATCCGCGCCGAGCGTGATGTCGCCTGCGGCGCCTGGGCGGATGGCCCAGAGGGGCTTTTGGCGGCCGATCACATACCCGGAGCTCACGTAGAGCAGGTCGTCGACAGCGTAGGGCGTGGCGATTGTGATGGTGGAGGCCCCACCGAACTCGTAGAGCAGCTTGCCCTCGAGGTCGTACGCGCGCGACAGGCCCGAGCCCGGCGTGATGATCTCGGTGCGGAGACGGTTCTGCCACACGAAGGGGCTCGACCAGTTGCTCTTCTCATCGCGTTCGACTTCCCAGACCGTCTCGCCCGTGGCGCTATCGAACGCAGTCAGCGTCGAGGTCTCCTCGCTGTCGCGAACGACATAGAGACGGCCGTCATGCAGCGCGGGCGAGGCGGCAGGGCCCCAGCCGAACCGCGTGACGCGGGGCTCGAAGTCTCGTTTCCAGACGGTCTCGCCCGTGGCCGCATCGAGGCAGAAGAGCCCGACATTCCCGAAGCAGGCCCAGACGTGCTTCCCGTCGGTGACCGGTGTCTCGGAGGCGTAGCTGTTCTTGAGATGAATCGCCTCCGGGGCTTTTCCAGTGGCCACCTCCTGCTCCCAGACGATCTCCCCAGTCGTCGTGTCGAGGCAGAGAACGAGCCATCGCATGTGGGTATCGGGTGTCTCGGTGCGGTTGCCGCCGAAGTAGAGGCCGCGGCGTGGGGCGTCGAGCTCATCTGCTGCGACAGCCGTGGTGAGCCACGCACGATTACCCCACACGATGGGCGACGACCAACCGCGGCCGGGGAGGGGCTTGAACCAGCGGATGTTCTCGTAGCCCGGCTCGCCTTCGGTGAGGGTCCATCGGTCGGGCAACCGCGGGTCATCCGGTGCGATGCCACGGCATCCCGGGCCACGGAACTGCGGCCAGTTGCTAGCGCTGGGTTCGGCCGCCGCTGCGCCTGGGGCGAACATCGCGACGAGCAAGAGCGACCGTGCAAGCCGATTCATCAGGAGCCTCCTGTGCCCCGCGTATCGTAGAGCGCAACCAGATTCCGCGACTTGGTCTGGGCTGTTCCCCATACAAGCTCCTCGCGCGCGAGGGGGGACGGCGGGTTGTTGAGCGAGCCCATGAGCCCATGAGCCCATGAGCCCATGGGGTGATGGGGTGATGGGGTGATGGGAAACGGGACGAGCTGTCACCCGCAGTCCTACGGCTATCGCCGTGGGCTTTTATAGCGTCTGCTCGGGCTCACCACACCACACGGTGCACGAGCACGGGAGCCCTGAGGTGCGCTCCTGCGGGCGGAGGGCCGGCAAGCTCGCCGGGGGGAATGGATGCCCCGCCGAGAGACGATACGCTGCGACGCTGGATGCGTCGCGCACTTCCCGGCGGAGGCCGGGCAAGGATTCGCGGGCCCTGGATGGCCGCGAAGCCGTGTAGTCCGTAAAGCCAGAGGCCCCCGGAACGGCCCAGGTCCCAGGGGGGCGGAGAGCCTGAGCCGTTTCCGGGAGCGATTGGTCGGGTGCTCGAGGGCCCTCGAGTCCGGTGGGGAGCATCCGTGCGTCCACCGGTTTCGAGCGGGGCCTGTTCGTTGAACAAGCCCCAGGGCCTTCAGGCGGGGCGGACACTACGGAGCCTTTTTTTGTGGGTCAAGGCCGTTCCGGCCTCGTCAAAGCCACGGTCGTGCAGGGCATTGAAAGACCTCTCCATCTGTCCCATTTCGCCGAGACTCGTTGCAATGGGGAAGGCTGGAGAGGCGGCGTTGACCCGCAGGCCGCGTATCATCCTCGCAAGGTGGCGCTGGCGTCCCGTCGGCCGATGCCCACCGATCCCACGAGGTCCGTCATGTCTGCGACTGTTTCACTGACCAATGCCACGCCGCCGCTCACCGGCGCCGGCTCGCCTCCCACTGCGGAAGCCTGGACCGCGGCCTTCGATGTCGCGCTGCCGTACGAGGCGTTCCTCGATCGCCACGCCACGCCCGACCAGCGGTTGCGGTGGAACGCGTTTCATGGTCGCGTGAGCGTGACGGCCAATCAGTCAGCACTCCTCGCCAGCTTCACACGCCGCATGCCCGTGCTCGTGCTTGCCGGCGCCTGGTGTGGCGACTGTGTGAACCAGGTTCCGATCTTCGCCCACTTCGCGGCTGCTTCGCCGACGATCGACCTGCGGCTTCTCGATCGCGATGCGCTGCCCGAGATCGCGGCGCATCTTAAGGTCTGTGGTGGTCAGCGAGTGCCCGTAGCTGCGTTCTTCAGCGAAGACTTTACGCCGGTGCACTTCTATGGTGATCGCACGCTCTCGGCATACCGAGCCTCCGCGGAGAAGCTCGTCGCTGGCTGCCCGACTGGCATCGTGCCACCACCAGCCGATGCCACCTCCGCGGTCATTTCCGACTGGCTCGACCAGTTCGAACGGGTGCATCACATCTTGCGGCTCTCGGCTCGTCTCCGCGAAAAACACAATGACTGACTCGCGGCGCGGGCCACCCCTGGCCCTGCTTCGCTTGCCGGGCATCCCGCCCGGCAGTCTGCGCTGATCCAAGCACACTTTCTCTATCAACGAGCAAGCCATGACCACCAAGGAACGCTGGACTGTCTATCCGCTCCTGCTCCTCGCGATCGGCCTGGCGGTGCGGGGCAACACAGTCTCGCAGGTGCGGGTGCCCGCTGTGGCGACGGGCACCATCAGCGCGGAAACCGTCATCTGCAAGGAGCTTGCGATCGTCACGCCGGAAGGCCAGATCATGGTTCACGCTGGCCGCGTCAAGGATGGCGGTGGCGGCCGCATTGAAATCCGCGATGCATCTGGCATCGACGCCCTCGGCCTCGGCACCTCAGCCCAGTCGCGCGACGGCGCCATTGAATTCTTCGGCCCCGACGGCAAACCCATCGGCCGCTTAGGTCCTCATGGCAACCCTCCCGCTCAAGAAACCCCATAGGGCGTCCGGCGACATGGCACGGGCGACCCCTCGCCGGCACCAGCCTTTGAGCCGCACTACACCCGGAGGGGCTCGAACCCCCAGGCTGCTTTACGCGCTGCGTC
>CAYZHH010000344.1:0-820 GCA_964478275.1 uncultured Candidatus Kuenenia sp.
CCGCCGGAAGGTTGGCTCCGCTCGGCCCCGGCCGACGAACCGGTCGCCTTCGAGATTGCCGAAGGAGACGACAAGTACCGCTATCTCAACGCCGTGCCGCTCACCGGCTACACGCCCGCTTGCGAATTGCCGTTGTTCAACGAATGGCGAACGGCCGTGAACTTAGCCGCTTGGAGCGCCGCCGAAGCCGCGAAGGAAGTGAAGACGGCGAAGGCCGGCGGTGCGGAAGTGCGCTTCGTCGAATTCATCGGCCCGCCCGATGCACCCGCGAAGCCGTAGCCGGAAGTTTCGCCTCGGCTCTACCGTCGGTTGCGGGCCGCTGCGGATGCTCCCGAGTGGGCGGAAGAAAGTGCGCCGCTTTGGCGCGGCGCACTCCCCGCGGCCGTTTGGGGCAAGGGCTCCCCGCCCGCCAAAACGTCGCACTCAAATCGCTCAGGCCAGCACCGTGCGAAGTGCCGCCGGGGCCGTGCCGAACCGCTCCAGCTTCTGGCGTAAGCGGTGCGGCAGCAACTCGCCGCAAATGCGGCCGAGGTGCTTCGGCGCCGTATCGAACAGATAGGCTCGGGCCGGCGGCAGTTCGGCGTGCGATTGCACACGCCAGTTCGTGACCACCTCGCCGCCGAGCGATTGGAGATGCTGCACCAAGGCGGCGGTGATTTGCCCAGAGCCACCTCGCGGCACGGGCCAGCCAACCGCGTGACCGGCAACGCCGAGCATCAGGCCGACGGCCGCGGTGAGCATCGTGTCGAGCGGCAGGATCGAGTGGGCGGCCATGCCCGCAAACAACGCCTTGGCCCGCGGCTCTTGGAACCAGGTGTTC
>CAYZHH010000344.1:830-3398 GCA_964478275.1 uncultured Candidatus Kuenenia sp.
CCGGCGATAGGCACGGGCATCGGCACCAAGCGTCCGCCCCGTTTCCTCGAAGGAACGCTCTAGCACGGCGGCCTGACCATCATCGAGCGGGTGGGCCAGCGGCGAGAGGGGATGAATCCACTCGACGCCATGCTCGGCCAGTGGTACGGACTGAAAAAACGGCGAGGCCAGAGCCAACGGATGGATGGCCGAGCAGACATCATGCACGTAGCCGGGAAGCGTCAGCTCCGCCGAGCGGGCCCCGCCCCCCGCCGCAGACTCGGCTTCGATCACCAGCACGGAACGCTTCTGGCGGGCAATCGTGATCGCCGTCGCCAATCCGTTGGGACCTGCGCCAATAACGACCGCGTCGTACGAGCGCCGCGACAATTGTTCCCGGGGGTGATGCTCAGTGGAAATGGACTCTGCCCTTATGCTTATGACTGAAATCGCTGCACACTCAGAAACCCCATCGGCAGGTCCGTTCGCCCGCTCATTGCCATCCCGGCCAGGGTTTCGCCCAGCACGCTGGTGAACTTAAAACCATGGCCCAAGAGGCCAGCGGCGAAGGGGACGTTCTCGTGCGCCGGCACCCGATCGACAAGAAAATTCTCGTCAGGCAACATCGTCTTAGAACCAGACTGGCTGGTCGTGCATGGGCCGGCCCTCATCCGCAAGGCTCCTCAGCCTCCTGGCCTCCTCCAACTTCATCCCGCCCTACTGGGCACGCCAGCGGTGAACGCTCACACGGATCCCACCTCCGGGATCGCCATTCGTAGAGCACATGCCGCGCGGCACATCGCTAGGTGACCGTTCAAGAAATGTCGGCAAGTAAGTTGTCGTTCTGCGGCACAACTTCAGCATCAGGTGGCAACTCAGCATCTCCAGGGAGAGGAGCCGCAGGCGGATGGTCTTCCATGTCGTGAAGTAATTCAAGGACATTGCGCTCGCTCGCTGTGCAGATACTATCGAGCGGAAGGAAGTCAACACGCTGTGTACTGAAAGGATTCTGTAACTCCATCCCAATTCGATCAAGGGACAATAGTGGATAGGCTAGCAGCATGACGTAGAGCGAAACGATCCCAGCTTGATTCATGCAGTGCATCCATGATGATGGATTCGCGGAATCCGCGTCGAATGCTTGCATCAGTCCGATGGGAAGGGTGATCAACAGCAGGAAGATGAACTGCCTGACTTGAATTGCCCCAGACCTGGCAAGCGGGGTTTTCAAGATTCGCTCACAACCACCAAGATGATCGATTAAACGAGCTCGCTGCTCTTCACATTTCTGGAACGCGAATCCGTCCATACCCAGGCTTCTCGCCTCATAGAGTAGCATCGCAAGTTCGCTCGACACAGCATCGGGCATATGCTCTGACTTTCCGATCCACGCTCGACTGTCATCGGACAGCAATCGCTCGAGTTCAGGGAAGTTGCGTTGCTCTCGAAGGCTCCGACGGCACACGTGCGGATAGACAGCAATCCATCGTACAAATCGCGATCGCCAGCGTGTGTTCCTAGGCCCGTACGCCAATCCAGCGATAGCAAGATTGCGTGACTGATTGACGATACCGCCCCACAATACCCTTGCCTCCCACCAACGGCTGTAGCCTGTGTTAACACGCAATACCAACAGCAACCCAAGCACTGCCCCAGCCGCTTCAAATGGAACAGCCGGGAGCGACAGCTCGACTCGAAATAGGCTCTCAAGCCATTGAATCATCACGACGATCGCCGCAGTCAACAAACCAAATCCCAAAACATCCAGCAGCACTCGAGGAGCGATGGAGCCACGAATAATGAAAGTACCAAGCCAGTATGAGTACGAAAGGTTGCTCTCCGCCTCGACGGCGGGCTGCATGCTTGGATCGGCTGCTGATTGGCTAGGAATCATAATGTGGAGGTAGATAAGTATCCCCTGCGAAATGGACGCACGAGGGGGCTTGTCTGTCGAGGCTTCGTCACATCGCAGACCTAAACTTTCTCGGCTATACTGTAAATATCTCGCATGGAACCTACGATGTGTTCAATATCAAGCTTCAGGTCTGTGATTCGACCAGTGGCCATATCAAAGACCCAACCAGCAATGACAAGATTTGCAGAAGTGTAGGCGGTTTGCACCTCTGTGACCTTCAGCAAATTGATGCACTGTTCGTGAACGTTCAGCTCTACCAATCGACGGTACCGAAGTTCCTCATTCTCGATGGAGTCCAGTTCAGTGGAATGCAATCGATATACGTCGCGGATATTTTGTAACCAGGAAGTCAATTCCCCAAGATCGTTCGATTGCATGGCCGCAAGGACGCCTCCGCATCCATAATGCCCACAAAGGACGATGCTCTTTACTTCCAAATCATGGATTGCGAAGTTGATCACCGTGTTCGAGCAATGATCGTTGTTCGGAATCAGGTTGGCGATGTTACGGTGAACGAGGAGATCGCCTGGGCCAGCCCCGAGCATCTCTTCTGCTGTTACTCGACTGTCAGAACAGCCGATGTATAGAATGCTAGGCTTTTGGCCGCGTGCCAGTCGTTTGAAAAACATGGGGTCTTCTTCGACTCGCTTCGCTGCCCAAGCTTTATTGTTTTC
>CAYZHH010000345.1:0-3371 GCA_964478275.1 uncultured Candidatus Kuenenia sp.
CCAACAGCGAGGATGCCGTCCGCCGGCGAGCCTTTTGCCACGGATGTGATGAGGATCTGCCGTGCGTCGGTCGTGACCAGCCCGGCGCAGTACATCCAGCCGCGAAGCCCCGTGGGGCCGAGGTTCCAGTCGTGCGTGAACTCCTTGGGGACGGTGTCGCCCTTGGTGAAGTCGGGGATGGCCGCAAGCTTTTCGGGACGCCCGGCATGGGCAGGGGCGGCAACACCGAAAAGCGTGGCAGCGACGACGGCGACAGTGACGAAGGCGGTTTTCATGAATGGGGCGATCGTTGGGGAATTGCCGCGAGCCAGCGGCGAATGGAACGCGATTGTACCGCTGCGAGCGATCCCGTCACCACGCTCACGGTCGCGGCGGCCGAGCCGCTGGTGATGGTGTTTCTCGCGTTCGGCTGCCTCGTCGCGCTCATCCTCCTGCTGTTCGGATTTCAGGCGGTTCAGCCCAACGATGCCCGAGCCCTGCTGCTCTTCGGCGAGTACCAGGGGTCAATCGTCGAGTCCGGATTCTTTTGGGTGAATCCCTTCTGTTCAAAGAAGCGGATTTCCCTTCGTGTTCGGAACTTCGAAACCGGCTCGATCACGACGCCCGAGGTCAAGGATGCCGCGGGTAAGATCCTGACCCACAAAACTCACTCGGCCGGCCGGCCTTCGAAGGTGAACGATCGCGACGGCAACCCGGTCGATATCTCGGCGGTCGTGGTGTGGCGGGTGGTGAATACAGCTGAAGCGCTCTTTGAAGTGGACGACTACGAGCATTTCGTTGCCGTCCAGAGCGAGGCCGCACTTCGCAGCCTCGCGCTGCGGTATCCCTACGACAGCGAGGATCACGAAGTCTCTCTCCGTGGCAACACCATCCAGGTGTGCGAACGGCTCACCAAAGACTTGCAGGAGAGGCTCGACACGGCTGGTGTCGAAGTCATCGACGCCCGAATCAGTCACCTTGCGTACTCGGCCGAGATCGCGGCGGCGATGCTCCAGCGGCAGCAGGCCCAGGCCGTGGTGGCTGCTCGTCGGACGATCGTCGAGGGTGCGGTCGGCATGGTGCACATGGCGCTCGACCATCTCGCGAAGGATCACATTGTCGAGCTTGACGACGAGCACCGCGCGGCCATGGTGTCGAATCTCCTCGTCGTGCTCTGCGGAGACAAGCATACGCAGCCGGTCATCAACACCGGCACGATGTATCACTGATTCCGCCACGGCACCAACGCATCGGATGAGGAGCCACCTGGCGTGTCGCGAACCTCGTTTCTCGTACGACTCGATCCGCGGGTGCATGAGGCGCTCAAGCGATGGGCCGAAGAGACGGGACGGTCCAAGAAGCCCCGCGGCCGGCCTGAGGCATGATCGCCGCATGCCTGCGATGCCGAGAACTGCCGCTTGGAAGCACGCAGCAAGAATCACCAAGAGAGGTGCGCATCAGGACATGGCCGCAGACCAACGGCACTGCACGGCCCATGGGGCTTTTTCTCGCGGTTCGGAGCAGATGGCGACTGGGAACTTTTTGGGAAACCGAGCGTCTTACTTGCCCGTCGGCGTAGACTTTGCGCCCGAGTCCCCTTGAGCGGTCCCCGGGCCGCGTCTCTTTGCGGAGCAATAACGATGCGTTTTAATTTCTTGGGTCTCGGCAGTGGCCGCGGCAGAGTCGCGGCAGCGGTTGCGGTGGGTGTGGCCGCGGTCGCACTCGTCCTCGGAGGCATTGGCATGGGATGGATTGAACGGGCACTCGCGGCGGATTTGCCCCAAGGGGCACGGGCCGAAGCCTGGAAGAAGGTCGAAAAAGCGCTCGAAGAGGGGAAACCACAATCGGCCCTCGACGCTCTCGCCGGCGTTGAGAAATCCGCGATCGCCGACAAGGCCTGGGCCGAAGCGGCGCGGGCGATCGCCACGCGGGTCCTCGCCGATACCGGCGAGCAAGCAGCGGATGAGAGCGACCGGATCGTTCGCCTCGCCGCCGAGATCGAAAAAGCACCTCCCGAGACGCGGGCCGTGCTCGAGGCGATCCGTGCGAACTGGACCTGGGGCTTCTACCAAGAGAACCAGTGGCGCTATCAAGCGCGCACGCAGGGCGGCGCCGACGGAAGCGACCTCTCACAGATTGCCGCGTGGGATCTGCCAACAATTCTTCGCGAGATCCGCACGCGCTTTGCCGTGGCGGTCGGTGCGGCCGGCAGCCCCGAGCGCAAGACGCTCCACAACCTGCCCGTCGGCGAGTGGGACGCGATCATCCAAAAGGGCACGATGCCCGACGCGTACCGGCCGACCGTGTGGGATGTCCTCGCCCGCGATGCAATAGCCTTCGCCACCTCCGGCGAACGCGGCCTCATGGCCCCCGAAGACGCCTTTGAGATTGACCCGGCTTCGCCCGCGCTCGGCACGCCCGAGGAGTTTTTAGCCTGGAAGCCCGAGGCGAGTAACACGGTTACCGACAAAAATTCGCCCCTGCTCGAAGCCGCCGCCCTCTTCCGCAGCGTGATCGAGTTTCATCGCGGCGACACCGAACCCTCGGCCCTGCTCTCAGCCGATCTCGATCGCATCCTCTGGGCCGCAGGCGCCGCCGTCGGCGAGGGCGTGACTGATCGCAAGGAAGCGGCGCTCACGGCGTTCATCGAGCGGGCCGGGAAGCACGAGATGGCGGCCGAGGCCATGTTTCACCTGGCGAGCCTGGTGCAGGAGCAAGGCGACCTCGTGCGGGCTCGCACGATCGCACTCCAGGCCGCGGCGGCGCACCCCAAGAGCCACGGCGGGGCCCAGTGTGCCAACCTCGCCAGCACCATCGAATCGAAGGAACTGTCGCTCGCCACTGAAAAATCCTGGAACGCTCCCTTCCCCCCGATTCGCGTGACCTACAAGAACCTCGAAAAGGTTTACCTCCGAGTGTGCAAGGCTGACTGGGAGACCAGGCTCCGCGCCGGTAAGCATTCGCGCGGCTGGTTTGACGACAACGACCGCGCCGCGATCCTGGCGCTGCCCGCTGTCCGCGAGCACGCCGTCGATCTGCCTGGTACGCCCGACTATCAGGAGCGATTCGAAGACATCGACGTTGCCGCGGTGCTCGATGCCGGCACGCTCGAGCCGGGGGCGTATTGGGTGATCGCGAGCCACAAGCCTGGCTTCGGCGAGAAGAACAACGCGGTGTCTATGGCGCTGGTGTGGGTGACGCGGCTGGCTGTCGTCATCGAACAGCAGCGGCCCGTGTTTGAAAGCAACGTCGTCGGCGGTGCCGCCCGGGTGAGAGGCGGCCGTCAGCGAGCGCGAGCCCCGGGGCCACGCTCGGTGCCGGGATACGTCGTCGACCTGGCCACCGGCGAGCCGGTGGCCGGGGCGGCTGTCACGCTGTTTGTCCAGAAGGAA
>CAYZHH010000346.1:0-3317 GCA_964478275.1 uncultured Candidatus Kuenenia sp.
CCACTGCCCGGTCGTACGGCGATCTATCTTCATGGCGTCCGCGAGCGGTGGCTCCAAGAGAATGCGGGTTTGCGTGATCGCATCGAGGAGGCGCGGCTCCCGGTGATCGCTCCGCGAGCGGGCCGCTCATGGTGGCTCGACCGGATTGTTCCCTCGTTCGACCCAGTCATCACGCCCGAACGGTATGTCGTCGAGCACGTCGTCGCCGAGATGCAGCGACGCTTCGGCGTGTCGCCTCCGGGCATTGCGCTGGTCGGCACGAGCATGGGGGGCCAGGGGGCGCTTCGGCTGGCCTACCGGCATCCCAACACCTTCCCGATCGCTGCTGCCATTGCGCCGGCCATCGATTTTCATACGGCGATGCGGGAGGCGCACCTCCGCGATGATGGCGATTCCTACGACACGCTTCAGGAGATCTACGGCGACGTCGAGCGTGCGCGGCAGGACACAGCCATTCTTCATGTCCACCCGCTCAACTGGCCCCGCCACCAGTTCTTCGCCAGCGACCCTGCCGACGAGCACTGGTATGACGGCGCCGTCCGCCTCCAGAGCAAGCTCGTGGCCCTCGGCATTCCCCATGTGGCGATGCTCGATCCTCGCGGCGGCGGCCACGACCCGATCTTCTACGACCGCGTCGCCCCCGACGTGATCGCGTTCATTCTCGAGCGGCTCGATCAAGAGTCGCGGCGAATCGCCTGAGGCAATCCCGTGCGGTAGGGATCGTCGGCCGCGAAGAAAAGCGTGCTCTCGGCGGTGATCCAGGCCTGCCCGCGGACGGTCGGCACGAGGACGCCGCCCACGCGACCCACCGATGCTTCGTAGACGCCACCGAGAATGCTTTCCTGCCGCCAGAGGGCTCCCTCGGCGAGCAGGCCATCGTCATGGAGACAACCCACTAAGGCGCTCGTCGCCGTGCCGCAGGGAGAGCGATCGAAGGCCCCGTCGGGGCAGAGCACAAAATTCCGGGCGTGGTTGCCACGATCGTGCGGCGAGCCCATGAGCACAATGTGGTCGATCACCTCGCCTGAATCTCCGGTGACACCGGCGGCTTCGAGGCCTCTGCGAATGGCCCACGTCTTTTCGCGGAGTTGCGGAATCGCTCCCGGCTCGATGGGAAGCCCGTGATCGCGACAGAGAAAGAACCACAGGCCGGAGGTTGCCACATCGCCGGTGACGGTGGTTCCGTCGGCGCACGTCACCGTGAGCCCGCGGTGAATTCGTCGCGGCGACACGCACTGAAACGACACCGCCGCGCCACCATGCCATTCAACACCCACCACGCCCGCCGGCGTCTCGAGACGAAACGGCCCTGGCGTGATGCGGCCGAGATGCCCGAGCGACACGGTCAGGCCGATCGTGGCATGGCCGCACATGTCGAGGTATCCGACGCGATTGAAGAAGAACACTCCACGATCGCAGGAGGGGTCAGCCGGTGGCACGAGGACGACGCCCACCATCGCCTCGACACCTCGTGGATCGGCCACGAGAGCCCGCCGCAGGTGGTCATACCGCTCGCGGAAGATATCCCGACGCGCCCGAACAGAACCGGAGCCGAGATCGAGGCCGGCAGCAAAGGCGTCGTCTACGACGAGCCGCGTGGGCTCACCGATCGTGTGGGAATCGACGACACGCAGCGTAGCCGGCGGAACCGTGGCGGATGCCATCATGAGGTGGGACGAGCGAAAGGGGACAGGCCGTGGTGGCGGCGCACAACCAGCCAGTCCCCAGAGCTTACGTACCAGGAACTTGCTGCGGAGCGAAGGGAACGGGCTGCGGGCCCCGTCGGGCCGGACCTGCCCCCGGCACGCTCGGAGCCTGGCCGCCACCGATCTGATCGAAATCGAAAAAGCGGGCGTCTTTCACCTCCACTTGGTTGCGACCGCGGTAATACCAAATCTCGCCTGCGGCAGCCGTGGAGGGCTGGCCTCCCGCCTTCAACTGACGAAAGAGTTGGGCGTCGCTTCGGCCATCGCCAGCAAACACGAGAAGATCCTTCGCCTCGCTCCAGGTGAGCCTGGAGCTTCGCGCCGTAAATGACTCTCCTTCCACAAGCACGTTCCCCATCGCCCCCAGCTCGAGCATGCCACGTGGCTGCCCCGGCATCGGCGGCGCCTGCCCAACGCCAAGGACATCGGACGCGATCGTGATGGCCCCCTCAGGAAGTCCGCTCGCTGCATGCGGATCGAGCGCGTCACCCCAGCCGGCGACCGGTCCCCAGATCGCCTCGACCCGCTGGTGAAACTCCATCGATCGGCGATGGATGTTGCCCCGAAGGCCTTGCTGAAAATCGACGCCGAGATAGGTGAGACCGCTCGGCCTGGCTCCCGCTGCCACCGGAGCGATCGGCGGCCTTCCCGGTGTGGACGGCGTGGCGAATGCCGGCGGCTGGCCTTTCCGCGTGCTTGTCAGGCGGCCAGGACCGGTGCCGCTCACTTCACCGCTGGCGCGTTCCACAACAAGGTCGCGCACAAAGAGCCGCTCGACCGACCGATCACCGGCCTCGTCGATCGACTCGCTCTCGATCTTCACGCCGCTGCCGCAGGCAATCCGCGCGACCTCGGGCTGGCGGCGTGGCTGGCGTCCTGGTTGCCCACGGCGATCCCCTGCCAACTCGAAGGGCTCATCGAAGACGACGTCGAGCGACCCGGAGCGAACGATCGTGGTGCCGCCGTTGGCGACCACGTCTTCGACGAACCTCGCCGTCTGGCCGTCGAAGTCGAGCCGACCCTTCCAGGTGACATCGAGCTTGCCTGGGTCGGCGCCCGCTGCCGGAGGCGGCTTGGTGGCGGCGGAGCCCGTTATGGCCAGACCATCGAGACCAGGACCATCTGCTGGCATCGGGAGAGAAAGCCGCCCGGCACCATCGACCGTGACGCGGTTGCGTCCGCGGTCGAACTCGACGAGCGGACCTTCGAGGTCGAGGCCACGACCAACGACGGTTGCGGGACGGCCCGACACCACCGCCCGAGCATCAAATGCCGTGGGCCGCGAGAGTTGCAACTGGTCACCGCGAATCGTGACCGGCGGACCTTCCTTCGCGACGCCCACCGGCTGTTCGACGAGCTCAACCTGGCCCTCCATCGACATCTCGGAGAGCTCAGGCCCCTTGGGCGAAAGCGTGACGAGCCCACGGATGAGCGCCGCGGTGGCGGTGATCCGGCCACCGGGTGGCTCCTGCGGCGGCGGCGGAATGGCGGCGGCGGCAGGCTGTGGCGGCCGCGGCGGTGCAGGGGTGGCCGCAACCGTCGGCGGCGGCACAACCGCAGGTTTCGGAGCGGCCGGCGGTGGCGGTGCATCGCGGAACCACAACTCCAGCC
>CAYZHH010000347.1:0-2495 GCA_964478275.1 uncultured Candidatus Kuenenia sp.
GGTCGCTTGGCGAAGGCGAGGTCATAGAACGGCCGGATCGTGGGATCATCCTGGCGTTCCACGAGAACCTGCTTGGTCGGGCTATCGTCGCAATCGGAGAAAACCGGGCCCCGTGTGGATCCGGTGGGCGCACCGCTCGGCCAGCGGTCGGGTTCGAAGTTCCTTATATAAAGATGGCTATCTGTGCGGATCGCCCGCATCGGATAGCCGACCGTGCTCGGGGCCTCTTGCGCCGGCGTATGCCGCTCGCGGCCGACGAGCACATGGTCGCGAGCAGGATCGATGCGGCCCGAGCCCTCAGCGGCCAGCAGCGGCAGGAGCGACCGGCCCGTCATGGCTGGTGGCACGGCGAGCCCTGCGGCCTCGAGGAAGGTCGGCGCGAGATCAGCCAGAGAAATAAAATCGGTCACGCGGCGGGCGGGCTTCACGACGGCCGGCCAGCGGATCACGAGCGGGACGTGGGTGCCCGAGTCGTAGAGGTGAGCCTTGTGCCGCGGGAACGGCATCCCGTGATCGCCCGTGATAACCACGATCGTGTTTGCGGCCTCGCCGGTCGCATCGAGGATTGCAAGGGCTTTGGCGATGTCGCGGTCGAACCGCTGCACCTCGAAGAGATAGTCGGCCAGGTCACTGCGGACAGTTTCGCAGTCGGGCAGGTCCGACGGCACGCGAACCTTCGACGGATCGATGCCGGCCTTCCGTCCGCTCCCCTCGTCGTAAGGCCGATGCGGATCAGACGACCCGAGCCAGAAGCAAAACGGCTTTTCCGACGGACGTTTCTCGAGAAATGCACCAAAGCCGTTGTGGACCTGTTCGCCCGCTGGATGCCGCGTCCTGCCGAGCGCTTTCCAATCGCCGGGGCCCCAAGCCTTTCCAGCGTGGCCCACGTGATAGCCCGCGTCTTCCACGAGGAGCGGATAGGTCTCGTGCGTCGGCGCGAGCGAGCTCCAGAGATTCGCCCCGGCCCCGAGCCGCCAGTGGTATTGCCCTGTGAGGATCGAGTTTCGCGAGGGCGTGCAGGATGGCGACGTGACAAACGCGTTCTCGAAGAGCACCCCTTCTCGCGCCACACGGTCGAAGGCTGGCGTTTTGACGACCGGATCGCCGTAGGCTCCGGCGTCGGGCCAGCCCCAATCATCGGCGATGCAGAAAAGAATGTTGGGCCGACGCTCGGGAACCTCCGCTGCCGCTGCGGCAACGGCGACAGTCATGACGGTCGCCATCAGCAGCCACACGCCGCAGGCGACCGTGACTCTACGCTTCGAGGGTGCGCGACGCGACATGGGCATGATCTCCTTGGCCAACGCCTTGTCATCACGAACGTGGAAGTGCGCCGCGAGCATCACCAGACGCGATCCCGCGCTGCCGCCAGGCTTCCGCCAGGAGTACGCCGCAGGCCACCGAGACATTGAGGCTCTCCACCGAACCTGTGCCGGGGATGCACACCCGCATGGTCGCTACCCGCTCAATCGCAGGCGACACACCCTTGCCTTCGCTCCCGAGGACGAGAACACACTTCTTCCCGAGCGGCGTCTTTTCAGGTGGCTCCCCACGATGGCTCGATGCGGCGACAATCGAGAAGCCCACCGACGCGAGCCGCCGAAGGAGTGCCGGTGCATCGTCGAGATCACACACCGGCACGATCTCGGCCGCCCCCTCGGCCACGCGAACCGCAGCGGGCGAGAGCGGCGGAAGGTCGCCCATCCGCCCCGTCACGGCCATCACGCCGAAGTGTGCGGCTGTCCGGAGGATCGAGCCCAGGTTATGCGGATTCTCAACGCCATCGAGGTAGAGGATGGGACCAACGGGTTCTCGTCCTTCGGTCGCCTTGTCGATCTCGCGCGCGAGGTCGTCCAGCTCCCATCGCCGAATCTGCTTCGCGAGGATCGCCACGCCCTCGTGGTGCGTCGCACCAGTGATGCGACGGAGGTTCTCGTCCTCGACGATCTGATAACCGCGGCGATGCTCGGCGCACCACTGGAGGAGATTCGCGAATCGGCGCCGGTGGCCCGCGTGGAGATAGACCCGCACGATGTCGTCGGGCCGTCGTGCGAAGAGCGCCTCGCAGGCCCGGAGGCCATGATAGGTCTCCTCGCTGGCCGCCCGATGCCGTGGCCGCGTGGTGGAGAGGCCGGGGAGCGACGCGGGCCGTGGTTTCTTCTTTGCCATCGCGGCCATGATACTCTCCTTCCCGCCAGGCCCGATCCTGGAGGCTTTGCCGCATCGTCACGAGGGCACCTCGCACATGGCCACGCTGTCACGGTCAGACAGGATCACCCGCCGCGGATTGCTCACCGCGTCGGCCGCAACCGCTCTCGCCGCGGGCCTGCCACGCTTCCCTGGGGCGGCCGATGAGCCCTCACGGCCTCTGCGGCCAGTGCGGTTTGGTGTCTCGACCTATTCCTTTTGGCAGTTTCGCGAGCAGCCCGCGCCGATCGAGCAATGCATCGACTCCGCGGCCCGCATGGGCTTTGACGGCGTCGAGATTCTCCAGT
>CAYZHH010000347.1:2505-3278 GCA_964478275.1 uncultured Candidatus Kuenenia sp.
GTGCAGATGGGCGGCGATGAATCCAACGGCCGGCTCCAAAAACTCAAGCGGCAGGCCCACTCGCTTGGCCTCGCCCTCTGCGGGTTCTCAACGCATCAGGGCTTTGTGTCTCCTGATCCGGCCGTGCGGCAGGCCAATGTCGACAAAACGCTGCACTCGATCGACCTGGCCTACCGACTCGGCATCCCCACGATGCGGGTCAACACCGGCCGCTGGGGAACATCCAAAGACTTTGACGCGCTCATGGCGAACCGCGGCATTGAGCCACGCCTTCCCGGGCACACCGACGACGAGGCGTTTGAGTGGGTGATTGATGCCCTCGAGCAATGTCTCCCGCGGGCCGAGGAGTGTGGCGTGGTGCTCGGGCTCGAGAATCACTGGGGCCTTGGCCGCACAGCCGCAGGCGTCATGCGGATCGTCGAGGCGATCGACTCGCCCTGGCTCCGCGTGACGCTCGACACGGGCAACTTCCTCGAGGACATGGAGGCTCAGTGGGCGAAGCTCGCGCCGGCCACCTGCTTCGTGCAGGCCAAGACTTACTTTGGCGGCGGCAAGTGGTACACGCTCGACATCGATTATTCCGAGGTGGCTGCGATCCTTGGGAACGTCGGCTACCAGGGCTGGGTGTCGCTCGAGTTTGAGGGCAAGGACGATCCCGCCGAGGCCGTGCCGCGGAGCTTGGCGATGCTCAAGCAGGCGTTTGCGTGATTGAGGGCAGCGTGGCGACGGCCTTCCTAGTGCTCCGTCACGCCTGCCAATACAAGCCCACGGCG
>CAYZHH010000348.1:0-3272 GCA_964478275.1 uncultured Candidatus Kuenenia sp.
CCACTCTCGAGCCTCGCCGACGCCAAGCAGATTGCCCGCGACCTCGGTTATCCCGTGATCCACAAGGCGGCCCACGGTGGCGGCGGCCGCGGCATGCGGGTCGTGCATGGTGAGGAAGAGCTGGCCGTCGCGCTCGAGAGCGCCCAGCGTGAGAGCAAGACCGCCTTTGGCTCCGCGAGCGTCTTCGTTGAGAAGTTCATCCAGCGGGCGAGACACATTGAAGTGCAGTTGCTTGGTGACCTCCACGGAAACCTCATCCATCTCTTCGAACGCGACTGCTCGGTGCAGCGGCGGCACCAGAAGGTGGTGGAAGTTGCGCCTGCCCCGAACCTTGAACCAAGCCTCCGGGAAGCGATCTGTGACGCGGCGCTCGCCATCGGTCGAACGGCCCGCTACGAGAACGCCGGCACCGTCGAGTTTCTCGTCGACGCCGAAACCGGCCGCTTCTACTTCATCGAAGTGAATCCACGCATCCAGGTGGAGCACACGGTTACCGAAGAGATCACCGGCATCGACATCGTCCGCCGCCAGATCCGCGTGGCCGAAGGATGGAAGCTCGCCGACCCCGAGATTGGTCTGGGCGAGCAGTCTGCGATCCGGTCGATGGGCACGGCGATCCAATGCCGCGTCACCACCGAAGATCCCGAGAACCGGTTTCTGCCGGACTACGGCCGGATCACAGCGTATCGCTCGGCGAGCGGCATGGGCATCAGGCTCGATGCAGGCTCCGCGTTCTCGGGGGCTGTTGTCACGCCCTATTTTGATTCGCTGCTGGTCAAGGTGACCGCCCGCGGCCTCACGCTCGACGAAGCGGCGGGCCACATCGAGCGGTGCCTCCAGGAGTTTCGCGTCCGTGGAGTGAAGACGAACATTCCCTTCCTCATCAACCTCGTCATGCACCCCGAGTTTCTGTCGGGCAAGTGCACGACCCGCTTCATCGATGAGACGCCAAGCCTTTTTGATTTTCCTATGCGGCGCGATCGGGCCACGAGGCTCCTCGAGTATCTCGGCGACGTGATCGTCAACGGGAACTCGCTGGTGAAAGGTCGGGCCACCGCAGCCCGCCGAGATCCGGCGCTACTGCCCCCCTTCGACCCGGCGCCTTCTGCCCCTACGGGCACCCGTGATCGGCTCAAAGAACTGGGCCCCGAAAAATTCGCCGCATGGGTTCGCGACCAGAAGGGGCTGCTCGTCACCGACACGACGATGCGCGATGCCCACCAGTCGCTCCTGGCCACGCGGATGCGAAGCTACGACATGCTCGCGGTGGCCGATGCGTATGCACAGCTCGGGGCCGGGCTCTTCTCGCTCGAGATGTGGGGCGGGGCCACGTTCGACACGTCGATGCGGTTCCTCAAGGAATGCCCGTGGGACCGGCTCCTCCAGCTCCGCGCGCGGATTCCCAACATCCTCTTCCAGATGCTGCTGCGGGCGAGCAATGCCGTCGGCTACACGAACTACCCAGACAACGTGGTCCAGGCGTTTGTCAAGGAGTCGGCTTCCGCTGGCATCGACCTCTTCCGCGTCTTCGACCCACTCAACTGGGTACCGAACATGCGTGTGGCGATGGATGCTGTCCTCGAGAGCGGGGCGATCTGCGAGGCGGCGATTTGTTACACCGGCGATGTCCTCGATCCGGCCCGTCCAAAGTATTCGCTTGCTTACTACGTGGCGCTCGCCAAGGAACTGGAAAAGCACGGGGCGCACATGCTGGCCATCAAGGACATGGCCGGCCTCTGCAAGCCATTTGCGGCGGCCAAGCTTGTTGCGGCCCTGCGTGACGAAGTCGGCATCCCAATCCACTTCCATACCCACGACACGGCCGGCTCCCAGCTCGCCACGCTCCTCGAAGCAGCCAAGCACGGCGCGAGTGTGGTCGATGCCGCGATGGCCCCCTTCGCTGGTCTTACGAGCCAGCCCAACCTGAACGCCCTTGTCGACGCCACGCGGCACACGCCGCTCGATACCGGCCTCAACACGGACCACCTGCGGCGACTGGCCCACTACTGGTTCGCCGTGCGTGACCACTACACCGCCTTCGAGTGCGGCATGAAGGCGCCCGATGCCGACCTCTACCTCCACGAAATGCCCGGCGGGCAGTTCACGAACCTCCTCGAGCAGGCCAAGGCGCTCGGCCTCGGTGATCGCTGGGAAGATGTCTGCCGCGCCTATGCCGACGTCAATCGGGTCCTCGGCGACATCGTGAAGGTGACGCCCACGAGCAAGGCCGTCGGGGATCTCGCGCTGCTTCTCGTCACCAATGGGCTCACCGCGGACGACCTCGTCGATGACTCCCGCGAGATCGCGTTTCCGGAATCGGCGATCGATCTCCTGGCCGGCCGCATGGGCCAGCCCCCGGGCGGGTTTCCGCCGGCCGTGGTGAAGCGGGTGGTCAAGAACGGCGAGATCGTGACCGGTCGGCCCGGCGAATCGATGCCCCCCGCGGATTTTGTCGCAGCCGGCAAGACTGTCACCGAGCTCGTGGGATACACGGCCTCTCCTCGCGAAGTGCTCTCATGGCTTCTCTACCCACGAGTCTTCCAAGATTTTGCTCGCCATCGCGCCACATACGGCGATGTCAGTGTGCTTCCTACACCGGCATTCCTCGAAGGCCTTGCTCCGGGCGAGGAGCTCGCCGTCGAGATCGAACCGGGCAAGACGCTCGTGATCCGTCTGCTCACAGTCGGCGAGCCCCACGCCGATGGCACACGAACCGTATTCTTCGAGCTCAACGGCCAGCCACGGAGCGTATCGATCGCCGACCGCTCGCTCGAGGCCAAGGTGCAGAAGCGGCCCAAGGCCACGCCGGGCGATGCCCGCGAGGTGGCCGCCCCGATGCCCGGCCTCGTGGTCACGGTCGCCGTGCGAGCCGGCGACAAGGTGAAGAAGGGCCAGAAACTCTTGAGCCTCGAGGCCATGAAGATGGAGACGACGCTCTACGCCGAACGGGACGGCACGCTCGCCGAAGTGCTCGTCGCCCCCGGCACGCCTGTCGAAGCCGGGGAGCTAGTTGCACGTTACGCTGACGCGTAACGGCGCGGCTGCAATGCCATCCATGGCCATTGCAGCCTTTGGGCAGTCGGGGGCAAGCCAAGGTTGCCCGCGCCCGCCGCTGCGAGCCCCAGGGTTGTGCCGAATAGAAGCCCATGGCGCCAGCCGTGGGGCTGCGGGCTGAAGGACGTCTCGCTCGCCATCACCTACGGGCTCGCCCAACCACCCGCTGCCCCCTCGCTATCGCAAGGGGCTTCCATGCAGCGCTGCACGCCAAGCGG
>CAYZHH010000349.1:0-3243 GCA_964478275.1 uncultured Candidatus Kuenenia sp.
GTCACGATCTGCAATGCTGGTCACCTCCCGGTCTTCCTGCGGGACTCTGGCGGCGTGCGTCAGATCGCCGGCGATCTCGGTGGCCTGCCGCTCGGAATGCATGCGGGGCATGAGTTCCACTGCTGCACGGTCGAGCTCCCTCCGGAGAGCGCGATTGTCGTGTGTACGGACGGCGTGACCGAAGCGATGGATCACGCCAGCAACTGCTACGGCCTCGAACAACTCGAGATGATCCTCGCCGGCCCCGCACCATCGGCAGGCGACATTGGCCGGCGAATCCTCGCCGATGTCGAGCGTCACGTCGCGGGCGCCTCGGCGACGGACGATATCTGCCTCGTCTGCGTGAGGCGCCTGGCCACTGGCGAGCCGGCATAGCCTTCCCAGAATCCGGGGCCCGTCCTGCGGATCGAGCTGATGCAGGCCATGGCTGGCCGAGCCGATACCACAAGTGGAGGGCCGGCATTTGCACGGCTCTGGCATAGACGACATGAGGGGAGGACGGCGATGAGCTTTTTCCACTGGGTGCGTGAGGGCGTGCGAGAGGCCGTGGTGCTCGGGTTCGTGGACGCCATCGAGGACATCGGAAACCGAAACCGTGACGAAGACCTCGGGGCCTCGCTGGCCCAGTCACTCCGCGACCGGTTGGCAGTGAAAAGCGACCCGAACGTGATCGAATCGACGACTGGTAAGGGACGCCGCCGCCTGGGTCGCTCCCTCGATGCCATGCAGAAGGCTGGCTGAATCAGTCAGGCCTGATTCGGACGTGGGATGCGGCCTGGGCCTCCACCGCCCCGGCGACTGCGGCCGCGTGAGCCTTGCCGCCCGCGGCCTTCCCGAAGCGCCGCGATCTCGTCTCGGATCCGCGCGGCCCGCTCGAAGTCGAGCGCCGCGGCGGCCTCCATCATGTCGGCCTCGAGCTGCTCGAGCAGTTCCTCCTGGTGGCGACAATCCTCATCCCCCTGCCCCACCGCCTCGAATGCGACCGCGCGCGACGCCGACTCTGCCTCGATGCCAGCCCGGATCTCTTTGCGGATCGTCTCCGGAGTGATGCCGTGCTCTCGGTTGTAGTCCTCCTGGATCGCTCGCCGTCGCCGCGTCTCGTCCATCGCCTGCCGCATCGATTCGGTGATGGTGTCGGCGTAGAGGATCACGCGGGCATCGACGTTTCGTGCCGAGCGGCCGATCGTCTGCATCAGCGAGGTTTCACTTCGGAGAAAGCCCTCCTTGTCGGCGTCGAGGATCGCGACGAGTGACACCTCGGGGAGATCGAGCCCCTCACGAAGAAGGTTCACCCCGATGAGCACATCGATTTTTCCTTGGCGGAGGTCGCGCAGGAGCTCGACCCGCGCAAAGGCATCAAGCTCGCTGTGAAGCCAGCGACACTTGACCTTTCGCTCCTGAAAGTAGGTAGTGAGGTCTTCGGCGAGCTTCTTGGTGAGCGTCGTCACGAGCACTCGCTGCCCGGCGGCCACGACCTTGTCGATCTCACCGGAGAGGTGCACCACCTGCTGCTTTGCCGGCACGACCTCGATGACGGGGTCGAGCAGGCCCGTCGGCCGAATGACTTGCTCGACGACCTCGCCGCCTGTGCGGGCCAGCTCCCACGGGCCGGGCGTGGCCGAGACGAAGACTGTCTGTGCCAGCCGCTTCTCCCACTCGTCGAACTGCAGCGGTCGATTGTCGAGGGCGCTCGGCAGCCGAAATCCGTGATCGACGAGCGTCAGCTTGCGGCTGCGGTCACCGGCGTACATGCCGCGGACCTGTGGCACGGTGACATGCGATTCATCCACAAAGAACAGGAAGTCGTCTGGGAAGTAGTCGAAGAGCGTTGTTGGTGTGCTCCCTGGAGCCCGGCCGGAGAGGGGTCGCGAATAGTTCTCGATGCCGGGGCAGAAGCCCGCCTCCATGAGCATCTCGATGTCGAACCGCGTGCGGGCATTGAGCCTTTGGGCCTCGAGGAGTTTGCCCTGGCTTTTGAGCTCCTCGAGCCGCGCGTCGAGCTCGGCACGGATCGTCCCCACCGCCGCCCGCACCCGATCCTCCGCCATGACGAAGTGCCTCGCCGGATAGAAGTACATCTCGTCCTTGCGGGCGGCCACCTCGCCACTCGTGGGATGGATGATCGCGATCGACTCGAGCGTGTCTCCCCAGAACTCCACCCGCACAGCCAGCTCGTCGTATGGCGGCCAGATATCGATCGAGTCTCCGCGCACGCGGAACTTGCCCCGCTCCAGGGCCATGTCGCCTCGCTCGTAGTGGATCGCGACGAGCCTCTCCAAGAGGGCGTCCCGCGAGAGCGGTATCCCCGTGGCGAGCCGAATGACCATCGACCGGTAGTCATCGGGCGAGCCGAGCCCATAGATGCACGACACGCTCGCCACGACGACGACATCCTGACGGCTCACGAGGGCGCTGGTGGCCGCAAGCCGGAGGCGATCGATCTCCTTGTTGATCGCCGCATCCTTCTCGATATAGATGTCCCGCTGGGGGATGTAGGCCTCGGGCTGGTAGTAGTCGTAGTAGCTGACGAAGTAGTGGACGGCGTTGTGCGGAAAGAAGTCGCGAAACTCGGCGTAGAGCTGGGCCGCGAGCGTTTTGTTGTGCGAGAGCACGAGGGTCGGCCGGCCGACGCGAGCGATCACATTGGCCATCGTGAAGGTCTTGCCCGAGCCGGTGACGCCCATGAGCACCTGCGACGGCCGCCCTTCCACAACGCCTCGCACGAGCTCATCGATCGCGGCCGGCTGGTCTCCGGCCGGCTCGTAGGGGGCCACGAGCTCGAACACGCCGGGCTGGAGCACCGTGGTTGTCATGGGGCCTCCTTCCGCTGACGGACGGGCCGGAGGTGAGGCCGGAGGCTCTCGAGGGTGACCGGCCCGACGCCCGGCACGGCAAGGAGATCCTCGTGGGTAGCAAACGGGCCGTGGGTGCGTCGATGGTCCACGATCTTTTGGGCCGTGATGGCCCCGAGGCCCGGAAGCTGGGAGAGCTCTGCGACACCCGCGGCGTTGATGTTGACGGTGAACGTCTGCGTGGCCGGCGGTGGGGCATCGTGGTGCACGAGCCCGCCACGAAAGCCCCCCGAAACGACATACCATCCAGCGATGGCCACGAGCCCGATCACGACCCCCGCCGCGATGAGCGGCTGGCTGCGGGAGGGCACGAGCGGGGCGGGAGGTTCCGAAGTGGTCATCGCAGCCATGGGGTGGGGAGTGGGCGGCGCGGCAACGCCTTGCATAGGAT
>CAYZHH010000350.1:0-3240 GCA_964478275.1 uncultured Candidatus Kuenenia sp.
ATGGCCCTGCTTCGCTTGCCGGGCATCCGCCCGGAAGAAACTCCGCCATCCAGGCCTCGTCCAAATAAAAGCCCCTGGCGCCAGCCGGGGGGACCTTCACGCGGCGCAGGCCTTCCATGGCCCTGCTTCGCTTGCCGGGCATCCGCCCGGAAGAAACTCCGCCATCCAGGCTCGTCCAAATAAAAGCCCCTGGCGCCAGCCGGGGGACTGCGGGTTGAAGGCCTCCCAGTTGGCTATCGCAGGCCGACTCGCCCAATGACCCACCGGCCCCTCGCTTTCGCGAGGGGCTTTGATGGCTCTCGCGGGCACCGTTGCTCTCAATACCTCGACCGTGCGATCACGCTCCGGCCAGCCAGGCGTCGGCCCAGGTGCGAATGTCCTCGATGCCTTTGCGGTGACAGAAGTCACCGAGGGTTTCGCTCGGCTGCCGCTCAGCCTTGTAGTAGGCGAGCACGGCGGTGATCTCGCGGCGAAGATCATCGAAGGGAACGACGTCTTTGTATTGCTCGTTGAGCCGGTCGCCCAAGAGCCGGCCACCGAGAAAGATCGTGTACTTGCCAGCGGTCCGGCCCACGATGCCGATATCGGAGTTGTAGGGGCGGGCACAGGCATTGGGGCAGCCGGTCATGCGGAGCGTGAAGGCGTCCTGCGAGAGTCCAAGCTTCGCGACTTCAGGCTCGAGGGAGTCGATGAGGCCGGGGAGCACCCGCTCGCTCTCGGCGACGGCAAGGCCGCAGGTGGGTAGGGCCACGCAGGCCATGCTCCAGCGGCGGAGCGTGGAGATCTCTTCGGATGTCTTCACGCCGTGGGCATGGAGCATCGTGGTGATCCGCTCGCGGTCCTCGGCCGCGAGATCGGTAAACAAGAGACTCTGGTGCGACGTGATTCGCACGCCAGGCTTGATGTCACGGAGAATCTGCCGAAGCGCCGTCTTCAACCGAAATTCACCCGTGTCATGGATGCGGCCGTTCTCGACGTTGAAGCCGTAGAAAAACTTCCCGTCGCCCTGCTCGTGCCACCCGATGTGGTCATCAAAACCGTGGACGTCAGCGGGATGGCAGGGGGCCAGCGGCTTCCCAAAATACTCCTCAACCTTGGCCCGGAAGTTTTCCAGACCCATGGTGTGAATGGTGTACTTGAGGCGAGCCACCTTGCGGTCGGAGCGGTTGCCAAAATCCCGCTGCACCTTCACCACTGCCTCGGCGATGGCCAGCACGTCCTCCGGCGGGACAAAGCCCAGCCGCTTGCCGAGTGCGGGAAACGTTTTTGCGGCGCTCGGGGTCACGCCCATGCCACCACCGGTCAGCACGTTGTAGCCGAGGATTTTTCCATCTTCGTGGACGGTGAGAAACCCAAGATCGTTCGTGTAGACGTCGACGCAGTTGTCTTCGGGCAGGGCAAAGGCCGTCTTAAACTTTCGGGGGAGGTAGGTGGGGCCGTAGATGGGCTCGACCTCGGCCTCTTTGGCGCCCCCCGCGGCAAGCGTTTTCTCGCCCGTGTCGGGATCCGTGAGCCAGATCTCGTAGTAGGCACGCGTCCGCGGGGCGAGGTGCCGAGAAAGTTTCTCGGCCATCGCCATCATCTCGTCATGGACCGGGCTCCCGTGGATCGGCGCCGGGCAGCACATGATGTTCCGCTCAACGTCGCCGCAGGCAGCGAGCGTCGTCAGATGGTTGGCATGCACCTTCTGCATGAAGGTCTTCAAGTCGCCCTTCACGACACCATGATGCTGAGTCGCCTGCCGCGCCGTGAGCCGAATCGTGCCGTTGCCCAGCTCGTCCCCCATCTCCATGGCGGAGAGCAACTGCTCCGCGGAGAGTTTTCCGCCTGGCACGCAGGTGCGAATCATGAACGAGATCTGACGCTCGCTCTTCTTGCCGTCGGTTGACTTCTTGCGGGTCTCCCGATCGTCCTGCTGGTAGGTGCCGTGGTTCTTGAGAAGCTGCACCGAAGCCTTGCCGAAGCCCGTCGCGCCGTCGACGAGCTCGGTGGGAATATCGCCCGCGAGGTAGTTACTGGCGATCTTGGCGAGCTCGACCGCAGACGGTTTTGGAGTGGTGGACTCGGTGGAAGCGGGTGTGTCAGCCATCGTGGCTCCAGCGGAAAAGCACGGGGGCGACATGGCCCCGGCACCCACAGAATAGAGTCGCGGAAGCGGTCCGGACACATGCTTTTTTTGCCGCCATTCCATGCATGCTATAGTGCAGGCACATTGGAGTCATGCGATGAGTCAGATTACGGTGCGAAACGTCCCTGAGGCGGTCGAAGCTCGCCTGCGGCATCTCGCCGTCCAGACTGGTTCGAGCCTCAATCAAACCGTCGTCCGCCTGCTCGGAGAAGCGACCGGGGCAGTGCCGACCGCGGGGCCGAAACGGGACCTCACAGCATTCGGGAGCCGGTGGACGGCTGCCGAAGCGGATTCCTTTGACACGGCAGTGACCATCTTTGAGTCTCTTGATGCCGAGGTCTGGCTGTGATCCGGCTGTGCCTTGATACAAGCGGCTACAGCCGGCTCATGCGGGGCTTCGAGTTGCTCCAGGCCAGGCTCGAGGAGGTCGACGAGATCCTCCTGCCGGCGATCGTCATCGGAGAGCTTCACGCCGGGTTCCTCGCCGGGACACGGGCTGCCGAAAACACCGCGCTGTTGGCAGCGTTCAGCAGCCAGCCTGGCATCTCGGTCGTCGATGTCTCTGAGCATGTGGCCGAGCGATATGGCATGGTGGTGGCCGAACTGCGTCGTCAAGGCACGCCGATTCCCACCAACGACATCTGGATCGCAGCGGTGGCCCTGGAGAACGGCGGCCGCGTCGTGGCGTATGACGATCACTTCCGTCACGTGCCTGGCCTGATCGTGGAGTCCCCCTGAGGAGCACCGCGGCCTTCTTGAAAGGATGCCTCTGACTATGGGCTATCTTTGTTTCTATCTTGCCGTTGTCGCAGCCTGCCTGCTCTGGTCGGCTGTGTTCACAGCCGCGGCCCGCACTCGGGTCGGCTGGATTCGGCGGATGCTGGTCGCCGTGGCGATCGCCGTGCCCGCGCTGTCATTGCTACCGTGGATCTACGCGACAGCGATGATGGCCTTCTGAATTTGGCTCGAGACCAACTGGTTCGCCCCCACGCTCACTGCGGCGATTGCGGCGTTGATCGGGGGCGCGTGGATCGCGCGAGCGGGCCTCACTCCCCGCGCGGCGCCGGCCGCCGCGGTGGCGGCCATGCAGTCGGTCGTGCCGCCGTGGGTGC
>CAYZHH010000351.1:0-3227 GCA_964478275.1 uncultured Candidatus Kuenenia sp.
CGTGACGGTGGGGCTGCCACGGGGTCGGCTCGTGTGCCTCTCAGGCGTGAGCGGCTCGGGCAAATCGAGCCTCGCCTTTGACACGCTCTATGCCGAAGGGCAGCGGCGGTATGTCGAAAGTCTTTCGACGTTTGCCCGGCAGTTTTTAGGGCAGCTTCCCAGGCCCGACGTTGACTCCGTCACTGGGCTCTCGCCGGCCATCTCGATCGCGCAGAAGTCGGCCGGCACCAATCCCCGCTCGACCGTCGCGACGATGACGGAGATCCACGATTTTCTCCGCGTGCTTTTCGCGCGGGTGGGCACCGCCCACTGTCCGACGTGCGACGCCGTGCTCGAAGCCCAGCCGCGAGACCAGATCGTGGAGCGGATCCTGGTGGCATGCAGCGGCCGGCGGGTGATGATCCTCGCGCCGCTCGTGCGAGAGGCGAAGGGGGAGCATCGCGATCTCTTTGCCGACCTTGTGCGGCAAGGGTTTACACGGGCGCGCGTCGATGGCAGCGTATGCCGCGTTGAGGAGCCGCCACACCTTGAAAAACTGCTCAAGCACACGATCGAGGTGGTCGTCGATCGGCTCATCCCGGGCGACGACACCCGCAGCCGTTTGGCCGAAGCAGTAAAACTCGCGCTCGACACGGGCGGCGGTCAGGTCATCGTGGCGGAAGAAAATAGGGACGGGAGCTCTTTTTCCGCGGCGGAAAAAGAGCTCCCGTCCCTATTTTCGTTTGCGGCGGAAAAAGAGCTCCCGACCCTATTTTCGTTCGTGCTTTCCAGTCGCTACGCCTGTGCGGCCTGTGGAGTGAGCTACGACACCCCTGAGCCGCAGCTTTTCAGTTTCAACAGTCCCCAGGGAGCCTGCCCCACCTGCGACGGCCTCGGTGACATTTATGGCATCGATCCAGCCAAGCTCGTCACCAGTCCAGACAAATCGCTCCGCAAGGGAGCCCTGGGCGTGCTCGGCACCTTCCGTGACATGCCCCGCTGGATGCGGCGGCTCTTCAATGGCGTCGCAGCCTATGCCGAGGAGAAGAAAAAACTCGACCCGGGCACGCTGCTCGACACGCCCTGGAAAGACCTCACGCCGGCCCAACGAAAAATCTGGCTCGACGGTACGGGTGTCGACACGATCAAGGTCTCGTTGAAACGCGGGCGTGCCGAACGCGGGGCGAACACGAAGTTCGAGGGCATCCGAGCCCTGCTCGCGGCTCGCTGGCGGAATGCCAAAAGCGGCATCATCCGGCGGATGCTCGAGAAACTCATGAGCGTGACTCCGTGCTACGACTGCCACGGCGCGCGGCTCGCGCCGCAGGCGAGGGCGGTCAGGATCACGACCGCATCGCCGCGCTGGGCCGATGGGGCAAAAGCGGAAGGCAGAGAGCCGAAAGCCGGCACGAAAAGTCGCCGTGAGGCGCCAGGGCCGGGGGTCCGGGTCGCCACCAGCGACCGGAGGTCGCCAAGCAGGAGCGGCCAGGATGGCCGAGCCATGCGTGAAGCAGAGCTTTCACTCGACGCACTCTGCGCCCTGCCCATCGCAGAAGCGCGGGAGTTTCTTTCAGACGTCGCACTCGATCCGACGCAGGAAGTGATCGCTACCGAGCTCCTCAAAGAGATTCGCGGGCGGCTCGCGTTCCTCGACGAGGTGGGGCTCGACTACCTCGCGCTCGACCGCAAGGCCCCGACGCTCTCCGGAGGCGAGAGCCAGCGCATTCGTCTGGCGGCGCAGATCGGCGCTGGGCTTTCGGGCGTGCTTTACGTGCTCGACGAGCCTTCGATCGGGCTTCACCCGCGTGACAATTCAAGGCTCCTGGGTGCTCTCGAACAGCTTCGCGACAAGGGCAACACCGTCGTGGTCGTCGAGCATGACGAGGAGACGATCCGGGCGGCCGACTGGGTCGTCGATTTTGGACCGGGGCCTGGGAAGCGGGGAGGCGAAGTCGTTGCGGCTGGCACTCCCGATCAGATTGCCAAGGCTCCCCGGAGCGTGACCGGGGCTTTCTTGAGTGGCCGTGATGCGATCGAGGTGCCATCGAAGCGGCGGCCGAGATCTGCCGAGCGACTTGTTCTGCGGGGCGTGCGGCACAACAACCTCACGGGGTTCGATGTCGAGATCCCGCTGGGGCTCCTCGTGGGCGTGACGGGTGTCTCCGGGAGCGGGAAGAGCTCGCTCATCGGCGATGTGCTCGAGCCGGCGCTGCGGCAGGTGCTCGGCAGCGAGGTAGCCACTCCCGGTGATTTTGCCGGGATCGAAGGGACTGATGCGCTCGACAAAGTGATCGTCATTGATCAGTCGCCGATCGGCCGCACGCCGCGGAGCAATCCCGCCACGTACGTGAAGGTGTGGGACGACATCCGCAACCTCTTCACGATGCTGCCGGATGCCAAAAAAAGGGGATGGAAGGCAGGCCGATTCAGTTTCAACGTGGCCGGTGGAAGGTGTGAGGCGTGCGAGGGGAACGGCTCGATCCGCCTCGACATGGATTTTCTGGCGGACGTGTGGGTGACCTGCGAGGTGTGCGGCGGTGCCCGCTTCGCGAAGGACACGCTCGAGGTCCGCTGGAAGGGAAAGAACGTCGCCGAGCTCTTGAACATGGAGGTGGGCGAAGCGCTCGAGCTCTTTGCTGACGCTCCCGACATCGCGAGAAAGCTTCAGACGCTCCATGACGTCGGCCTGGATTATCTCCATCTTGGCCAGCCATCGCCCACGCTCTCCGGTGGCGAGGCCCAGAGAGTGAAGCTCTCGCGGGAGCTTGCGAAGCGGTCCACAGGCCGCACGCTCTACATTCTGGATGAGCCCACCACGGGGCTCCACATGGCCGACGTGCGACAGCTTCTCACGGTCCTCGAACGGCTCGTCGAGGCGGGCAACACCGTGCTCGTCGTCGAGCACAACCTCGATGTGGTCAAGCGGGCCGACTGGGTGATCGACCTCGGGCCAGAAGGGGGCGGGGGGCGGGAGTGACCGATTGCCCGCCACCGCCGGGGCAGAGCGCCAGGAGCTTCCCGGGGTCACGGTGATCCTCACCTGCTACAACCACGAGCACTACGTCGAGACCATGCTCGACAGCATCCTGGCCCAGACGCGGCGACCGACCCAGCTCATCGTCGCCGACGACGCGTCAACCGATGCCTCCGCCGATGCGAAGGCGAGGAGGTCGTGGCACGCGAGGGGCAGGATCTCGTTGAGCACGCGGGGGAGGCCGGTATTGGTCTGGTGGCGAACGAAGACCGCG
>CAYZHH010000352.1:0-3220 GCA_964478275.1 uncultured Candidatus Kuenenia sp.
TTCGAAACCGAAGCCCCGATGAAACAACTTCGGCATCAAACTTACCGCTGTCTTCCGCGGCGCCACTCTGATGATCGATTCGCACGTGCTCCTGGACCTCGAGCATGTCACCAATCGATGGCCGTTCACCTTGCAACCGCTTTTCGAGAACGGGCCGGCCGTCCCAATCCAAGAGAAATCCGTCGCTGAATTCGATCGACGAGGCACAGGCGTCGGCGTCGCCCCTCCCGAACAGGCCTTCAAAGCCATGGTCAGCCGCGAATGCACGGGCTGCACCCGCCAGTGAAGAACCGGGCAGCCGGTAGTCGCCAAACGCGTCGCGAACCACTGGAGCATCGAGCAAGGGATCGTCGGCACCGCTCCCAATGTGCAACGGACTGCAAAGCTCCAGCGTCATGCGGACGATGTAGAGTTTCATGAGCTTGCCTCCGCTGGATGTCCTTGCTTTGCCGACATGTTGCGGGCACGGACCACGTCGCCACAGAAGCCCACAATGAACAACTGAAGCGTGCGCCGCGGATCCGAAACTGCCGCCCGCTGAAGCAAATCGTCGGTGCAGTAGGGCACCAGCGAATCGTCGATAGCCTTTTGAAAACTCGGCTCTCCAACCGGCGTGTCAGATCGACCGTCCCTGTCGGTGCTTCCGCCAAAAAGATTGGTCCACACAAACCCGATGCCATCGCGGCGTTTGGCTTTTTCATTTATTCGGAAGCACCGTACACGAACCTTTCGCCACCGCTCTCCAGCGGTCTTCTCCGAAAGCGCCTGAAACCAGGCTCCGATTTCCGTCTCGGAAAGGTCACCGGTCATCATGGCCCGAAGATTCCCAAGTTGGGCAGGCGGGATCCTTTTGTGCATGTCCTCAACCGCATTCCGGACCCTCCCGTGGGCCAACACAATTTCCACAAACCGGCGCCGGTGCCGTTCCTTTCGCCTTTGCGTCAACGCCTCCACCACTTGGGACGTACGGCCACTGGGCAGGCCCTTCGGGCGATCTTCCGGAATGCATGCTCGAGCAATCGCGACCCCGCCCGTGGACTGCGCCCCGTGGACGACCCACCCACACGAGAACCGTCCAAAGCCTTCGTTTCGCCGACTGCCGATGCCGCGAGCCATCGCTTCTTCGGCGCGACTCCAGTCGAAGGGACCATCGATCACGACAACCGCCCCACGCTCGATGGCCGTCCGCGCTGGTCGCGGAAGCCCCCATACGGCACGAAATCCACGCACAGTTCTGAGCCCGGCCTCGACAACTCGAACTTCTTGCTCCGACGAGAGGCCGAGGGTGGCATGGACCGCAGCCGCGAGCGCAGCTACCGGAGAAACCTCGAGAGGCGGCAGAAAGTCTGACAGCAGGCTCACCACCACCCGACACGATGGGCCTGATGGCGGCGCCATTTCGTACTCCCGCCATCCTGGTTCAGCTTCAGCAATCGTCGCTACGGCAGCCCCATACCCGGCTCCACGACTGCGGCCAAGCCGCAGGGGCAACGGCCGGCCGACGAACGGAGCAATATCGGCAACGGTGGCCTCCTCGTCTACGAGAATGGCACCGCGGAATCGAGTCCCCGCAGGCAGTGACTCGTACGTGAACAGCACCCCCTGTTCCGCGGTGCGAGTGTCACGGTCAATGCCGACATGGACCTGCTCACGGCGGTCAGGAGAGTGGTCCGTGCCGGGCTCGTCTGGGAGAATGAACGCATGTCGCGCCGACTTCATCCTGTCACTTGGAGAAGGCTGCGCGAAGAATTCTTCCAAGTCTGTCCGCGGCCGGACACCACCATCTGCGGAAGTGCGATCGATCACGTATCCTCGTCGGACTTTTCCCTGACGGAACGTGCGTGGCCGCGGAAGTGTCCGGCGATCATTTGCTACCGGATAGGCATTCAGAAAGCGAGTGGCCTCGGTCAGAAACAATCGGGCAAAGCGTTCAGCGTCGCTCGAAGGATTGATGCCGAACGCCGCCACGAAGGCCCCCAGCACGGTCGTGCCGGGGATGTACTGAAGTGTCTCATGCCCACTTCCGGAGTCGCTCGAACCGTCGGTCAGGATCGCAGGCTCGACGAGCTTAATCTCGACCGTGAAGACGCGGGTCATGGTTCAGCCCTTTGCGGAACGGGGAGCGACGCTTGCGACACCAACGCTCCGTCACGAACGAGTGTCAGACGGCAGCGGCCAAGCCCACGGCTTCGACCATGTCCGATCGATCGCACGAGGCCGCATGCGAATGCCAAGGCCTCGAGATCGGAAACCGTCGGTGCCTCCACGGCGGCTGCAAGCGAGAGACCTGGAATGCAGACTTCCACTTCCCGAAGCGAATGGGAGCGGGCAACCCTATTCGCGTCCAACGCGGTCCGACGAATCGAAAAATAAAGATCCCAACGGTCATCCAGGGTCGAACATCGCTCGGCCAAATCAGCAACAAGCACAGCGTTGCCGATTCGGACCATTCCTTGGGAATAGGTCATGCGCTCGGCATCGAGCGCGGATAGCCGATGGCCGAAGAGCCGGTCGGCCCACGAGCCGTAGTCACCCTCGCCCAAGCAATCATCCATGGTGGCCACCGCTTCGCGAAGGATTCCTCGAAGCGTGCGGCCCGGGACGAAGGGGAAATCCTCGGCGTCTCGCAGTGGCGCCATATCGGCCGTGCCAAAAAGCGAATCCCCGCCGGCGATGAGCCACTCCGAATCAAAATCGATGAATATGGTCGCTCTCATCGAGCCCTCTCCCGAACAACACCCTCGGCCACGTCGCGATTGGCCATATCACCCACCACAAAGCGAAACAGGTCGATACAGTCCAGGAGATCCGTCGATCGCACGCCATCGGCCTGTGCCTCGAAAAAACCCGTTGGATAGAGGCGTCTAAGATCCTCGACCGACGGCAATCGGCGGCCAGGCCGCCCACCAAGCCCACGAGCGAGGTTCTCAAGAAGATCATCGAAGGCCCGCTCGCCCTCCTCCATGCCGACGCAGCAGCGGTCGGACGCACGCCGCACGTGACTCCTGGGGAGGTCCGCGAGTGCCCTGGCGCGGTTTACGAGATTTCGGAATCCATCGACGGTCCATGGCCCTGCGGCGAGCCGCCTGTCTGGCTTCGAGAGCTGGCTGCGAGCCGCATCGAGTTCGCCGGGTATTTCACCGCTACAGAACGCGAAGTCGATTCGACTCTCGGCACGCCCGCCCGCCTCGGCACCGGCGAGTACGTGCTCGCCGGCGTC
>CAYZHH010000353.1:0-3202 GCA_964478275.1 uncultured Candidatus Kuenenia sp.
AACTACACGCTCGGCGGGGCATCCATGCCCCCGGCGAGCTTGCCGGCCCTCCGGCGGCAGTCGCACGCCACCGATTGAACGGTCGGATACGGTGCGACCGCGGCAAACCGCGAGGCAGGTCACTCAGCGGGAGGTTCGGCAGCTGGTGGCTGATCGGCAGGCGGCGGTGCCGCAGCGACATCGGGCTCAGTCGCGGGCTCGCTGCTCCGGAGGAACTGGGCGAGGTCGCCGAAGGTTCGCAAAGGCTCACGGCCTTCCCGCATGAGCTTCGAGATCGGCTTCGCCTGCTTGGCAGCCTTTGCCTCGTAGACCCGCGTCTGAGGTTCTCGAGGCTTCCGATCGTCCTGCCGGCCGCGCCGTGGCGGCGGCCTTGGGGTGCGCGTGCGTTCCCCGGCCGTTGGCGAAGGGGCTCGTGCTGGCCTGTCACCGTCCGACTGCTGCCGCCCACCACGATCAGGGCGACGGCCTCGCCCTTCACTCCGCTGCTCGGCAAGCTGCTGCTGCCGCGCCCGCTCCTCCGGCGTGAGCATGGTGAGGGCCACCCGACGGCGGGCTTTGTCGAGCTCGAGCACCCAGACCATCACGACCTCGCCGACACTCACGACATCGTGCGGATCCCGTACATACCGCGGCGAGAGCTGACTGATGTGAACCAGGCCGCTGTCATGCATGCCGATATCGACAAAGGCGCCGAAGTCTACGACGTTGAGCACGGCGCCGTGGAGCTCCATGCCAACCTCGAGATCCTCGAGCTTGAGCACACCCTTCTTGAAGAACGGTTCTGGCAAGTCATCGCGAGGATCACGACCAGGCCGGGCCAACTGCTCGAGGATATCGGCGAGGAGCAGGCGGCCAACACCGAGCTCAGCCGCCATGGCATCCAAGTCGATGGAAGACGCCCGATCGGAAAGGCCGCCCGCCTGCTGGAGATCAGGCAGGCTGGCTCCGAGCCGCTCGAGGACCCGTGTGGCGACGTCGTAACTTTCGGGGTGAATCCAGGTCGCGTCGAGCGGATTCTCGCCGTCGGTGATCTTGAGGAATCCAGCGGCCTGCACGTAGGTCGCGTCGCCGAAACCCGGCACGTCGAGAAACTGCCGTCGCGATGTGAAGCGGCCATGGACAGACCGCCACTCGTGGAGGTTTTTAGCGGTTGCCTGGCTGAGTCCCGACACATGCCGCAGGAGGGCCGGACTCGCTGTGTTGACATCGACGCCCACAAAGTTAACACAGCTTTGCACTACCGATTCGAGCGACTCGCGGAGATGCTTCGCCCGGACATCATGCTGATAGAGGCCGACGCCGATATTGGCTGGCTCGATCTTGACGAGCTCGGAGAGCGGATCCTGGAGCCGGCGTCCGATCGAGATGGCACTCCGGATCGCGGCCTCGTGGCCCGGTAACTCTTCGCGACCGTAGGGGCTTGTCGAGTACACGCTGGCGCCAGCTTCATTGACGATCACGTAGCCTACGTCATGCGAGGCAAGCTCACCGGCCACCAGCTCCGCCACGATCGCCTCGGTCTCACGGGCCGCGGCGCCATTCCCGATGGCGATCACGCTACACCCGTGGGTCGTGACAAGCTCGACGATCCGCTTGGAGGACGCCTGTCGTTTGTCCTGCTGGCCGACAACATGGAGCACCGCATGCTCGAGCGGCCCACCACACTCGTTGATCACCACCGCCTTGCAGCCACTCTTGAAGCCAGGGTCGAGCGCCAAAACGCAGCGGCCTTGCACTGGTGGCTGAAGGAGCAGGTTTCGAAGATTGCGGGCGAACACCTCCACCGCATGATTCTCACACGCGTCGGTCATCTCGCGGCGGATCTCGCGTTCGAGGCTCGGAAGCACAAGCCGTGCTAGGGCATCACGGACGCACCCACGCAGAAACTCCGCGTGCGGGTGCCCTGCCGGCACGCAGAGCTCCTCGGCGACAGCCTGCAACTCCTCGGGTGGAGCTTCGATGCGAACCTTCAGGAACCTGGCTCGCTCCCCACGGTTAATGGCCAAAAGCCGATGGGCCGGAACACGGTCGAGTCGCTCGCCGAAGTCGAAGTAGTCGCGGAAGTGTTTCTCGTCCTTGGAGAGCGGCTTGCCCTCCATTTCAACTCGCTGACTCCGGAGCCGTCCGCCCCGCTCGAGGATCTCCCGCAGCCGCTGCCGGAGATCAACGCGACCGCTGAACTCATCGGCAAGGATGTGCCCGACGCCGAGCAGCACGTCAGCCGCGGTCGCTACGCCTGCGTCGGCCGCGATGAAGTCGCCAACCCGCTGGTCGAGATCGGCCGCTCCAGGATCAGCTTCGAGAATCTCGCGGGCGAGTGGCTCGAGCCGCCGCTGCCGCGCCACCTCGGCCAGTGACAGCCGTCGCCGCTTGTATGGAAGGTAGAGGTCCTCGAGTTGTTTGGCGTGCTCGGCGGCCTCGATCGCCGCTTCCAGCTCGGGCGTGAGTTTGTTCTGCCCCTGAATGGTCCGCAGCACCGTCTGCTTCCGCTCAACGAGCTGCCGGGCCCGGGTGATCCCCTCTCGGATCCTCCGCACCGCCTCCTCATCGAGACCACCCGTCTGGTCGCGGCGATAGCGGGCGATAAAGGGGATCGTGTTGCCAGCGTCGAGCAACTCGACTGCGGCATGAACGGCCGAACCGGACAGCCCGAGCCGGCGCGCGAGGAGTCCCAGATCGATGACAGGCGTGATCGCGGTGGATCCCATCCGACGTGCGAACCAGCCGCGCTCGGGCAGGCAAGATCCGCAAACTCTCCTCCGGGGTTTCCTCGGCCGTGACACCAGTGTCGCACGGCCCTGGAAACCTATGGTTCTGAACAAGAATCTAGGGTGGTCACGGGAAGGCTGTCAAACGGGCAAATTTGCGGGCCTCCCATGCGTCGGTTCAATACCTCCGCCAGGAGACAGCTTCGGCATCGTGTTCGCCAGACTACCGGCCTTGCCAGCCCCACCGCGGCGCGGTCCTGCCCTTGACGGTGAATGGCTGGCGAACCTATCTCCTGGCTTCCCGCGCGGGCTGCGGGCCGCTTGGATTGGAGCGGCGCTCGCAGTCGTGACGATGGGAACGTTCGAGCAAGCGATTCCGACGGCGCCGGCTTTTCGGTCCGCCAATCGCACGAGCACGCATCGGAGATTTTTCCCACCATGAGCAGCGTCACGCCGTCCGCGACTCCCGCCCCCGCCCCTGAACTACTGCCTTC
>CAYZHH010000354.1:0-3168 GCA_964478275.1 uncultured Candidatus Kuenenia sp.
CGTTCGGCAGCGGAGGGCGCTTGATGTTTGGTTGGTTCCGCTCGAAGCCCGAGTGTCCCGTCGATGTCGATACCCGGCAGTGGATCGACGGCCGTTGGCAGTGGCTCGAAGGCCAGTTCGGGCTTGGGCGGCTCTGCAAGGCCCCTGTCGTACTCCCACGGCCCGAATTCTTCCCCGATCCGTACCGCAGCACCGACGAAGACGCCCGCCGGTTGCTCGACCGGGTCTGCGGGTACATGGATATCGACCCGGCTACGGTCGAGTTCTCCCTGTACGAAGATCGCAACCCGGTGTACGAGGGCCAGTGGCGACAGGGGACTGCCGGCCTGTACCACCCGGAGGCGGGCAAGTTCCGCATCTGGATCGAGGTGACCAACCTGGCCGACCCGCTGGCCATGGTCGCGACGATGGCGCACGAACTCGGCCACGTCCACCTGCTCGGGCACGGTCGGGTGTCGGACGAGGCCGAGGATCACGAACCGCTAACCGACCTTCTCACTGTGTTCTTCGGGCTCGGCGTGTTCACCGCCAATTCGGTCATCCGCGAGCAGTACTGGCACGAGGGCAACTACTCAGGCTGGAGCATGGGCCGCCGGGGATATCTGGGCATGCCGCAGTACGGCTATGCGTTCGCCCGCTTCGCCCGGTCTCGGGGTGAGGATGGGGCGGGGTGGTCGCGGGAGTTGCGGCTCGACGTCCGCTCGGCATTCCAACAGTCCATGCGGTTCCTGTCGTCAGCGGAGTCGTCAGCGGAGATCACAGTTGGTCGCGCCGAACCAGGCGCTGCAGCAGACGGCGGGGCATGACTCGTTTCTGGGCCTTCCAGCTCTCAGGTGCCCCGCCGCTGCTGAGCTTGGTTATCCGACTAAACAACATTGGACATACCCATCAACGAAACACCGGCCAGCCGAATCAAAGAATCAGCTTTCTGGATTTTGATGGCACCGCTATTTCTGTTAATGGGCTGGCACATTGCGTGCCTTGCATTCCTGGTTCGCAAATATCTCCGTTTCCCGTACTTGTTCACAATGGTTTGCCTCTACGGTCTACTCCTCGTTCCGCTTTGGCTTCCTTCGCAAAACTTCCCCTTCGTTGGATCTCTCGCGGCGACAATCCTGGTGCTGCTCGCAGTCGTCGGTCCTGTTGCCGTACGTGGTCGTACTGAAATGATGGACGGCGGGAATGTTGAGACGGCTGCACCCGCCCACATGATCTTGGTCATGTCTTATCTCTTGCTTCCCGCTGTCCGGGCTGCAATTGCATCGCGCGACGGATAACCATCCCGTGAACCGGAGTCGCGTGTCAAGCGTTTTGGCTATGGTAGACTTTTTCGACGCGACCCGGTTACGGGTAGCGTTAGGCGAAAGAAGGCCCGACCCGTCCGGCACTCCTTTTGCGGCGAACAGCCCGGACTCTTCCGATTATCAAAGGGGATGCGACATGCAAGTTCAGATTAACACGGACAAGAATATTGAAGGCAGCGAGCAACTCACCCGGGAAGTTCAGGCCACGGTGGAGGCAACGTTGGGCCGTTTCGGTGAGCAACTCACCCGCGTCGAGATTCACCTCAGCGACGAGAACGGCCACAAGTCTCGCGGCGACGACAAGAAGTGCGTCCTGGAGGCTCGCCCCTCAGGGATGCAGCCCGTCGCGGTGACGCATGTGGCGGCGACTCTCGATCAGGCCGTCGATGGCGCGGCGGAAAAAATGGAACGCCTGCTCGACAGCACCTTCGGCCGCATCAACGACCCGAAAGGGCGGACCTCATACGGTGGAGATCAGAACGTCTAACAGAGTCTTCACCTGGCAACCAACTTGGAGTTCCCATGCGTCAGATCACCACCGATTAAATCACTGAGTTGCTCACTGATCACGAGCCGCCGTGCGTGTCCCTGTACCAGCCGACCCATCGGCATCATCCCGACAACCAGCAAGACCCGATCCGCTACCGGAACCTTCTCCGGGAGATGGAGGCCTCCCTCGGACAGAAGTACTCGGCCGAGGAGGTCGGTCCGATTCTGGAGAAGTTCCGAGCACTGGCCCACGATGACCGCTTCTGGAACCACCGTACCGACGGGTTGGCTATCCTCGCTACGTCTGGCACGTTTCAGGTCTTTGACCTCCAGCGGACGGTCCCGAATCTGCTCGTCGTCGCCGACAGCTTCCACCTCAAGCCGCTGTTGCGGATCACCCAGTCGGCCGACCGCTACCAGATCCTGTGTCTCGACCGACACGCGGCCAAGCTGTTCGAGGGCAACCGCGACACTCTCGACCCGGTGGAGTTGACGGACATGCCCTCGACCATCACGGACGCGCTCGGGGAAGAACTGACCGAACCGCAGCAAGCGGTACGGTCTGCCGGCCCCGCGTCGGTGCATCACGGAGCGGGTCAAAAGAAGGATGAAGTGGATCTCGACCGGGATCGATTCTTCCGGATTATCGACCGGGGCATTCTCGAACACCACTCGCGGCCGTCCGGGTTGCCGCTGATGCTCGCCGCGTTGACCGAGTACCACGCGCCGTTTCGGGCGGTGAGCCACAACCCCCACCTGCTGGCCGATGGGATCATGATGAACCCCGATGCCCTCGACCTCGACCACCTCCGGGCCGAGGCGTGGCGGAAGATGGAGCCGCTTTATCTGGCGCGCCTGGCGAAGCTGGTCGATGATTATCAACTGGCGAAGCCCCGACAGTTGGGGTCGGATGACTTATCGCAAGTCGCGGCGGCGGCCACGGCGGGACGGGTCGGCACGTTGCTGGTCGAGGCGAATCGTCAGATCCCCGGCCGACTCGACGCGGCGACCGGGCGGATCGAGCCGGGCGAGTTGGCCGACCCACGGGGTGCTGCCCATCAGCACCATCACCATGACGCGACCGGACGGAGCGAGCCGAGCGAGTTGGGTGACCCCAGGATCGACGACGTCCTCGACGATCTCGCGGAACTCACCCTCCGCATGAAGGGTCAGGTCGAGATCGTTCCGGCGGAGCGAATGCCGGCAACGACGGGGCTGGCCGCAACCTACCGCTTTTAGAGTCGGGGTATCCACTTGGCGGCGAGCAGCACGCCTAACCAAACGCTGCACCTGACCCCCGCCCAAAGCGGCGGGTGCAGGTGATCCTGTTCGTTCGCCGATGAAGGCACCAGATGCAAACCGTCTACATCGAGAC
>CAYZHH010000355.1:0-920 GCA_964478275.1 uncultured Candidatus Kuenenia sp.
CACCTCGAGCACCGCCCGCGCGACGGGTACGACGCCCCGCACCCGCGCGACAGCCGACCACACCCTCACCAGCCTCGGGAGTGTTCGGAAGCTTTCGTACCCCTGAAATAGCTCGTCGCCACCGACACCCGACACCACTGCCTTGAGCCCCAGCTCCGTGGCGGCCTTCGTCGCATACCAGGTGTTGATGCCGTCCACGCTCGGCTGATCCATGGCCGCCATGATACGAGGAAGGTCTTCCTCGAACTCCGCGGCCGTCACCTGCCGCACGTGGTGCTCGAGGCCATATCGCTCAGCGATGGCTCGCGCGGCGGGCGTCTCGTCATACGGCGTGTTTGCAAACTCGCCAAACTGAAGTGTCACGGCTCGGACACGGGCGCCGCTTTCTTCCGCCATCAGGCCGCCAAGCACACCCGAGTCGATCCCGCTCGAGAGGAACAATCCTACGGGCACGTCTGCTACGAGGTGCGCGGCAACCGACGCCTTCATGGCCGCGCGAGCTGCATCGTGTAACTCGGAGCGCGACCTCTTGGAGATCGGCAACTCGTCGGCGGCACGCCAGCGGTCACCGATGTCGTGAAACGAACGCTGCCGGGTGAGGCGACTGTCCTCAATCCACGCCGAGGTGCCACTTCCAATCGCTTGCACATCGCGATACCACGTGTGCGGCTCCGGCACGCTCCCGAGCAGCCAATACCCGGCCTGCCCGCGCGGGTCGGGCGCCGCCGCGACAAGCCCCGTGGCCATGATCGCCCGCACCTGCGAGGCGATGACGACGCCGTCCGAGAATGTCCCGACATAGAGAGGCTTGATTCCATAGGGGTCGCGAGCCAGGAATGCGCGCTTTGCCACTCGATCCCAGATCGCGAAAGCGAACATGCCCCGCAGAGACG
This sequence comes from uncultured Candidatus Kuenenia sp., assembly GCA_964478275.1. Lineage (GTDB taxonomy): Bacteria > Planctomycetota > Planctomycetia > Pirellulales > UBA1268 > QWPN01. The sequence continues at coordinate 894 of CAYZHH010000355.1, forward strand.
CCACCATGCCTTCGCCTTCGGCCGCAA
>CAYZHH010000355.1:930-3164 GCA_964478275.1 uncultured Candidatus Kuenenia sp.
GAGTTCCGAACCAGTTCAGATACCGAGGTCTTGCTCGCGCTCTTTGCGGCCGAAGGCGAAGGCATGGTGGCGTCTCTGCGGGGCATGTTCGCTTTCGGCCGCAAAGAGCGCGAGCAAGACCTCGGTATCTGAACTGGTTCGGAACTCTGTCCCTTTCTTCTCGAGCCGATGCCTGAGCTCTCGATAGTTGTAGATTTCGCCATTGAAGACGATGACGTAGCGACCGCAGGTCGAATGCATCGGCTGGGCGGCTCGCGGGTCGAGGTCGATGATCGCCAGCCGTGTGTGGGCCATGACCACGCCGTCTTCCTGCCATCGTCCTTGGCCATCTGGCCCTCGGGACGCCAGCTTGGCAAGCCCCGCATCGACCACACGGGGCTCGATCGACCGCGACGAAAACGTTCCAAAAATGCCACACATCAGATTGTCTCGTGCGTCATTCGTATTCGACCTGAGGTAGACCGTGCCGAGCCCATGGGACTACTGGCGAACGGCGTACACCGTTGTCGTCATTCCAATACCGAGCGCATCGCATACGGAAAGCCCGGCCGAAGTAAGGCCACCAGCCAACGCCGCCGCCGGCCTCAACAGCGATGGCAGTCGTCGCGAAAACGCGGTTGTGGGGATGCGCGACGCCCACTCCACCTTCCGAACGACAAACCCATGACGAGCCATGAGCCGAGAGAGATTCCGGCTGTCGAAATGATTGAGGTGCATTGGCGGGCAAATGAATGGATCCCCTGAGCCGAGCATGCGTCGAATGATGCTGCCGAAGTTTGGCAGAGCGACGACACACACGCCGTTCGGCCGCAGCAGCTTTGCCGCCTTTTCGATCCACTCGTTCACGTCATACACGTGCTCGAGGACGTGACTCATGAGTACGACATCAAATTCACCGCTCCTGCACTCATAGTTCTCAAAAGATGCTGGGACCGGCTCGAGCCCCAAGAGCTCCGCGGCTATCGCGCGCTCAGTCGATGCCATCTCCAAGGGCACGACGGAAAAACCTCGGTCGAGCGCTTCGCGGCTGAAAAAGCCGTATCCACATCCGACATCGAGGAATCGACGGCGGCCATCTGCGCCCAAGAACTGTGAAGCACTGGCGATAATGCGGCGTGCGTCCAGCGTGGAATTTGGATGCGCCCGTTCACGGTCAAGCACCGCTGCCAAGCCATCGGAAGCCTTCCGCATCGTCTCGTGCCCATGCCCCTGGACGGCATAGGCTTCCGCCAGCACCTCGCGGCAAGGCCGAGGATTCACGAAGCAGTAGCCGCACACCGTGCATCGGTCAAAGTGGTAGTCGCCGGCTCCCTTGTTCACGGTCTTCCATGCATGAATCGGCCCACCGCACACAGGACACTGTGACGTATGGGTAGTGCTGGCTGGGCTAGGTGAGTCGGTCAATGAACACTGCTCCATTCTTTTGGCCATCCAGCCGATCGTTCACGCTCTGGGTTTCACTGCCTCGATCACGAGCGTATGCGGGCTGTGGGGAGTCGGCTCCGACTCCTTCCCGAGAAGGGGCGCATCAAAGAGATGCGGAAAACCGCTCTCAGCCGCCGCAGCTCGCGGGGCGAAGTCCACGAAACCGACCGCGGCAGTGATCTCCTCGAGATACGAGGGCGTGAGAATCGTGATGTGCTCGCGGCGGCAGAACACAAAGTTCTCAAACCTGCCACCGATCGACTTCCGCGGATCGGGATAGTCGCCAAACCACGCCGTGTTCCCCGCGACATACTCCCGCATCGCTGCGTCACCGTTGGGGCCTCCCACGCGAACCACGCCCCCCGGCTTCAGGATCCGAAAGACCTCACGGAAATGGCCCCAGAGGTCGGGCAGGTGCTCAATCACGTGGTGCGAGTAGACGGCATCGACGGATTCGTCGCGAAACGGCAGGCGCCGCGAAATGTCGGTCCAGACATCGCAGCGTCCGGTGAACATATTGGCGTCTACATTGACCCAGCCATCCAAATAATTCCGCTGGCCGGGGCCCAGTTGAACGCGCACGACTGCCTGGTTCCCGGTGGGCGGCGACCGCAGCAGCCGATAGGTCGTGCCGCTGATCGCGAGCAGGGGCTTCGCCACGGCAAAGTACATCCGCTTGAGCGCATAGGGCATCATGGCCGAGGTCTCTCTTTTGCGGCCCGCTCGAGGGAGCCGAGCATGTCTGCCGCCAATTTCTGCCGGTCGTAGTTCCGCGCGGCGGCCACGCATCGATCGCGAAACTCGGATCG
>CAYZHH010000356.1:0-3133 GCA_964478275.1 uncultured Candidatus Kuenenia sp.
GCTTCAATGGGGCCGCGGCTGATCAGCCGCGGAAAGGGTATCTTCGTAAGTCCTTTGTACACAAGGGGCCAGGTTCCCGTCTGCGAGCACCCGGATACCCTTGGCTATTTCGGGCCAGCGGCACCCCAAGGCGCTGCTCATAAACGATGGCCAGCCAAGGGTTTGCGTGCCTGCGAGCGGTCAGCGGGTTTTTGGCGCCACCTCGCCGCTCGCGAGCCTGTGGCGACAGCCGATTTTTCAATGAGCAAACGGTCTCGGCCGTCACCGCGTCGTGAAAACGGGATACGTTTTCAGTTCGCCGGTCACGAGCCTCCCGAGGAGCCGCGCCTGCACCTCAAGCATCCGCCGATAGCTCACACGGTACCCGAAGAGCGGGTGCGTGACCAGCGCGTCCATTCGCTGTTCATAGGCACGGAAAAACGCCTTCCTTCCCGCCGCTGTCAGCGAGACAGCATCGCCGGCCTTCACGAAATCCTCGGGCTGAACCATTCGCGTGTTGATGGCCGAGAGCACCGCCGAATCCGCGATCAATGGCCGAAACGGCTCCATGAGATCGAGGGCTAGTGGCGCCCGTCCGTACCGCGGCTGATGGTAGTACCCGATGAACGGGTCAAACCCGACCGCATGGCACACGATCGTCAGATCCTTGGCGAGCACGCTGTAGGCCAGTGACAAAAGGGCGTTCACCGGATCGCGCGGAGGTCGACGATTCCGCGTCGTGAAATCAAAACTCAACAGCGGCTGGTCATGCTCTCCGCTCCAGGGTTCATCATTCGTCTTCACCATGCCGGCGAAGTTCGCGAAGTAGATTCGCGCCGCATTCCCCTCCACACCTAGAAGCTCTTCGAGTGAGCCGGCCCGTTCGGCTTGCTCAATGGCCCGCTTCATTTGGCCAATGGCCGCTTGCGGCGGCTCGACATGGTTGCGCTGGAGGAGGGTTCGCTGGTTCCGGATCTTTCCCGCCACGAGTGCTCGCGCCACGTGAAGACAGAACGACGGATCATCCGCGAGCCGAAACTGATCCCGTCGAAGCGAGACGTTTCGCTCGCCCAAGCCCCGAGTGAGCCCATAGAACCATCCGCCCATCGAGAAATAGGCGATCGGTACGTCGAGCTCGCAGAGTGTTTGGACCGCTTGCGTCGTGATCTGGATATTGCCAAAAAGGTTGACCTGGCAGATCTCACCGATCCGCACCTCATCGACCACACGTTCCTTCTCCTGGATTCGGAGCACCTGGCCGTTCTTGCCGACCCGAAGTCCAGGCGTGTTGAGATAGAGGGGGCGGAGATCATCTCGGGCGGGCAGGAGCTTCCGCAGTTCCTTCGTTTCGGGCACATCGGCGGCCGACATGCAAACCGCGTCGCTCCCTGATTGATCCGCCGCATCGAGCTGGCGGGCCTCATCGATCACATGGACGGCACGGGTCTCGTCTGGCAGGCAGATACCGACCAGCGAGCACCGCGGGCACTTCGGGCTGTCTTCCAGCGGCGGTGGGATGGTGCCCGACGCTCCCACCTCGCGAGCCCGCTCGAGATTCGCGATGGCCCAGTCGATCGTCGCGTCGTCTATCGGGATGCGTACACGCTGCTTGGTCGTTGCGTAGTAGAGCACGGCCTCGACGCAACGATATCCGTTGTCACGGAGCACGATGGCTTGGGCGGCCATCTGGGCCTTGTCGGCGTCCCACACTTCGAGATCGCCATCGGGCCCGATTCGTGGTGAGCCCCGCTTGTAGTCAACTGGCACCACCGAGCCATCGGCAACCTCGATGAGGTCCATCTTCGCGATGAGACCAACGCGGTCGCTCGCCAGCATGACGCTCCGAGCGTGAATCCTGTCGTTGTCGCCCAGGCTATCGCCGGGAGGCAACGCACCATCGCCTGTATCCACACGCGAGTGGCGGATCGCCCCCTCGATCGTCTCGCGGTTGTGGGCAAACACTCCCTCGACGTGCTCATAGAAGAAGAGCCGCGGGCAGTACACAAACTCGTTGAGCATCCGCGCCGGCATGTAGCTGGCCTCGGGTTCCTCGATGTCGGCGATAGACATTGGTAGGCCTCACACCACGAAACAGGGGGAATCGAACGCGACGTAGGGCTGGCCGAGCGACGAGATCACGCGGTCCCCACGGCCCGCAGTTGGGCCGAGATCCACGAAGAGCACCTGGTCTTCGTTGTGCTTGATGATCTGCCCGAGCGTGTGGCGGCATTTCGCCAAGTCGATTGGCGTAAACTGGCACTCGAAAATCGAGTATTGGAGGTGGTCTCCGAAATCCCGCATCGTTCGGAAGACGCGGCGAAGCCGCTTGTCGTCACGGATGTCGTAGCAGACGAGATACGTGGTGCGCATCGTGCGTTTCCCCTTCGCGACCGCCCTGCCCGCAGAGAGATCGAGGGTAGTTCGCGTAATCCCCTGTTCAAGACCCTCGCCGCCGGTCGCCACCGGTTTTTTGGCGATGGCGACGGGTTGGCATATGCTCGTTGGCTATGAGCACAGCGCCGCGGTATCAGCCTCACTACACCGTCGCCGACTATTCCCAATGGGAAGGCCGGTGGGAATTGTGGGACGGTGTTGCCATCGCCATGTCGCCGAGCCCGCTTGGGGGGCACGCGAAGCTGCTGGCCAGGGTTGTGACGGCCCTCAATAACGCGGTTGATGCCGCGGGCTGCGATGCAACGGTGTTGGTCGAAATTGACTGGATCGTGGCCCGAGACACGGTCGTGCGGCCCGACGCGACGGTGGTATGTGGGCCTGAGCCATCCGGGCATGTGGAGCACCCGCCTGCGCTCGTGGTGGAAGTTCTCTCGGAAGCCACCCGTGAGCGCGACCTCGTTTTCAAGCGAGCCCTGTATCAGGATCACGGCGTGCCGTGGTATCTGATCGCTGATCCAGACGAGCGGACGCTGCGCGTGCTCTCGCTCGGCTCCTCAGGGATTTATGAGGATTCGGCCCAAGACTCAGGGACAGGGGCGGTATCGCTCCTGCTCTGCGAGGACTGCCGGATCGTCCTGGACCCCGCGTGGCTCTTCCGCTGAGCTTGGCGATCCAGGCGGGGGACGCTGCGTGGGGGAGTACCGCTTGACAGCCGCCGTACGGATCATATGTTCATGCCCACGGCGGGTGGGGCGATCGC
>CAYZHH010000357.1:0-3099 GCA_964478275.1 uncultured Candidatus Kuenenia sp.
CCAACGCCTCGACGTCGACCCCCACGGCGATCTCCCGCAGACGGTTCTCCCCAACCCGCACGAGCGACGGTCGGTAGAAGAGCGGCACCGTTGCACGCACGCCCGGCAGGTCTGCAAGCCGCGGCACGAGCGCGGCGTCGAAGCGGCCACCAGACCGCGACGTGACGTCAATCGACGGGATGCCTCCGAGCGTTTCCGCGAGCCGTCGATATCCGGCCCGCGATGCGTCGGCAGCCGCCCAGGTCGCCACGACCGCTCCCACCGCCACCGCCACACTGGCGGCCGTCGCCACCGCGCGGCCGGGGCGATTCCGCCACTGTCGCACGAGCAGGGTGCCTAGGGTCATGTCGGGTTGCTTCCGGAGGCAGGTGTCTCACCTATCATTGGCACCGAGGGGCCTGCCGGCCATGGTGTCTATTATCCCAGGAACCAACCAGTCCATTCTGAAGGAGAAGCGTCGATGCGAGCGTTCTTTGCAGCCTTGGTTTTGTTCCTGAGTGGCCAAGGAGCCACCCACGAAGCCCTCCGGCCGCTTCTCGACTTCGCTGCTCCCAACACCGCGCAAGCTTGGCAGGCCGTGAACGATGGAGTGATGGGAGGAGTTTCAGACGGCCAGTTCAAAATCACCGACGAGGGAATGCTGGCTTTTTTTGGCACGCTCTCACTGGACAACAACGGCGGCTTTGCATCGATCCGGACCAAGCCCACGCAGCTCGACATCAAAGCCGGAGACACCATCGTCGTCCGGGTGAAAGGCGACGGTCGGGACTACGTGCTGAATCTCTACACGAAGAGCCGGCGCATGGCTTTCTCGTACAGGGCCTCACTCCCCACCACCAAAGATGAATGGACCGAAGTGGCCGTCCCGCTAGAGGACTTTGTCCCCACGGCTTTCGGCAGGCGTGTTCAGGGTATGGGGCCAGTCGAGCCGGACCAGATCAACGGGCTTGGCTTCATGCTCAGTGACAAGAAAGCCGGGCCGTTTCGGATGCACGTCGAATGGGTGAAGGTCGAACGACAACAGCCATAGGCAAGGTTCTTGCACGTCGTCAGGAGGGGCGACCATGTCGGATGACACCATCCGGCAGTTCTTCGCCGTCGACCAGTTGGCCCCCGGCTTCGAGCGAGCAGCTCACGCGGGCCTGCGGCGATCCCGATTCGGCCGACGCATCCACATCCGCAGCGCTGCCAGCGCTGCGAGCAAGGCGATACCCGCGAGCCCGAGAGTGGTCCAGTTCGTGTTCCTCGCCACCTCCTTGCCCATCTCTGTCGCAGGTCGTGACACGCCCTCGACGACCAGTTCCTTCGTGCCGTCGATGTAGGCCTCGGGGTTCGCGAGGAAGGTGATCAGTCCTGCCGAAACAGCGAGCGCGGCTTTATTTCGCCAGATGAAATCCATGGCTTTGTCGCCGTATTGAACAACGACGGCCAGTAATTTGTCCCCCTCATTGCCGGTGGCGATCACGCCGTCTTTCTGAAGCATCGCGATCCGGCGCGCCTGCTGTGTTCCGACCGAGTTCAGCGCGTCCACCGCCGTCTTTCCGTGGGCCTCGATGATGTCGTCGGCGATTCCCTTGTGCCTGATCATCGCCCGGGCGCCGTCATCGCCATATTTCACGAAGTGGGCCATGCCCTTCGGCTTCGAGATCAACCACACGGCATCGTCGCCGTAGCGATTGATCAACTTCACGGCGTCCAGACCGTGGTCACCCGCCTCCTCAATCACCTTGATTCCGCGGGGGCCCACTTTTCGCACAGCTTCGAGGCCCTCGTCGCCGTATTTGGCGGCCATCTTCGTCACCTGCTCTGTGATGGTCTCCGCCCCCTCGCGAACCACGTCGTCCCCATACCGCTTCACGAGAAATTCCACTGTCTCGGTCACCACCTTCGCTGGGACCGCAGCCTGGCCCTCCCTCGCCCCGCCAATTAATTCGCTGGCGACAATTGCCAGAGCCACCGTCCATGAGCAGATCTTCTTCACCATTTCAGTCGCTCCTCGCTTCAGCCAAGAGTGTCATCACAGCACCGCGACGAAGCTTGGCTCGCTCGTGCGCGTAGCGCCGCAGCTCCTCGCGCAGGCCTGGCTTGCCGCCGTCACCGTCGAGCACGAGCCTTCGCACTTCGTCGATTTTCTCCTCCATCATGGTCGCCAACTGCCCCCGCGGGTCGTACGTCCAGTCCCAAATCGTGGCGATGATCTGATCGACGATCACGCCCACCAGCAACCCGATCCCAAACGTCCACCAACTGGTGGCGGCCCCAGTGCCCACAACCGCGGCGGAAGTCCCCATTCGGGCCGCGATCATCACCACCACCGAGCTGACGATCACGTCCGCGACAGCCCGCCCAGCATCGACCGCCAGGTCGGCTCCGGTTACGTTGGCAATTCGGCCGCAGGCCTCGCGGTATCGTGCCTGCAGGTCGGGCTCGGGCATCGACGACAGAGACGTAGCGACCGGCAGGTCGGCCACGTCCATGCGGATCTCGACGAGCATGCGATTGTCGATTGCCTCGAGCTCAGTAACGTACGCCTCCACAACGCTCGTCATCGCCTGCGTGAGCTCGTCGGGGCCGAAGAAGTGCTCACGGAATGTCTCGGCAAGAAATGCTTCATGCTGCCCACGGATAAGTGCAACTTTGCTGTACCAGCCGAGAACGTCGTCGGCGAAGGCTTGGGCGTGCCCCTTGGCCTCGTCAAAGAAGCCTTCGAGCAATCGCATGCTGGTGTTGATTTGAGCCAGCGAGTTGGCATCGGCCTCGTCGATGCGTGGGCCCGCTCGCTCCTTCGCTCGTCGAATCGCCTCGGCCACCACCCGGGCTCGCAGGATGGCACGAATCGCCGCCAGGCCGACGGCCCCGACGGCTGCGCCGCCACAGGCAAGCCCGATCAGGACGCTTCGGCGCGGCAGTGCCTCTTCGTGATTGCCCGCCATTGTCGTCCACGCCCCTCCTCTCCCCGCCACCGCCGAACGACAGGCTACCCGGAAATTAGGAAATTAGGGACGGGAGCGATTTTGCCCCCACGCCTTCGGGCATTTCGCGTAGCGACCCTCGAGCAATCGGGCGCTCTCATCGGCCCAGTCGAGGCGAGTCCTCGTC
>CAYZHH010000358.1:0-3080 GCA_964478275.1 uncultured Candidatus Kuenenia sp.
ATCATGCGCGGGCTCGCCCAACAACACAACGTCCCCTCGCTAGCGCGAGGGGCTTCTATTGGCATGAGGCCATACAAGCCCATGGCGATAGCCGTGGGACTGCGGGCGGGCGCACGTTCCCGTTTTCAAATCATGCGCGGGCTCGCCCAACAACCCAACGTCCCCTCGCTAGCGCGAGGGGCTTCTATGAGGCATGAGGCATGAGTCGCGCGTGTGCGTCATAAACGCACGCGGCATGCGACACGCGGCCGTTACGGTTCCGCGTGCCGGGCCTGGAAGAAACGTCGGGCGGCGGGATGGAGGTTGAACTCGCTCCCTCGGGCGGCTTGGTGGGCCGAGATGATGCCGAGCCGCGCCAGGAGCGCCGGATCGGCATAGAGGGCCTCGAGGAGGGTCGTCACCAGCACGTCGGCCGCGTCGCGGCGGACTGCCAGAAACATGATCGTGTTGAGGGTGCGAACCTTCTCCTCAGGAATCGCCGGCTGGTCCGCGGTCCGCGGTGCGAACGAGCCGGCCCGAATCGTAAAGAGCCGAAAGCTCGGATACCTCATGGTGATCTCCTCGACCACCTCGTCGTCGAGCGGCAGCAACCTGAAACCACCACCGAGCATGAGTTTCCGGAGTTCGGGGCTGTGATGGCTGGTGGTGACAATCGCTCCGTCGAGCGTCGGGTCGGTGGCGAGCGCGGCAAACGGGAGACTGGCCGCCTGCACATCGCCCGCGCGCCAGCCCGGAACCGCGGCGACAATCTTGATCGAATTGGACCGCATCCCCGAGCCTGGCTCGCCAAGCGACACCCGTCGGCCCCCGAGGTCCTCGAGCGAGTCGATGCCGCGATCCCGCCGGGCAAGCACGTGAACCACTTCATACGTGAGCGGCGCGACAACCGCGATCGCCTCCAGGTCGAGCATGTTCTCCTGGACAAACGCCACCTCCGCCGATCGGTCGAGCAAATGCCCGACGTTGTCCACCGAGCCGCGGGTCTCGAGCACATGAATCGTCCGTGGGACGGTGCCGGCCATCGCGTCGGCAAGCGCCCCGGCAATCGCATACGAGGCACCTCGCCGCGCGGACGACGCAATCCGGATCTCAGACGGTAACGGCTTCGGCAGCACCCGCCACGCCACCAGGGCCGCCACGATGAGCAGCGGCGCGACGATGAGTGCTCGGTTGACGCGGCGCTGCCACACCGTCGAATCCAGATGACTGCCGCCAGTAAGGGCTGCGAGCAACGGAACCCGCAGGAGCCAGTGCCAGGAGCGGGACACTGGGCTTATCGGCTTGGCATGGATCGGCTCGCCGCGGAGGTAGCGGCCCAGGTCATCGGCGAGCTCGGCCGCGGTCGCATACCGCTGTTCGCGTGCTTTGTTGAGGCATTTGAGGCAGATCGTCTCGAGGACGCGGTCCACGGTGGAGAGAATCGCCCTGGGTAGACGTGGCTCCTTGTGAACCACGTCCATCATCGTGTCGATCACGGATGCACCGTGAAACGGTGGCTGGCCCGTCAACAGCGAGTACAGAATTGCACCGAGCGAGTAGACATCGCTTCTGCGATCCACCTGGTCGTGCCGGCCCGAGGCTTGTTCCGGCGGCATGAAGCTCGGCGTTCCCAAGGCCGTGCCCATCTTGGTGAGGCCCGAGTTGTCACCCACGGTTTTTGAGAGACCAAAATCGGTCACATGCGGTTGCTCAAACCGGTCGAGCAGCACGTTGGCTGGCTTGAGGTCACGGTGAAGGATCCCGTGATCGTGGGCATGATGGATCGCTTCGGCCGCCGTCTTCACGAGGGTTGCCGCGCGATACGGATCGATTGGGCCGGCGGCCACCAGATCGGCCAGACTCGAGCCCTCGATGTAGTCCATCGAAAAGAAATGCTGCCCCTCGTACTCGCCGACCTCGTGCACGGCCACGAGATGCGGGTGTGACAGCCGTCCAGCCGCGCGGGCTTCGTGGTAGAGCCGTTGGACATCGGCCGCATCGGTCAGGCGACCATCGCGAATCATCTTGACGGCAACCAGCCGATCAATGGGCCGCTGCCGAGCCAGGTAGACGACGCCCATGCCCCCGCGCCCGAGCTCCGTGAGCAGCTCGTAATCCCCGAGCATCCTCGGCAGCGAATCGCTCTCGAGGTCGGCCACAATCTCGACTGCCGAGTCGGGATCAACCGCCCCCTCGTGATGGCTTTTTGTTTGCGCGTTGTCAGCATGCATGGCAGGTCGCTCCCCCAAGAAGCTCCCCAGCGGCGAAGGCGTCGCTGAGCCATTAGGATAGCGTTCCTGCGGCGTGTGTCGCGAATAGAATGCCATTCACCGCGAGGTTCAAGTGATATCGACACATCAGGGACCAGGGGCCGCATGGGGATGGGCAGCCGTGGCAGTGCTCATCGCAGGGGCCAGGCTTGCCGCCGCCGCCGACGGGCCGCCGCTGGCTGAGCTCGACGCTTTCTGGACCGAGCTGTCGAGGTCGGTGAAGGTCGGCGACTTCGAAGCCTGCGTGTCGTGCTATCACCCCGACGGCGTGCTCGTGAGCGAAACCAAAGAGCGGTCGGAGCCGATCGCCTCCGCGCTGGCCCGCTGGAAGAAGGAGTTTGCCGACACCCGCGACGGAAACATGACCGCCGAAGCCGTCACGCGGTTCACGCGAAGGCTCGGCGACGCCACCACCGCCCATGAGACCGGCATCTTCCGGTACACGTCCCAAAAGACCGGAGAGGAACCGAAGACCGACTACGTCCCGTTTGAGTCACTGTGTGTCAAGCGAAACGGCCGCTGGATCATGCTCATGGAGTATCAGAAGGCCCACGTCACAAAAACCGATTGGGACGCCCTCGCCGCAGGCAAGTGACCGCCGGCCAGTTGGGCATGCCCGCGCGGCACGGCACGGGCCGTATACTCCTTGTCCGCGAGGCGATCCTGGGTGACGCCTGAAGTGTCCACTTTCTCTTAGGAAACGCTGCCATGCTGCCGCCGACAATGTTGAAGCCACTCCACGTCGCCTTCGCCGCGCTTGTCGCCATGACAACAACCCTTGCCACGGCCGACGACGCCGAGATCAGGCCGCCGGCGAAGGCGACGTGGAGT
>CAYZHH010000359.1:0-3080 GCA_964478275.1 uncultured Candidatus Kuenenia sp.
CCGGCCGTGAAGCATCCGGAGGTGCGAGCAGCGGCCGGAGGGCCGCGAAGGCCGCAGGGGGCATGGATGCCCCTGCGGCCGTAAAGAATGGAGGCGGCGGGAGTCGAAGTACCCACGAATACCTCAGAGAAAGCGCCATTCGAGCCACAGGGAGGCGCAGAAACAGGCGCACTGAAAACCGATCCGCTCCTCGCTCTCGTGGTGGAACGGTGGAGCAGCCTGAGCCCTCAGCAACGGCTCGCCGTGATTGAGGCCGCAATCCGACCTACGCCGTAAGCAGCCTATCAAAGCCCAGCCAACTCACGGATCGCGTAGCGAGACAATTCATTTAACGGGTCTATATTTCATCCAGTCAGAAAGTCACCGATTTTGGACGCCGTTACGATGAAGACAGTCCGCTCGCGAGCGAAATTGGCCGCATTCAGGTCGCGGATTTCACCTTTGGGAAATTCGGTGGCGAGGCTCTTTCGGAATCGAATGAATGGAACGCATTCAAATTTTGCATGCGATGGGTCAAGTGTGCCGTCGATGAGGGCGACTTGGCCGGCGTCAAAGCGGCAAGCGATCAGTTCGGCATTCGTGACAATGACTGGGACAAAAAACTCCGGTCCAAAGCTCGACCTGCCCTGCGACTTCCTTACGCTTGCCTCATCGTGTGCGATTTCTTCAGTGCATGACAGAATGTTCGCAGCCAAGGACTCCAGCGTCGGGCGTCTGCCTGGATCATCGCTCGCACTCCACTTCCATTGGACGCGAGAAGTTCAGTCACGGCGATTCAATGGCCTCCGGCCCGGGCGGCACGACTCCAGCTCGTGGTGGGCGGCTTCCGTCGTGCCGCGCAGACAACAAGAAGGAGGTCGGGCATCCTGCCCTCCCGCTGTTCTGAGCAGCGGCATTCGCCGCTGCCCCCGGCACTCCGCGGCCGGATGCCCCCTCGGAAATCCGAAAGGTGGGCAAACAACCCTGTCTGGCTATAGAAGCGGGGCACGCCCAAAAGTAGTGGCCTTGCCGCAAAATGAGGCTAGAGTGAGCGTAGGGCGAGAACGGGTGGTGCGTTTGGCAATGGTCCGCTGCTGGGTCTCTCGGCTGACTCGGATCGGCCCAGAAAGCCGGGCCACCCCGATTTTGGCATGCTTCTTGTGTGCCAAAAGCCGATGAACCACACTAACTCGCGGGCTTGATGCCCGTTGCATTTGCGGTCACTGGAGCCTTTCTCATCCATTTGCGTGGATTGGAGAACCCATGTCAGTCGCCCCTACAAATCCACGATCCCAAAACCGCATCACCCTGCTTGACGAGTCTATGGGCAGGGATGTGCTCGTTGTGTCCCGCAGCGAGGATCGGTTCTTCATAACTGCCCAGGCGGCTGTCGAGGCTTGCCGGGCCGCCAACGACAGTGCTCGATTTCCGCAGCAGTTCGGTGACTTGCTCGACTTTCTGAGCAAGTGGATCGAGGCGAACAAACCGAAGATTCACCGCGCGCAGGTTGCCGTGCGGGAAAATGACCTCCTGTTCTTGGTGACCCAGGCGGGCGCTGCCTACGACGACGAGTTGATGGATAGCCTTTCGGACTTGGACATCGAAGTAGCCAACAGCGAAAGCTTCAGCCTGGTCAAAATGAACGTCCTCGCGATTCCGCGCACGCCCGATGAGGCTTCTACGGCGTTCATCTCAGACTCGGGCAACGGCTGCTTGGTCTATGCCAAGTAGTGCGGCTCATATCAAAGCCGCCGAAGGCAATCAGCAGGCGATCGACTATCTGATCCTGGGCGGCGACGCCTACACGCCATGGATCGTGACCATCGCCTTCTACAAGGCTCTGCACATGATTGAAGCGGTGCTTGCCGAAGGGAATCCGCCTTGCCACAGCGTTGACCACAGCACCAGAAACGACCTTCTCAAGAAAACGAGCAAGTACCAACAACTCTGGAAGAACTACTCGCCCCTCTACCAAGCGTCGCTGGTCGCGCGATATCTCTCGGACCTCAGCGGTTCCAAGCCGATGGAGTCCTACCTCACAGTCGATGATTGCAAAAACAAAATCCTGAATCATCGGTTGCGCCAGATTGCTTTGAGCGCCAACAAGCTCATTGGGAAGGATGTCTTTGCGACGACATGACCGCGGAGGTTGCCACGTCGTGATTCTTCCACGCTTTTGCAGTGTCGCCTGTCGCGGACATTCGTTGCGCACGAGCATGATCGCCGTGCGAGTGATCGCCGTCGCCTCTTCGTCGCGAACCGTCCGCCTGCGGTAGAATCCTTGCCTTCACCAGCAAGGCAGCGACGGCGAAACGAGCGACGGCGAGCAAGGGTAGAGCGACTGCGAAAGTCCCGTCAGAGGCAGCGGACGTGCGGCGGGTCATCGAACACGCCCCGAATCACGAGTGGCGGCTCCTGATCGCCCTTTCGCGTTTCGTGGGCTTCCGGGTGCCGAGCGAGGCCATGAGCCTGCGATGGCAGGGACATCGACTGGGAGCGCGGCCGAGTCACTGTCCCCTGCCCGAAACTGGAACACCTCGTGGGCAAGGGCTACCGCGTGATCCCGTTGTTCGCCGACGTGAGGCCATACCTCGAGGCTGCTTGGGATCAAGCGCCTGAAGGCGCCGAGTACGTCTTTCCGGAGGAGTACCGTCGTCGCGCCAAGGGGAAGCACGGCTGGGCTGGCTGCAATCTCCGCTCGACGCTCGAAAAGATCATCAAGCGAGCCAAGGTGTCGCAGTGGACGAGGCTCTGGCATTCCATGCGGGCATCGTGCGAAACGGACTTGGCCCGAGAGTATCCGCTCGCGGTTGTGGCCAAGTGGCTCGGCAACACCGTGGCCGTGGCGATGCGGCACTACGTCGATGTGACTGACGCCGATTTTGAACGGGCCGCACAGCGGACGCAAACAGCGAGCGCCCCGGCTGCTCGGGCGCACCACACCACCACGCGTACGAGCAAGCGAGCCCGGAGGTGCGAGCAGCGGCCGGAGGGCCGCGAAGGCCGCCGGGGCCATGGATGGCCCGCCGGCCGTGAAGCATCCGGAGGTGCGAGCAGCGGCCGGAGGGCCGCGAAGGCCGCAGGGGGCATGGATGCCCCTG
>CAYZHH010000360.1:0-3079 GCA_964478275.1 uncultured Candidatus Kuenenia sp.
CCCGGGTGCTGGCCGGCGCAAGTGTGCGGTGGATCGCCAGCCAGCCCGACACCTGCCAGCGGGTCTACTTCGCGAATCACACGAGCCACCTCGACGCGCTCGTGATCTGGGCGTCGCTGCCGCGAGCCATCCGCGACGTCACCCGTCCGGTGGCGGCGAAGGACTACTGGTCGCGTGGTGTCGTCCGCCGCTGGCTGGCCCAAGAGGTCTTTGACGCCATCCTCATCGACCGCACCGACATCAAGGTGCATCAGAGCCCGGTGGACATCATGCTCCGCGAGGCTGGCACGGCCTGTTCGCTGATCGTCTTCCCGGAGGGGAGTCGCAGCGTCACCGGTGAGGTCGGGGAATTCAAGAGCGGCCTCTACTATCTTGCCAAGAAGAGGCCGGAGATCGAGCTCGTGCCTGTCCACATCGACAACCTCAACCGCGTCCTGCCCCGCGGGGAATTTCTGCCCGTGCCGCTCCTGTCGTGCATCAGTTTCGGGCCTCCCTTGTGGCTGGAGCGTGGCGAAGCGAAACTCGATTTCCTCGCCCGAGCACGCCGCGCCGTGCTCGCCCTCAAAGAATAGCCACGCACACGCGACGCTGGCATGGACTCCATGCCGCGGCCATGACCGACAATCGCACCATTGCTCTCGTTGCAGGCGTCCTAACGCTGCTCACTGCGGCCACGGCTGTGGGGCAGTTTCTCCGCCGCCATCCAGACCGCGGCCTCGACCTGGCTGCCATTCGCACCTTCAACAGCCGCCTCCGCGGCTGGTGGATTCTCTGCACTGTGCTTGCGGCCGCCTTTTGGCTGGGCACCACCGCCACAGTGGTCCTCTTCGGGCTCGTGTCATTTTGGGCCCTGCGAGAATTCATCACGCTGACGCCCACGCGGAAGGGTGACCACCGCGCGCTCTTCTGGGTGTTCATCGCGTTTACCCCAGCCCACTATGTGCTCGTAGGGCTCAATCGCTACGACATCTTCAGCGTGTTCCTGCCGGTCTATGCCACGCTCTTCGTGCTCGCCCGCGTGGCCTTCGCTGGCGACTACAAGCGGTTCCTCGAGCGGACGGCAAAAATCCAGGCAGGGCTCGTGGTCTGCGTCTACTGCGTGTCGTTTGCGCCGGCGCTCCTCCAGCTGAAGCTCCCCGGCGCCGAGGGCCCCGGCAGCAACTTCCGGCTTCTCTTCTTCCTCATCCTCCTCGTGCAGTTCGCCGACTGCATGCAGTATGTCTGGAGCAGGATGCTCGGCCACCGGCTCGTGGCGCCTACGGTCAGCTCAAACCGCACCTGGGAGGGCCTGCTCGGGAGCTGCACGAGCACGGCGCTGCTGGCCGCGGCCCTGTGGTGGGCCGCGCCGCCGTTTCAGCTCTGGCAGGCGACGCTTGCTGGCTTTGTCGTCGCGGCGATGGGCTTCGCCGGTGGCATGACGATGTCAGCGATCAAGCGCGACCGCGGCGTCAAAGATTACGGCACGCTCGTGGTTGGCCACGGCGGCGTCCTCGACCGTATCGACTCGATGTGCTTCGCCGCGCCGGTCTTCTACCACATCACCCTCCTGGTGACGGGCATCAAGCCGTAGTCGTTCAGCGGCTGACGCCGCGGGCGTAGACCGATGTGCGGGCGGCGCTCGTCGCGACGGGTTTGCCGTCCGCAGGTGGCCACGCGGCAGGTCGCGTGTCGGGGCTCTGTCCACGGGCTGTTGGCGTCCAACTCGTTGCGGCCGGCGGCGATGCGGCGGCGAGCGATGCCGGCGGGGCCGGACAGCCCTCTCGCACCCACGCGAGCCACACCTGCTGGAGCTGGGCAAGATCCCCCATGCCGTAGTGCTTCCGAAGAGCGCTCGGCCAGTTGTCGGTGGCGAGCCCGTCACTCACGAAGGCGACATACTTGTGACGGCCACCCCGTTCGATGAGATACCGCGCGAGCGAGTAGCCTTGCGAATAGAGCGGCAGCACGTCGGGTGGATACTCTCGCATCGCGAACATGTCGGGGAAGGCAATGCCGCGGCCGGTCGTCAGAAACTCGATGAGCATGCGGTGCTGGCGGGCTCGCTCGACAGGATGCTCGACCGTCGTACAGGCCCCTTCGTCGGCCCATCGCGGCAATGGCTGGCGGAAGTGGCTCGCGAAGATCGTGTGTGTGATCTCGTGCGGGAGCACCGAGTCGAGGATTCGCTCCTCGCTCCCCTGGATTGTCATGGTCCAGTTGAACACCTCGCCCTTGTCAAAAACAAAACTCGTCGCTCCACCGGCACCGAGATTGGGCGCGACCTGCGCGGTGATCGGGCAGGGGCGGCTCCAGCGGGGAAGCGGTGCGCCGGTCCATTCCACCGCCAATGTGTGACGGTACTGCTCGGCTGCTTCACCGATCTTGCGGGCAAGCGGCTCGGTAGGCGCCTCGATCACAAAGTTGGCGGTGCGATACCCCGCCGCGGATGCGGGCGCGACCATGCATGCGATGGCTGCCGAGAATGCTCCGACCATGCCGACCCATTGCCGAAACCGATTGCTTCGCACCATCATGTCGCTGCCAAGCCTCCATGCAGTTGCTCGGCCGTTTGGAAAGACAGGCAGAGCCCTGTCGCGGCCGATGTCGAGCGGGGGCGGACGGTAGCGGGCCCCTAGGGCGGGAGCCAGAGCGTTTTTGAAGCTGGCGGTTTGCCCCCGAAACCTCGGAAACAGGCGTATTCGTCGCCTGAATCAGGCCTCGTCGGCCCGCGTCACATCGGCTGGATGGTGCGGGTGGAAGCCCCCGCTACGAGGTCTCGGCTATGGCTCGAAGCCGGCCGCGCCCGCCACGCCGCAGGCCACGCGACCCATGCCCCAAACGCCAGGATGAGCCAACCGGGCAGCGATGGCTCGAGCATGAGAATCCATGCGACTCCGCAAGCGATCCACCACCACTGATGGAGCCTCGGCAGGAAGTGCCGCCAGAGCGCAGGGAACCGGCGCGCCAACTGCCATCCAGCAAGTGCGACGGCCACGAGAATGGCAGTCGCGATGCCGCGGCTCGCGACCGAAACCGCCGTGTCGGGAACAGCCCGGAGCGTCACGCCACCTCCGTCACCAGCCATGAGCATCGTCCGAAC
>CAYZHH010000361.1:0-3055 GCA_964478275.1 uncultured Candidatus Kuenenia sp.
TCAGAACCCAGCCCTCGGGTCCGAAATCAAGGGTTCCGATCGGGCCAAGGACCATGCGTTGAATGGGCCCGAGGGCCATGACAGCGACCAGTGCCGCCACACTTTGAATGGCCAGTCGCAGCTTTGGGGAAATCGTGAAGACATCGTCCAGGCTGCTGACCGCAGCGATACCGAGCGAGCCGAGAACGATCCACTCGCCGTAGATCGGCGGCGTGATTCCCGCGACTGCCAGAGCCGCCACACCCGCGACCCCGACAAGCACAATCGCAATGCCTCCTCCTCTGGGCGTGGGACGATGATGGCTGCTGCGAGCATTCGGGATATCCATGACCCCGTACGCTTCCGCAAAGCGAATCACGCCGTAGGTTGCAGCGGCAGACATCAGCCCTGCGAATGTGGTCCACGCGGCCCAGAACGCCAAGCTCGACGGCGCGTCATAGGCGAGCACCGCGGCAATCACTGTGCCAACTGCTTCGCATCCGCGATGACATCACACACGGTCTTGACGACGCCAGCATCCACATGGGCGCCGACGGGCAGCGCCAGGCTGCGAGCCGCCAACGTTTCGGTCACCGGCAGGGGCCGCGAGCGATCGTGGAAATGCTCGAACGCGGTTTGCCGATGGCACGGCGGGTTGTAGTAGGCCCTGGTCTCGATACCCTGGGCAGCCAACACCCGCCGGAGGCCATCTCGCGTCATCCCAAACCGTGTCGGATCCACCGTGATCGAAAAATCTTTGTAGCTGCACACTGTGCCTGGCATGGTTTTCACGAAGCCGATGCCGGGCAGGTCTTGGAGCTCGGCACGGTAGGCCCGCGCCACGGCGTTTCGTGCCGCTGACACGTCGTCGAGTTTCTTCAGGCCCTCGAGGGCAATCGCGGCGCTCAACTCGGGCATCCGCCCGTTGATTCCGGCGAACAAAGCATCGTATGAACCGTCATTCCCGTATTCCCTGCCCAGTCGCACGAAGTGAGCCACGCAGTCGCAGTTCGTGGCCACGATCCCACCCTCGCCAGCCACTAGAAGCTTCGTAGGAGAGAGGCTGAATACCTCGACCGTACCGCCCCCGCCCACGGGCCGGCCGTTGATGCTGGCCCCGAAGCCGTGGGCCGCATCGATGACCAGCGGCAGGCCATACTCCGCAGCCAACGCGTGAAGCCCGGCGACGTCGCACGGATTGCCAAAGTTGTGGCAGGCCGCGCTCGCGACTGTTCGGGGGGTGATTGCAGCCCGGACCGCAGCGACCGCCACGTTCGTCGTATCTAGTTCGACATCGACGAACACGGGACGGAGGTTGTTCCACACAATGGCTGCGGGGGCCGCCAAAAACGTGAAACTGGGAATGATGACCTCCCCAAGCGGCTCGGTCCTGTTGCCCGAGCGAGCAACCCCGAACCGCGATAGCGACCCGAGCGACGCCACGGCGCAGTCATCCGTCGCCGACCGACGGCTCAGACAACTCCCTGCGGCGAGGTCCAAGGCCCGGTACACGAGCATGAGCCCCACCGTGCAACTGCTGACCGCGACCGCGTGACGAACGCTGAGCCGGGCCGCAATGGCGGCCTCGAGCCGTTCCCCATACGGCCCTTTCGTGAGCCGCGCGGTCTCGATGATTTCCCGCGCGATGCCTGCCACCACATCGGGCGGCGGGAGCGATGGCCTGACGAACGGGATGCGAATTCCCACGCGGGCAGGATCTCCAGCCTTGTGGTATTCCGGGATCAAGGAAGAACTTTCTTGTGGCACTCGTTCCCTTTGGGGGTGGTCTCGCCTACTTCGCGCGGATTCTCGTTACCGAGGACCGGGACACAGCGTCGTCGTCAACTTCCGCGGCATACTCCGGCACCATCTCGCGAAGTTTCGCGCGAATCCGATTGGGTGATTCTTCGAGGACTTCGTGCAACTCCTCGAAGATGCTTTCCATAGCTGCCAAGTCTGCCGGGCGATGCTGGGCGGAGAACACTTTCTCGTGACCGGTGGAGAGCCGCTCCTCGTCGTGAAAATAGAGTTCCTCGTACAGCTTTTCGCCCGGTCTCAGGCCCGTGTACACGATATCGATGTCATCCGGCTTGAGGCCTGACAGGGCGATGAGGTCTCTCGCCATATCGAGAATTTTGATGCTCTCGCCCATGTCGAGTACGAAGATTTCGCCGCCCGTACCCATCGTGGCCGCCTGAAGCACCAACTGCGATGCCTCGGGAATCGTCATGAAGAACCGCTCGATATCCGGATGGGTGATTGTGACAGGGCCTCCTCGCCGGATCTGCTCCTGGAAGATTGGCACGACGCTGCCATTGCTCGCGAGCACGTTGCCAAACCGCACGACGATGAACTTCGTGTCCGAGTGCGAGGAAAGCCCCTGCACATACCGCTCGGCAAGCAGCTTGGAACAGCCCATCACGCTTGTTGGATTCACGGCCTTATCGGTTGAGATGGCCACGAACTCTTTCACCCCATGCTTGTCCGCAAGGCGGGCGATGGACCGTGTGCCAAACACATTGTTCTTGATGGCCTCCGCAGGGTTCCACTCCATCATCGGCACATGCTTATGCGCCGCGGCGTGCACGATCAAATCCGGCTGGTGATCGCGGAGGATCTGCTCCATTCGCGTCTCATCGCTGATATCGGCCACGAGGGGCTCGACGTTGGGCCGCGGTTGAAGATTCACCAACTCTTGGTGGATCAGAAAGAGCGCGTTCTCAGCCCGCTCGACGAGCAGGAGCTTGAGCGGCGCGAACCGGAGCACCTGGCGACAGATCTCAGACCCAATCGAGCCGCCGGCCCCGGTCACCATGACCACGCGACCCGCGATCATTTCGCGAATGGCCGGGTTGTTCAACTGAACCGGCTCGCGTCGCAGCAGGTCCTTGATCTCAACCGAGCGAAGCTGCACATGCGAGAGCTGCTTATCGCCAGCAAGGAGCTCGTCGATACCGGGCAGCACCTTCACTTCGGCTCCGGCCTCCATGCAATCACCGAGAAAGGCTCGGAATGCTTTTCCGGGGACATAGCCCGATTGCACGATGACTTCGTCCACCCCTCGTTTGGAGATCAC
>CAYZHH010000362.1:0-3052 GCA_964478275.1 uncultured Candidatus Kuenenia sp.
GCCATGTACACAGGCCACGTCAGCCTGGAGCCGGTCCTCCAAGAGCGGAGCCACCTCGCAAGGCTCGCCGCGATCGAAGAAGCCGCCGGCGGCATCGAAGAGCTGGAGGCGATTGTCCGTCAGTTGCAAGCACTAGCAGCGGCAGACGACGATGACGATGACGATGACGACGAAGACGACGACGATGACGATGACGAGTGGCTCCGCTGACTGGCGTGGTTGGTTGATCGACTGTTTTTCACCCTTTTCCCAGGAGATGTAGCGATGACCCTCTACAAAGTGAAGATTCGTTTGAATGGACGCATCAGTTGGACGCAGGTAACGGCCAGTTCGGCCGGCCACGCCAAGCAGCTCGTTCAGGCCCAGTACGGTGGCGCGGCGGATGTACTCACGGTGCAAAGGGCCTGAGAACGGGCTTTCTCTGGCACGCTCAGGAGGCCCACACGATCCCCGAAGAAATAAGCCGCTGTATCCCGATATTGCCACCAATCTGCACGAGCGACTCTTCTACCACGGCACCAACTGGCCTGGTGCAGCGTCAATCATCGCCGAGGGGTTTCAGGATCGGCGCTATGACTTTGAGGGAGAGCCGGGCTACAGGACCAAGGGTCAGCTCGGCAGTGGGATATACATCACCTGCGACTTTGCCACTGCGGTGCGGTTCGCGTGTGGCGGCATCGTTGTGAAAGTGAGGCTTCGGCCTGGCACGCGCGTTCTCGACAGGGTGGACAAGCCCAATCCGGCTGTGATCGCGACCTTGAAACGTGAGTTTGGTGCCGACATCGTGCGCCGTCCGCCACATAGGGCACTACCACGCAACAAGCACCTTACGCTCACCGAGGCGATCTCGCTGTTTCAGTACCACTTCCACCGCGCAAAGGGGAGCGAGTGGTTCTCAAAGGAGCATGACCTGCACTACGGTGTCATGCTGCAGATGCGCGGCATTCTCATGCGCTACGGCATCGACGGCGTCGGTGAACCGATGGGTGATACGGGCATAGTCCTGTTCGGCCGTGACCGCCCTGTTCCGGTCGGGCTTGTGTCGCCAGATGAGATCGATGCCCCCGTCGTGAAACGGGCTCGACGCGAAGGGGTCGCCAATAATGTGGACTACTGGCTCGCGAACAGTCGCGAGCCCGAGTACAAGGCACTTTCTGACCGTGCGGCGGCGCGCTGGGGCGATCTCGCCGAACGTGGCGGCGTGCGTTGAGAGCCGTGCGGGCACTTTGGGCCCAATGCCATGAGCGCTTCAGTATAGAAACTGGCGGCGAGTCACGAATCGTCGTCGTCCGAAGGGAGCAGCAGGTACAGCCTGCCTTCCTTGCGATCGGGCCAGGGATCGCCGCCCGATAGCATGGAGAGACACTTTTCGGCGTGGTGTCGAAGCCACTCTTCAGGCGCGTGCTCAAGCTCCTCGAGCAGCGCCTTGGCTATCGTGTCGTCGCCGGTGATCTTGAAGATCGCCGCAGCGGCCCGAAGCTTGGTCCAACGGCCTTCGTCGCTTGCAAGAGACGGGTCGGTCGCATACTGATGGAGCATGGGGAGCGCTTCGCGGGCCGCGTCTCCGATCGCGCCGAGGGCATCACACGCCATCCCACGGACAAACTGGTCGAGCCCGCTTTCGTCATCGGGTGGGCGAACCAGGAGTCGAAGCAGGGGCTGGATAGCCTCGGCGGCGGCGGCGCCCATCGCACGCAGTTCGGCGCAGGCCTCGACCCGATCTTCGTCGTCACCGTAATGGATCGCCGCGACGTGCTCGGCGATCTTACGAACTGTGAACTCTTCAAGGCTTTCGATTCGGCTGTCGTACGAGTCGCTGTCACCGTAGTCATACATCGCGTGTCCCCGGCTTCTCAAAGCTGATCTTGTGTCTGACGCCCGACGAGAGACGGCGCTTCACGGCTCGCTGGTCATGGCGTTATCCCTAAGACGGACACTCCCCCCTCGGCCGCGGCCGGGCGCGATACGTTTAGCCGCCAGGAGGTCCTTTTTGACGGCGTCGTAGGTCGCCTCGTCCCACCCAAGGGCGGTCCGAAGGGCACCGTTGCCGGCGCTGCCGAACTTGCTGGCGACCGCTGCGAGAAATGCGGTCCGTTGGTCGTCTGTGACGGGGCCAGCCATCGTCGGCTTGGAAGAGATGGCGGCGTTCATCGAGGGCATGCCGGGCCCGATATCGCGGACGGCCTGGTGCGTGGTGTCGTCGTCTTCATCCTGATACTCGGCCGCTGTTTGCACCGACGGGGAGGCGTGCCCGACGGCAACACCGGCAAAAACCAGCGGCTGGAGGTCGATCCGGGTGGCCCCCAGCGTGGAGTATTCGTTGGGCGTACACGAAAGCACGATCACCTGGAGGCCCCGGTTCGCGGCATCGTCGAGGACGCCCTGGAGGGCACGGATGCGATCGGGGTCGGCATTCGTAAACCCGTCGTCGAACACGATCGGCAGGCATCCGTCATGTTTCTCAGCGAGGATCTCGGCCATCGCCAGCCGCGTCGCCGCCGCGACCTGCTCACGGGTGCCGCCGCTCAATTGCGAAAACGCCTGCCGCACGTTGCCGCGATCAGACCGTACCAGTGCAAGATCCTGAAAGATGCCGTCCTTGTAATTGAGGGTGGCTCGTGCGCCCGGGCCAAAGAGCCGCACTAGGTACTTGGTCACGCCTTCGGCAAGCGGCTGGACAAACTGATCCTCGACGGCCCGCTGCTGGTTCTCGAAGAGCGTGGCCAGCAACTGGTAGGCCTTGCCTTCCCGGTCCTCACGAGCGTGACGGGCTTCGGCAAGCCGCTTTCGCACGACTGCCTTGCTCCGCCGCTCGCGCGGGTCGCTCGCGCCGTCAAACCGCAAGGTGCCTTCGGCCGATGCCTTTTGGGTAATTGCTCCGGTCCGGCGCGTGCGTGAGCCTTCTGCGGCACGTTCGAGCCTCGCTTCATCGCTGTCGATGTCACCTGGATGGGTCGCGTCATACGCTGCCTGCGTCGTGGCCACGACCCGTTCGGCCGTGGCGCGGTGGGACGCCAGTTTCACAATACGGCCGGCTCGATCCTCGCCGTGC
>CAYZHH010000363.1:0-3050 GCA_964478275.1 uncultured Candidatus Kuenenia sp.
GAGATCGCCCAGTTGCCGCTCGTGACGCTGCCCGACGGGCTCGTGCTCGCCGTGGGCGATCTTGCCACGGTCCGCGACGAGTTTGCCGACGTCGCCTCCACCAATCGGATCAACGGCCGGCAGGGGATGGTCATCTCCGTTGACCGCACCTCGAGCGAAGACCTCCTGGCGATGGTGGCGGCCGTCAAGGGGTACGTGGCCGAAGGGGGGGTTCCAGAAGGCTACGAGCTTGTCACATGGGCCGATCAGTCCATCGATGTCCGCGACCGACTGGACATGCTCATCTCCAACGGTGTTCAGGGGCTGGTGATCGTCTTTGTCGTCCTGGCCCTGTTCCTCGACCTCAAGATCGCCTTCTGGGTGGCTCTCGGCATCCCCTTCGCGATGCTCGGCACCGGGATGCTGATGTTCACGACCGACCAGACGCTCAACATGCTCTCGATGTTTGCCTTCCTCATGGCGATCGGGATCGTGGTAGACGACGCCGTGGTGGTGAGCGACAACGTCGAGCGGCATCGCCGGATGGGGAAGAGCCTCACGGCTGCGGCCATCGACGGAACGGTCGAGGTGATCCCGAGCGTCATCTCGAGCGTGCTGACGACGGTGATCACCTTCATGCCGCTCTGCTTTGTGTCGGGCGTGATGGGCAAGTTCATTGCCGTGATGCCATTCGCGTTCATTACGTCGCTGTTGATGTCGCTCGTGGAGTCCACGCTCATGCTGCCGGGCCATTTGGCCCACGAGAAGAGCCTCGTGTTCACGATCTTGGGAGTCGTGCTCTACCCGTTTCGCCCGCTCTTGGCCGTCGTGGCGTTCCTCCAACGGGCCTGTGACCGAGGCCTGAAGGGGTTTGTGAAGCGGGTCTATTCGCCGATCTTGGAAGTGGCCGTCGACAATCGCTACGCCACCCTTGCCCTTGCTGTTTCGATCCTGCTGGTGGCGCTCGGAATCGTCCGCAGCGGCGTCACCCCCTTCGAGCTGTTTCCGAAGATCGACGCCAGTCGGCTCCTAGCCAAGATCGTCTTTCCCGACGGCACGCCGATGAAAGTCACCGAAGAGGCCACGCGGCAGATCGAAGAGGCAGCCTTCGAGGCCTCGCGGAAGTTCTCCCCGCCGGGGGGCGAGCCGATCGTCACGCTCGTCCACCGGGCGGTGGGCCAAGTGGCGGCCCAGGGCGAGGTCGGCCCCGACGCCCGGATGAGTGGCAGCCATGTCGGAGCGGTGGCGATCGAATTGGTTGACGGCCAGACCCGCAGTATCACGAGCGAGGAGTTCATCAGCGAGTGGCGGCGAACGTCGGGTGCGTTTCCGGGCGTCGAGTCACTCCTTTTCGGGATGGAGAATATCGGGCCGGGCGGGAAGACGATCGAGTTCAAGCTGCTCGCCCAGTCAAACCCCGAGGCAGTTCGCCAGCTCGAGGCCGCCGTCGAGCGGTGCAAGGAGTGGCTGGCCCAGTACCCCGGTGTCATCGATATCGACGACGACTCACGGCCCGGGAAATGGGAATACCAGATCAAAATCAAGCCACGGGCCGAGGCACTTGGTGTGTCGCTCGAGAACGTGGCAGCCACGGTCCGGGCCAGCTACTACGGGGAGGAGGTCATGCGGCTCCAGAGGGGCCGTCATGAGGTCAAGCTCATGGTCCGCTACCCGCAGGAGGAACGTCGGAATCTTGCCACACTCGACGAGATTCGCGTGACGGGCGCCGACGGTGTCCAGCGGCCGCTACGGGAGATCGCCGACATCACGGTTGCCCGCGGTTACTCCGAGATCAACCGTCTCGACCAGAAGCGGTCGATCGCGGTGGTGGCCGACATCGACGCCGCAAAAAGCCCGCTCACGAGCGGGCAGATCACGGCCGACATGGAGGAGCGGCTCATGCCCGAGCTGCTTGAGGAGTTCCCGCTCGTTCGCATCCGCTGGGAGGGGCAGCGGGAGCAGACGAACGAATCGCTGCGCAGCCTGGGAGTCGGCTTCATCGTCGCGCTCTTCGCGATGTTCGTGCTCCTGACGATGGAGTTCAAGAGTTACTTTCAGCCGCTGCTCATCATCCTCGCGATCCCCTTCGGCATCGCCGGTGCCGTGTTCGGACACGCCATCATGGGCATGCCCTTGACGCTGTTCAGCATGTTTGGCCTGGTCGCCCTCTCGGGCGTCGTGGTCAACGACTCAATCGTGCTCGTCGACTTCATCAACCATCGCGTGCGGGCCGGGCACCCGCTCCGTGAGGCCCTCCGCGAGGCCGGCTGCCTCCGGTTCCGGCCGGTCATGCTCACGAGCTTGACGACGATCGGCGGCCTGATGCCGTTGCTCTTGGAGAAGAGCTTCCAGGCCCAGTTCCTCGTCCCAATGGCCACCTCGATGGCCTTCGGCCTGGCGACCACGACGGTGCTCGTGCTCATTCTCGTGCCGGTGATGTATTCCTTCTTTGGGACGAGTGCCCGCGATTCCTACGGCGACGAGGCGGATGGTGGGCCCTCAGCGACCGCCGCGGCCGACGAGGAAGAAGCTGATGCCGAGTGGCTTCCCGATGACCTCCGGCACGGCGAGCCGCGGCCGCAGTCGCTCTCGGCGTGAGTGGTCGAGGCTCGGGGTTGCCCGTGCCACATCGCCGGACGTTCGCTACGGGCCTGCTGCTTTCGCGCCGGCGCCGCCGTCCCGGCGTCGGCTCCGGCTTACGGTCGCCGGGCAAAGCCCGGCTCCCAGGCATTTCGCGCCGTCGCCGCCGTCCCGGCGTCGGCTCCGGCTTGCGGTCGCCGGGCAAAGCCCGGCGCCAAGGGGCATGCCCTTCGCTCACTCGGAGTTTGCTGCGCTTCGCCATCCTGGCTTCGCTTGCAAACAACGCCAACGATGTGGCACGGGCAACCCCTCGCGGAAGCGACATTGCCTCGCATCGCTTCCCAATAAAAGCCCCTCGCGACAGCGAGGGGGCTGCGGGCGGTTGGGCCGTCCCGCCCGCGATAGAAAACTGGGCGGCCTTGAATCCGCAGTCCCCCGGCTCGTGCCGGGGGCTTCAATGTGCCGCACCGAGCCGTGCTCAATATCGCGGT
>CAYZHH010000364.1:0-2993 GCA_964478275.1 uncultured Candidatus Kuenenia sp.
GAAGCCGACGCCGGGACGGCGGCACCGGCGCGAAATGCCTGGGAGCCGGGCTTTGCCCGGCGACCGTAAGCCGAAGCCGACGCCGGGACGGCGGCACCGGCGCGAAATGCTTGGGAGCCGGGCTTTGCCCGGCGACCGCAAGCCGAAGCCGACGCCGGGACGGCGGCGCCGGCGCGAAAGCAGCTGCCGGTAGCGAACGTCCGGCGTAGGGGCACGGGCAACCCCGAGCCCCGCCGGCCGTAAAACTAGAAAATGCCCATGGCTTCGAGCGAATACCGAACGATGAGACCGGCGGCCACGACGCTCACCATGCTCATGAGCTTCACGAGGATGTTGAGGCTTGGGCCGCTGGTGTCCTTGAACGGATCGCCCACGGTGTCGCCAACCACGGCCGCCTTGTGGGCCTCGGTGCCCTTTCCGCCGTGCGCGCCCCCCTCAATGTACTTCTTGGCGTTGTCCCACGCGCCGCCGGCATTGGCCATGAAGACGGCCACGCAGAAGCCGGTCGTGAGGCCACCGACGAGCAGGCCCATCACGCCCGACACGCCGAGCACGAGCCCGGTGGCGACGGGCATCACCAAAGCCAAGAGCGACGGAAGCACCATCTCCCTCTGGGCTGCCTTCGTGCTGATGGCCACAGGCGCCGCGTAGTCGGGGGTATCGGTGCCCAGCATGATGCCCGGCTTCTCGCGGAACTGGCGGCGGACCTCCTCCACCATGCCCTTCGCGGCCCGGCCAACGGCCTTCATGGTCATGGCACAGAAGACGAACGTGCTCATGGCGCCGAGGAAGAGCCCAACAAGCACCTTGGGGTTCATGAGCGTGACGTCATAGAACCGCATGTAGTCGGCCATGAAGGCCGACTTCACAGGCACGATCCTGCGGGCCTCGGCCAGGGCTTTCACGCCGTCGGCAGCGGGCATTTCAGCCACCACGCTCCGTGCGGGGAGCTTGGCGAAGTCGGGGATGGCTTTCTTGTCGAGCACCATCCAGGTGCGGTTCTTGGCCGGCTCGGGGCCGAGCTCCACGACCACGCCGTCGGTGAGCTTCACCCACTGACCAGCCGTGAGCTGGGTCCGCTTGCCCTCGATCGTAAGGAACTGGTCAGGCGTGCCCTCGACGTTCTCGGCGACTGCCTGGCCCCACCGATCAAAGCCGATGCGTACCTCCTCGATGTACGCCGCGAGAAGGGCAAGGGCCGTCAGCGCAGCGGATCCAATGGCAAAGCCCTTGCCGGTGGCGGCGGTGGTATTGCCGAGGGCGTCGAGGGCGTCGGTCCGCTCGCGAACAATCTCGGGCAAGCCTGCCATCTGGGCGTTGCCGCCCGCGTTGTCGGCGATCGGGCCGTAGGCATCGGTCGCGAGCGTAATGCCGAGCGTCGAGAGCATGCCGACGGCGGCGATGCCCACGCCATAGAGGCCCAGCGCGAACCTGGCCGGGTCCTCAAAGTCGAAGCCGTTGGCGAAGCCGAAGGCCAGGAGTGTGGCCGCGCCGGTGACCAGCACCGGAACCCAGACGCTCATCATCCCCTCGGCCACGCCACCGATGATGATCGTGGCGGGCCCGGTGAGCGCCTGGTCGGCGAGCTCCTGGGTAGGCCTGTACTCATTGCTCGTCGAATACTCCGTCCACTTGCCAATCAGCCAGCCAGCGAGGAGGCCCACGATGACGCTGACCGCCACGCCGAAGCTGCTCAAACTCCAGCCGAGCATGATGGGTGCCAGGAGGAACGTCGCCCCCACGATCGCAACCGTGGACATGTTGATGCCGCGGGCCAGGGCCGCCAGGAGTGATTTCTGGGAGGCATTCTCCTCGGTCTTCACCTGGAAGATGCCCCAGATTGACAGCACGATGCCGACGGCAGCGATCGACATCGGCAGAAACAGGGCCGCGAGCTGCATGCGGTACTCACCTGGAAACGCCGCGACGCCGAGGGCGGCGGTAGCCAGGATGCTGCCGCAGTAGCTCTCGTAGAGATCCGCCCCCATGCCGGCGACGTCGCCGACGTTGTCGCCGACGTTATCGGCGATCGTGGCGGGATTGCGGGCGTCGTCTTCGGGAATGCTGTGCTCGACCTTGCCCACGAGATCAGCCCCAACATCGGCCGCCTTCGTGAAGATGCCGCCGCCGACGCGGGCGAAGAGGGCCTGGGAGCTTGCCCCCATCCCGAAGCAGAGCATCGTGACGGTGATCTCCTCGAGCGAGAGCGGGTCGGCAAACAAAGGCACGATCCAGTACAGAATGAAAAACCAGACCATGATGTCGAGCAGGCCGAGGCCGACGACGGTCAGGCCCATCACTGCCCCGGATCGGAAAGCAACCTGAAGGCCGTCATTGAGGCTCCGTGCGGCGCCAGCTGCCGTGCGGTTGCTCGCCAGCGTCGCCGTCTTCATACCGAACCAGCCCGCGAGCCCGGAGAAGAGGCCGCCGGAGAGAAACGCAAACGGCACCCAGGCGCTTTGAACCTTGAGGGCAAAGGCCATGATCGCCAGCAGGAGGAAGATGGCGACGAAGAACGCGGCTACCACTTTGTACTGCTGCTGGAGGTAGGCGTCGGCGCCGGTGCGGACGTACCCAGCGATCTCCACCATGCGAGGCGTGCCGGGATCCTGCGACTCCATCCACTTGAAGAAGTCCCATGCCTTGTAGAGCGCCAAGCACGCCCCTGCGACCACCAGGAGCCAGAAGAATCCGTAGGCTCCGAAGAAGGATGCAGACTCCGCAGCCTGATCCGATGCAAGCGCAAGGGTGGGAAGAATCGCCACAGCGACGGTCGCGGCAGCAGTGAGAGACAGTGGACGGCGTGGCACGATGCGAGAAGACTCCGCGTGAGAAAAACCTCGGTCAGGCCGCAGCGACCGGCCTGACACCCTGCGATGGTTGGGAGGCCGAGATTGAACCCTGCGCGGGAAACCCTGTCAAACTAGCCTCACGACCAGCGGGCCATCCATGGCCCCGGCGGTCTTTGCGGCCCTCCGGCCGCCGCTCGCACA
>CAYZHH010000365.1:0-2943 GCA_964478275.1 uncultured Candidatus Kuenenia sp.
CAGGCCCGATCTCATTGGCCGCGAGAGGATCAGTGACCACGACCCAGCGCGGCCGTCACGCCGGCCGATGCGCTCCGCCATCCCACCTGGTCGATGGGCCAGAAGATCACGATTGACTCCGCCACGATGATGAACAAGGCGCTCGAGCTCATCGAGGCCCGGTGGCTCTTCGGCCTCCCGGCCGACAAGCTCGCTGTCGTCGTCCATCCGCAGTCGATCGTTCACTCGCTGGTGGAATTCATTGACGGCGCCGTGATCGCGCAGTTAAGTCCACCCGACATGCGGCTGCCGATTCAGTATGCGCTGCTCTATCCGGAGCGGTGCCCATGTCCAGCGAGGCGGCTCGATTTCACCGAGACGATGCGACTCGACTTCGAGCCTCCCGACTTCGAGCGGTTTCCCGCGGTGCGTCTCGGCCTCGAGGCGGCGGCCCGCGGTGGCACCGCCGGTGCTGTGCTCAACGCGGCGAATGAAGAGGCGGTACGCGGGTTTTTGGCCGGTGAGCTACGGTTTACCGACATTGCGGAGATCTGTGAGCGGCTCTTGGATGAACATTCTTATCACGAGGCTCCTACGCTCGATGACGTCCGCCGTCTCGACGCCTGGGCCAGGCAGGAGGTTGGAAAGTGGGCGTGTGTATGACAGGTTGTGGGTTGCTTGCAGCGACGACGTGGTGGATTCTCCAACCATCGAGTTGGCTCGTGATTCTTCAGGTGGCCGGCGGCCTGGGATTTGTGATCTTCGTCCACGAGCTTGGGCACTTTCTTGTGGCCAAGGCTTGCGGCGTGAAGTGCGAGAAGTTTTTCCTCGGCTTTGATGTGGGGGGACTCAAGCTCCTCTCCTTCAAGTGGGGCGAGACGGAGTACGGCATCGGCGCGCTGCCGCTGGGCGGCTACGTGAAAATGCTCGGCCAGGATGACAACCCGGCCGCGGCCGCCACCGAAGCCGAGCGAGCCCGGGCCGCAGGGCCTGGAAACGCGATATCGTCTGGCGACTTGCCGCCAGAGCCGACCGGCGGCCCGCATCCCGCATGGGATCCGCGGAGTTATCCCGCCCAGAGCGTGCCGAAGCGCATGGCGATCATCTCGGCGGGCGTGATTATGAACGTGATTTTTGCGTTCCTGATGGCGTCACTCGCCTTTGGCCTGGGCGTTCGCGAGATGACCTGCACGATCTCGAGCGTGCGCACCGGGGGAGCGGCCTGGCGGGCTGGCCTGCGGACGGGCGACGAGATAGTGAAAATCGGTGACCGGGACAATCCGATCTTCAACGACCTCCGGCACGGAGTGACCGTCGGCAACGCGACCAAGGGCATCGATTTCACGATCCGCCGCCCGCCAGCTGTTGAAACACGGACGGTCACCCTTCGCCCCGACACCGACTTGGGTGCGCCGACGATTGGCGTCACGAGCCCCTTTTCACTGACTCTCCCGGCTGACTTCGGGAAAGGTCTGCCGGGTGCAGCGGGCCAAGCGGAGCCACCCTTTGAGTCAGGAGACACGGTTCACTCGATCGACGGCGTCACGATCGACACCTACGCCGAACTGCTCGCGGCACTTTCGCGCAAGGCGAGCGAGTCTGTCACGCTCGGGGTGGAGCGGCGAGGCAAGGAATCGAAGAAACCTGAGCGTCTCGAGATCGTCGTGCCGCCGCAGCGACGGCGAGGGATAGGGCTTGGGCTTGTCGCCGGAGTCATTGCGGCAGTCCAGGAGGATTCTCCCGCCGCCGATGCCGGCATCACGACCGACGACGAGATTCGCCTTGTCGATGGCGAGCCCACAGCAGATCCGCTCACGCTCGACGCTCGGCTTGCACCGCGTGCCGGTGAGTCGGTCGTGCTCACCATTGCCCATGAGGGGAAGGCCGACCGCGACGTAAGCGTTGTGCCGCGCGAAGTGAACTGGCGAGATGATGAGACGACCGGCATCGGCTGCCCGGTGTCAATTCCCTCCATCGGCGTGGCCATCACCGTGCTGCCCACGGTGGCTGACGTTGCCGCTGGCAGCCCTGCTGCTGGCTTGGGCATCAAGCCCGGCGACCGGCTCGCACGTGCGACGTTTCTTCCACCTGGAGGCGAAAAGCCAGGAGATGGGGTGCCCCTCACGAATGCGGAACCGAACTGGCCGGCGGTGATGGCCGTGCTCCAGGACGTGCCGAAGGGGACCAAGCTCCGTCTCGATGTAGTGACCGAACACGACGGGTCGCGTCAGATCGACATCGCCCCTGTGGAAGCCGAAGACTTGTTCGTCACGGACCGAGGGCTCGTCTTCGAGCCGGTCTACCGCGTTGTGAAGGCGGGCTCACTCGGCGAGGCCTTCCGCCGCGGCCTCCGGAAGACGGGCGAAGACCTCCTGCTTGTCTACAGCTTCCTGGGAAAACTCACGAGCAATGAAATCAGCCCGCGGCTTCTTGGCGGCCCGATCGAGATCGCGAAGCAGGCGGGCAAGTCGGCCGAGGAGGGGTTTGGCCGGCTCTTGCTGTTCTTGACGATGCTCTCGGCGAACCTGGCCGTCGTCAACTTCCTGCCGATCCCCGTCCTCGACGGCGGTCACATGGTGTTTCTGCTGTACGAAATGGTCTTCCGAAAGCCACCGAGCGAAACGGTGGTCGCAGCGCTTTCCTACCTCGGGCTTGGCCTCATCCTGTCGCTCATGCTGTTTGTCTTCGGGCTCGACCTTGGGCTGATCCCGCGGCGGTAGTCCGTGGCGTGGCTCGGGCAACCCCTCGTGGGTTCCACCCTGGTGTGTCCGAGAGCGGGCTTACCTGCGGGTAGTCGTCGCGGGGTGGTGCGTTTACTGCCGATCGACGCCCGTATCGAGGACCGCAAGAAAAGCCTTTTGCGGGATGTCGACGCTGCCGACGCTCTTCATCCGCTTCTTGCCTTCCTTCTGCTTGGCCCAGAGTTTTTTCTTGCGCGAGATGTCGCCGCCGTAGCACTTGGCC
>CAYZHH010000366.1:0-2937 GCA_964478275.1 uncultured Candidatus Kuenenia sp.
GCTTACGGCCGCCTTCGAAAGCTGACGCCCCTTTCCGTCCATTCCCCCACCACCCCGCGCTCCTCACCATGCCCATTGAATTGAAGGTTCCCGAAGTCGGCGAGTCGATCACCGAGGTGATCATCGGCCCCTGGAAAAAGGGTGAGGGCGCCAGCGTCGCCATAGACGACGCGATCGTCGAGATCGAGAGCGACAAGGCGACCGTGGAGCTGCCTGCTCCGGTGGCGGGCACGATCGTGAAGGTGCTCAAGGGCAGTGGCGAGAAGGCTGTCGTCGGAGAAGTCATCGGCTATCTGGAACCAGCTGGTGCGGGCGTGCCGGCCGCGGGAGCGCCAGCCTTTGCCGCACCGCCTGCCGCGCCGTCGCCCGTGGTTGATGTTCGGAGGACCGAGGGCCGGACAACAATCGGTTCCGTTCAGTCGCCCGCACCGCCCGCACCGCCCGCACCGCCGCAGCGGATCATGCCAGCGGCGGCGCGGGTGCTCGCTGAGGCCGGTGCTTCCCCTGCCGGCGTTGCCGGCACGGGCCCCGGAGGTCGTGTCACCAAGGCCGATGCGTCGCGGGCCGTTGCTGCTGCGCCCACCCCGGCACCGCGTGCAACGCCTCCGGCGCCGTTGCCAGCTGCTCCAGCGTCACTCGCGCAGGCCGGGGCCCGTGAGGAGCGGTTTCAGCTCATCAGTCCGATTCGGCGGCGGATCGCCGAGCGGCTTGTCGAAGCCCAGCGTGACGCGGCACTCCTGACGACCTTCAATGAGGTCGACATGTCTGCCGTCATGGAGCTTCGAAAGAAGTTCAAGGATGTGTTCCAGGAGAGGCATGGCGTGAAGCTCGGGTTCATGTCGTTCTTCGTGCGGGCGGCGGTCGAGGCCCTCCGAGCGGTGCCGCAGGTC
Organism: uncultured Candidatus Kuenenia sp.; assembly: GCA_964478275.1. Classification (GTDB taxonomy): domain Bacteria; phylum Planctomycetota; class Planctomycetia; order Pirellulales; family UBA1268; genus QWPN01. The sequence continues at coordinate 891 of CAYZHH010000366.1, forward strand.
AACGCGGAATACCGCGATCCGCACATCGTGTTTCGCGACTACTACGACATCGGGATCGCCGTCGGCGGCGGCAAAGGGCTCGTGGTGCCGGTCCTTCGGAATGCCGAGACCATGTCGTTCGCCCAGGTCGAGTCTGCCATTGGCGAGTTCGCCCGGCGAGCGTCGGAGAACAAGCTCAGGCTCGAGGAGCTCCAGGGAGGCACCTTCACGATCTCCAACGGAGGCGTGTATGGCTCGATGCTCTCCACGCCGATCATCAATCCGCCGCAGAGCGGCATTCTCGGCCTCCACGCCATCCAAGAGCGACCGATGGCGGTCAATGGCCAGGTGGTGATTCGCCCGATGATGTACCTCGCGCTGACGTACGATCATCGGCTGGTCGACGGCCGCGAAGCGGTGACATTCCTCAAGCGGATCAAAGATACGATCGAGGATCCAAGCCGACTCATGCTGGAAGTCTGACATGCAGCAGCACGATCTGGTGGTGATTGGTGGCGGGCCGGGCGGCTATGTGGCGGCCATTCGGGCGGCCCAGCGGGGCCTTTCCGCGGCCGTCATCGAGAAGGAGCTGAAACTCGGCGGCACCTGCCTACGGGTCGGGTGCATTCCTTCCAAGGCGCTCCTGGAGTCGAGCCACAAATATGAGGAGACCGCCCACGAGCTGGAGGCTCACGGCGTGAAGGTTACGGGCGTGTCGCTCGATCTCGCGAGGCTCATGCAGCGGAAGGACGAGGTGGTCTCGACGCTCGCCAAGGGCATCGATGCGCTCCTCAAGAAAAACAAGATCGCCCGCTACGTGGGCACCGGTCGGCTCGCAGGGCTGGGGAAGGTGACGGTCACGGCTGCCGATGGGAGCGTGACCACGCTCGACACTCCGCGGGTCATCGTGGCCGTGGGCAGTCACCCCGTCGTGCTTCCGGGCATCGAGACGGATGGCGATCGGGTGGGCACGAGCACCGAGGCGCTGGCCTATCCGTCAGTGCCGGAACACCTTGTCGTCATCGGTGGCGGCTACATCGGCCTGGAACTTGGCAGCGTGTGGCGACGGCTCGGCTCGCGGGTGACGGTCCTCGAGTATGCCGACCGCATCCTTCTTGGCATCGATGGCGACATCGCGGCCGAGGCTCTTGGGCTCTTCCGGAAGCAGGGGCTCGATATTCGGCTCGGCGTCAAGGTGACCGGGGCCCATGCCGATGGCGATGGGTGCATCGTCGATGTGGAGGGAGCTGAGCCGATCCGCTGCGATCGGGTGCTCGCCGCGACGGGGCGACGTCCGGCCACCGATGACATCGGGCTCGAGACCGTGGGCGTGGTGCCCGATACACGAGGCGTCATCCCCGTGGACAATCATTTCCGCACATCGGCCCCGGGCGTCTGGGCGATTGGCGACTGTGTGCCAGGTCCAATGCTCGCCCACAAGGCCGAAGAAGACGGTGTCGCCTGCGTGGACGGCATGACGGGCGGCTATGCGCACGTCGATTACGACCTCGTGCCGGCCGTTGTATTCACGCATCCTGAGATCGCCGCCGTGGGCAAGACCGAAGAGCAACTCGTGGCCGAGGGGGTGGCCTTCAAGAAGGGCGTCTTCCCGTTTCGGGCCAACGGCCGGGCTCGAACGCTCGGTGACACCACAGGCAAGGTGAAGGTGTTAGCTGACGCAGCCACTGATCGCGTCATCGGTGTCCACATCATCGGCCCCGAGGCAGGGAACGTCGTGGCAGAGGCAGCGGCTGCGATGACCTTCGGGGCCACGGCCGAGGACATCGCCCGCGTCTGCCACGCTCATCCGACGCTGCCCGAGGCGCTCAAGGAAGCCGCGATGGCCGTCGCCGGCCAAGCCATCCACGCCTGATCGACGCCGCAACCTCTGGCTTCACGGCCGGCGGGGTTGCCCGTGCCATTTCGCCGGACGTTCTCTACGGCCCTCCAGGCAATCCCGTTCGGCACGGCCCTTGCACAGGGCTTGGAGGCAAGCCGCATTGGTTCGCCGGCGGTGGCAAGCATGTGGAGATAGGTAAGCTTGCGCGATGGCTGCTACGCCGGTATT
>CAYZHH010000367.1:0-2928 GCA_964478275.1 uncultured Candidatus Kuenenia sp.
GCCGTCGCGGCCGCTAAGGGTATGTGGGAAAAGCCATCCATGGCCTTTTCCCACTGAAATAACCGCCGCTTCGTGCGGCGTTCAAAAGAACCAGGGGCCAGGCGATGAATCGCCTGGCCCCTGGCCTTTTGCCGCTTGAAGGCCGGCGGAGAGCAACATCCGCGTTACCTGGAGCGGTCTTGCGTATTGAACGTCATGGAAGCCCCCCGGCTAGCGAGGCGGCGGGTCATTGGGCGAGCACAGCCGCGATAGAAAAAAGGACGGCCCTCGACCCGCAGCCCCCCGGCTAGCGCCGGGGGCTTCTATGTGGTCGAAGACGCTGGCGATACTCCACATCGGATGCCCTCCCGGCTTCGCGCGGAGCCCCTACCAGTGGCGTTCGAGGCCGAGGCTGGCACCGAAGAGGAACATGCTCCCGGCCCCATTGATGCCCGTGCCGCTCGAGGCGGTGTCGGTGAAGTCGAACTGATTTGGGGCGAGCGCGAGGCCGCTGAGCCAGGCGAGGTTGTAGCCCACGCGGAGCGACCAGTGCTCGCCCAGCGGCCGCACCGCCGTGATGTTCATACTCGAGAGGAGCGCGGTGTTCATGGTCTCCGCGTGACGGCGGGGTCGGTATTCGAAATCAGGAACGAGGCCGGTGGTAATCGGGCTTGTGGACTGTTGGAGCCAAGAGCCGCCGAGGCCCACCTTCATGAAGCCCTCGAGCTCCCAGTCTTGCCACTGGCGGCGGCCACGCACCCCCACCTGCGTGCCAACCATGTTTGAGCTAGCGGCCACGCGGTAGGCCGTGATGGGCACGCCCGGATCGGTCGTGACCCGAAGAAACGCCGTCTCATCCACGCCGGCCCAGAAGAGGCCGCCAATCCAATCGATGGTTGTCTTGCGTCGAACATGGTGGCGAGGATTGCGAGGATTGCAGGTGGTGGTGCACCACATCTCAGATCGGAACATGTTGAGCTCAGCGACATTCAGCGCCGAGGTGTAGCCGGCCTGGATGGCGTCGGCTGTCTGCCAGCCTGGCACGGCGAGCCCAAGATCCCCTGGCACGGCCAGCCCGTCGGGAAGGTCGGCTCGGTGATCCGCGTCCATGCCGAAGAGCCCCCAATAGCCGACCTCCCAGCCGTCCCCGTGGCAGTCACGCCGGCCGTGGAAGAGCCGCACGCCGGGCGTCGTCTCAAACACCATTCCACGGGTGGTGAAAACCGTGCTGCCGGGGTTCGGACCCAGGGGACCGTCGAGCACGACCGGCTGACCATTCGTGCCATTGCCGCGCTCCCAAAAGAGCACGTCGAAGACGGTCTCCGACGACCATGATTCGCGTGAGGTGCCAAATCCCGGGAGGGATTCCGAAGGAAAGTAGGTCGCTTCACTGGCCGACGGTGTCGCCCCCCACTCGTCTGCGATGGGCCTCCCGACCTCGATGTCGGGCACCTCTTCGAGGGCAGAGCGATCGGGAGTGGCCAGGAGTGGAGTGTCTTCTTCCGCGGGCTCCACGGGGACGGGCGGTTCCGCGAACTCGATCGCAGTTGCCTGCACGACCACCTCACGCTCGGCATAGCGGGCCTTGGCGCTGCGGAGCGACACCCACTCGGTGGCTGATGCGCCGGCCGTCATGCCGAGGAACAACGTGATCGATACGAGCCGCATGGTCATGGTCATTCCCCCTGTCGCTGCCCCTCGCCGAGTGCCCCCCACGGCACGACCGGCACGACCCACCCGCTCTCACATCGGCCGAACCCCGCAGAATCATGAGAACCGTCACAACCGCGCTCGCGACCGCGGGGACTGGGAAAACCTTGCGGCATGCGGGCCATTTCCGAAGCCGGCGGCCGGGTGCTAGCGAGGGGGGTGGCCAGGCGGTACGATTTTGCTCGAGCCTGCGGTAAAACCGTGCAGGCTGCGGCCCGTAGTTTCCCTCCCGCGAGGTTTGCGCATGGATCAGTTTCGGAGAATCCAGACGGGCAAGAAGGGGGATATCTTCATGATCCTGTTCAAGGACAAGAAGATCCTCGACGACACCGTGCTCGACGAGATTCGTGCCGAGGTCGCCCAGTTGCTGGGCAAGGCTTCGGGCCCCGACGTGCTCCTCGACTTCTCGGAAGTGGATTTCATGTCGAGCGCCATGCTCGGCCTCTTGGGCCAGCTTCACCGCAAGGTCTCGGGCGGGAAGGGACGGCTACGGATGTGCGGCATCAAGCCGGCCATCTTCCAGGTCTTCAAGCTCACGAACCTCGACAAGCTCTTCAGCATCCACAAAGATGCGCCGGCAGCCCTGGCCACCTTCACCTGATGCCGGGAGGGGACGTGGCTGACCTCACCACGCCAGCAGCCAAGGGTGTCGATGTCCTCATCGCCGAGGACAGTCGGATGCAGGGAAAGATCCTGCAGAAGCGGCTCACCGATGCCGGTCATGCGGTTCGCTGGGCGGAGAATGGCAGCCTCGCGCTCGACATGGCCCGCGAGCGGCGGCCCGACATCATCATCTCGGATATCGAGATGCCGGTGGCAACGGGCTACGACTTCTGCAAGGCCGTCAAATCGGACCCCGCGCTGCGGACCATCCCCTTCATTCTTCTGTCGACGCTCGCCGATCCTATCGACATCATTCGCGGCCTCGACGCGGGTGCCGACAACTACGTCACCAAGCCCTATGAGCCTGACTACCTGCTCGGCCGCATGGCCGCGCTGTTGGCCACACCGCTTGGCGAAGATGACCTCGCCGATGCCACGACCCTCGAGGTTTCCCTCGCCGGGCAATCTTTCAAGGTCCGCGCGGGTCGCCAGCAGGCGCTCAACCTCCTCGTCTCCACGTTCGAGAATGCCGTCGCCAAGAACAAGGAGCTCATGGTCTCCAACCAGGAGCTCTCCGTCGCCCGCGACGGCCTCGAGCGGACCAACAAGGAGCTCGTCAGCCTCAATGCCGAGATC
>CAYZHH010000368.1:0-2894 GCA_964478275.1 uncultured Candidatus Kuenenia sp.
GCTGCCCTACCGCTTCGCTGCCCTACCGCTTCGCTGCCCTACCGCTTCGCTGCCCGCCTGGACGGCGGGCCCTCAAAGCAAGCAAGCCCGGGCCATGGATGGCCGGGCTTGCGTTAAGTGGTGGGGGCAGGATTCGAACCTGCGACCTCGAGGTTATGAGCCTCGCGAGCTACCGGGCTGCTCCACCCCACGGTGTTTGAGTTGTCAAGGTGCGTCGGCTCTGCCTCATCCGTGGCGGATCCAGGTGAAAACCTGGCTGGCGAACCGACTAACCTTGTCGGGATAATAGCCGTAGGCACTCCTCGAGGAAAGCCCGGGCACGAAACAACCCCTACGAACTGCATCCACGGACCCGTTCGCGATGCCACCCATGCCCCCATTGCCGTCGGGGCAGCGCCCGCCGAGCCAGCCCATGACGCTGGTGGGTGGTCTCCCGTGGGCAGCGCCGCCAACGACTGGCGGCTTCGAGCCGGTTCCGGGCATGCCAGTTGTCGGTGATCTTCCGCCTGGCGCGATCGCGGGCAGGATTGGGACGCGGGGGCCACCCGCTGATGCGGAACCGCGCTGCGTTCAGGAACGAATCAACGACTGGGTGCGGCAGAGCCCGCCGTTCTCAGTCAGTCTCTCGGTCCATGTCGTCGTTCTCATGATCCTCGCTCTCGTGTTCTATCCGCGAGACGATGGCGTTGCCGTGAAGCTTGACCTCTCCTGGGCTTCCGACGAGGTCGCGCAAGACGAGAAGAAGGGTATTCAGATCGTCGCTCCGGAAGAACCGGAGAAGCCACCTGAGATCGAAGAGGTCGAAACAGAGAAGCCTCCGGTCGAGGAGCCGATTGCCGCACCGATCATGGTTACCGAGCCTGTGGAGGTTGGAGTCGCGGGGACCGCTGCCGCCGTGCCACAGAATGTGCCCATCGGCTCTCTCCTCGATGGCCGCCAGGAAGGCCAACGCGAGGCACTCATCCAGGCTTTCGGTGGCAGCGACGCCACCGAGGCCGCCGTCGCGAGGGCTCTGGCATGGCTGGCCAAGCAGCAGCGGAAAGATGGTCTCTGGAGTCTTCAGGGGCCATACGTCGATGGCGGCTCGCAGGAGAACCAAATCGCCGCAACGGCGATGGCTCTGCTCGCCTTTCAGGGAGCGGGCAACACGCCGAAAACAGGTCGGCATCAGGCGGTTGTCGCGCGAGGCTGGAAGGCCTTGCTTGCCAAGCAACTCGATGATGGTCGTTTCGACTTGCCGACTCCCACGCACCACACACTCTACGCGCATGCCCAGGCGACGTACGCCCTGTGCGAGCTCGTCGGCATGACGAAGGATCGGGCGTTTGTCGACCCAGCGCGGCGGGCCCTCGACTTCGCGCTCGCCGCTCAGGCGGCCGACGGTGGCTGGCGGTACGCGCCTCGTGAGCCTGGTGATATGTCGGTCACGGGCTGGTTCATGATGGCTCTCAAGAGCGGCGAGATGGCCGGGCTCTCGGTACCCGGCGAGTCCTTCGACCGGATCACGAAGTTCCTCAACACGGTCTCCGTCGATGGAGGCAGCCGCTATGGCTATCGCGTCGACTCACCCTTACGGCCACCTTCGGGAGTCACGACGGCGGTCACCGCCGAGGGACTCCTTTCGCGACAGTTTCTTGGCTGGGGACGCGATGATCAACGGATCGCAGCCGGCATCGAGCTGGTGATAGCCGAAAAATTTCTCGACTTCGACAACGATAAGGATGTCTACGCGTGGTACTACATCACGCAGGTTGTTCACAATGCGGGAGGCCCCGCGTGGAATCGGTGGAACGGTCGCATGCGCGAGGTGGTTCCCGGCCAGCAGGTGAAGAAGGGCCCCGAGGCGGGCTCCTGGGATCCATCACTCGATAAGTGGGGCCACATCGGCGGCCGCCTCTACACGACCTGTCTCCTCACCTGCATGCTCGAGGTCTACTACCGCCACCTGCCTCTGTATCAGGCGGTGGCGATCGAGCCGTGACCTCACTGCCACTGCCGGAGCGCTTCGTACGCCACGATGGCGACGGAGTTGGCGAGGTTGAGGCTCCGCACCTGGGGCCGCGAAGGAATCGTCAGAAGCGAGTCGGCGTGGTCTGCCTTGATCGCCGCCGGGAGCCCGGCCGATTCGCTCCCAAAAATGAGCACGTCACCGCGGGTGAACGCTGCTGCGGTGTAGGGCCGCGTCGCCCGCGCCGAGAAGAGCCATTTTCGCTGAGCCCCCGATTCGTCGAGCCGGCGGCAGAGCGTCTCCCAGTCGTCGACGACCTCCCACTCGAGCTCGTTCCAGTAGTCGAGGCCCGCCCGTCGGAGGTTGGAGTCATCGAGGCTGAACCCCAGCGGTCGCACGAGCCACATCTTCGCCGCGATGGCCACGCAGGTTCGCCCCACATTGCCGGCATTGGGCGGAATTTCCGGGGCCACGAGGGCGATATGAAGCACAGGCTCGTACCGCATAGGCCGTGGTCGCCGGGAAAAGGGGTGTCTGCTATCGTTTGTGGTGCAATCTGCCGGGTGTGCTCCCGGGAAACATCACGAGTGTGACGCGAGGCGAGGCTGTGGTCGAGTTGCGGAGAAATCCTACGCGGGCGGTGCGGATCGGCCGAATCACCATCGGTGCCGGCCACCCCATAGCCCCCCAGAGCATGACGGCCACACACACGCAAGATGTGGCTGCCACCCTCGAGCAGGTGAATGCCCTCCACGCTGCCGGCGCCGGCGTCGTACGGATTGCCGTCGACTCGAAGAAGGATGCGGCCGCGCTCGAGGCAATTCGCGCTGGCACCGAGGCGAACCTCGCCATCGACCTCCAGGAAAACTACCGGCTTGCGCTCGACGTCGCCCCGCATGTCGACAAGCTCCGCTACAACCCGGGCCATCTCTACAACCACGAGCCC
>CAYZHH010000369.1:0-2851 GCA_964478275.1 uncultured Candidatus Kuenenia sp.
CTCGGTGGGATGGACGGTCGAAGTCGCAGGCCGCCGCTACCGGCCAGCCGGCAGCGTGGCCTGGAATGTCACCAGCGGCATTGACTGGTTTGAGCTCTCGGCAGAGATCGATTTCGGAGGCGTGCGGGCCGAGCTGCCGGCGCTCCTCGCGGCGCTCGCGTCGGGCGGCCGTTCGGTGGAGCTGTCTGATGGGTCGGTGGGTATCTTGCCCGACGCCTTTGCGGCCGAGATGGCCCCGTTCGTGGCCCTCGCACAGAAGCATGACGGACGGCTGCGGTATGGCCGCATCCAGATGGCGCTGCTCGACGCGCTGCTCGCGGGCCAGCCGCAGGCGAGTTTCGACGAAGCGTTTGAGCGGCTGCGCGACCAGCTCGCGGCCGGCGGAAGGCCGGAGGCTGAGCAGGAGCCACATGGCTTCGAGGGAACGCTTCGACATTACCAGCGCGAGGGCCTCGGCTGGCTCATCTTCCTTGAGTCACTCGGGCTTGGCGGCTGCCTCGCCGACGACATGGGTCTTGGTAAGACGATCCAGGTGCTCGCGCTGCTCATGCGACGCAAGACCGCCAACGCTGCCGCCGGGATTCCTCACCGGCCGAGCCTGATCGTCGTGCCCAAGAGCCTCGTCTTCAACTGGATCGAAGAGGCTCGCAAGTTTGCCCCCGCGCTGCGGATGGCGAATCACACGGGGAATACGCGAACCGACACGACGAACGAACTCGACGAGTACGACGCGATGATCACGACCTACGGCACGCTCAGGCGAGACATCATGCGCCACCGCGAAAACGAGTTTGACTATGTCATTCTCGACGAGGCGCAGTCGATCAAGAACGCGGCCAGCCAGGCGGCGAAGGCCTGTCGACTTCTCCGGGCACGGCACCGCCTGGCCCTCACCGGCACGCCCGTCGAGAACCACATCGGCGAGCTCTGGAGCATTTTCGAGTTTTTGAATCCGGGGCAACTCGGCAGCGCTGTTCGCCTTCGGAAATTCCTGGCCGACGGTCGCGGTAGCGCCGATGTCGTGGCCCGCGCGGTGCGGCCGTATCTCCTCCGCCGAACCAAGAAAGACGTGCTCTCGGATCTTCCGGAGAAGACGGAGCAGACGCTCTATGTCGAGCTCGGCGAGGCGCAGCGGAAAGCGTATGACGAGCTTCGCGAGCATTTCCGGGCGGAGTTGACCGGACGCATCGGCCGCTTCGGCATCGGCCGCTCGCGCATCGCCGTGCTCGAGGCGCTCCTGCGGCTCAGGCAAACAGCCTGCCATCCGGGGCTCGTGGATCACTCGCTGGTGGACGAACCGTCGGCCAAGCTCGACACACTCCTCGAGCAGCTTGAAGAGGTGATCGACGAGGGTCACAAGGTCATCGTCTTCAGTCAGTTCACGAGCTTTCTGGCCATCCTGCGGCGGCGGCTCGATGCGATTCCGACCACTTACGAATACCTCGACGGTCGAACGACCGACCGGCAGGCCCGCGTCACCCGCTTCCAAGAAGACGAAAGCTGCCGGCTCTTCCTCGTGAGCCTCAAGGCGGGCGGCCAGGGCCTCAACCTCACCGCAGCCGACTATATCTACATCCTCGACCCTTGGTGGAATCCCGCGGTCGAGGCCCAAGCGGTTGACCGGGCCCACCGCATTGGCCAGACCCGTCCGGTGTTTGCCTACCGCCTCATCGCCCGTGACACGGTCGAGGAGAAGATCCTTGCCCTCCAGGACAAAAAGCGGGAGCTGGCCGAATCGATCGTGCGGGCCGATGCGGGCGTCATCGCCAACCTCACCCCCGAAGACGTCGAGCTTTTGCTCTCGTAGCTGACGCCGTCCGAGGCCTTCGGTTTTCGCGGGCGAAAGCGGCCTTCATCGAATTCTCACGTGTGGGGACCCGCCGCCGCGGGCATACTTTTCTGGCAACGCCGCGACCAGGCCGCGGGTCTTGGCTTGCGGTCCAAGTCGCCCACACAGGTGTCTGATGTCCGCTGTCACATCCATTCCGCAGGAAGGCCTCGTGAAGCACGCGTCGCCGAAGCCCCGAGATCCGCAGTCTTCCACCGCCCACCGGATTCTCGTGGTGGACGACGAAGTCGATCTCCTCGAGCTCGTTCGCTACAACCTCGTGAAGGAGGGGTACGACGTCGTCTGCGTGGGCAGTGGCGAAGAGGCGCTCAAAGCTGCGCGGAAAGACCCGCCGGATCTCATCGTGCTCGACCTCATGCTTCCGACCGTAGACGGTCTCGAAGTCTGCCGACGGCTCAAGGCCGAGGCCCGCACGCGCGACATCCCGATCGTGATGCTTACCGCCAAGAGCGAGGAGACCGACGTCATCTCCGGTCTCGACCGCGGTGCCGACGACTACATTGCCAAGCCGTTCAGCCCGCGCGTGCTCACAGCCCGGATCAAGGCGCTCCTGCGGCGGCATGACACGAAGCGGCAGGCCGAGGCAGAGCTCACCATCGACGTTTATGAACTGTCGATTCACCCGGGCCGCCACGAAGTGACGCTCGCCGGCAGCCCGCTCGAGCTGACCTACACCGAGTTTGCCCTCCTTCAGTTCCTCGCGAAGCGGCCAGGCTGGGCCTACACCCGCACGCAAATTGTCGATGCCGTGAAGGGCGAGGACTATCCCGTGACGGAGCGATCAGTGGACGTCCAGGTTGCCGGCCTGCGCAAGAAGCTCGGTGATTTTGGGTCGTACATCGAAACCGTCCGCGGCGTCGGCTACCGCTTCCGCCCGTAACCAGCCGGCGCTGCGTCGGTCTTGCTCATGGTGGTGGATTCAGTCGTCCTCGTCTGAGTCGCCCTCGTCTGAGTCGCCGTCTGAATCGCCCTCTGAATCGTCGTCTGAATCGTCGTCTGAAT
>CAYZHH010000370.1:0-1371 GCA_964478275.1 uncultured Candidatus Kuenenia sp.
GGACGCTGGTGTTCTCGCAGTTCGTCGAGATGCTCACGCTCATCCGCCGCGCGAGTTTTGACATCACAGGCCTGCCACCGTCGCCCAAGGAGGTGGCCGCGTTCGTCGCCGACACCTCTCCAGAGGCCTACGACAAACTGCTCGATCGGCTCCTTGCCAGCCCGCGATACGGCGAACGGATGGCGACCGACTGGCTCGACATCGCCCGCTACTCCGACAGTTACGGCTTTCAGGTGGATAGGCCGCGGCCCACGATGTGGCCCTGGCGAGACTGGGTCATCAAGGCCTTCAATGAGAACCTACCGTGGGACCAATTCGCCACCTGGCAGGTCGCGGGCGACCTCCTGCCACACCCCACCGACGAGCAGATTCTTGCCACCGCCTTCAATCGGCTCCACCAGCAGGAGGCCGAAGGCGGCAGCGTGGAGGAGGAGTATCGCGTTGCCTACGTGAATGATCGCGTGACGACGTTTGGCACTGCCTTCCTCGGATTAACGCTCGAGTGCTGCCGCTGCCACGACCACAAGTTTGATCCACTCGCGCAGAAGGAGTTTTACTCGCTCTTCGCCTTCTTCGATGACGTGGACGAGGCGGGGCTCTATTCCTACTTCACCGACGCCACGCCCACGCCGAAGCTGCAGCTTGCGCGGGATGACCAGAAGGCAGCCATGGCAGTGGCCGATGACGCCTGCCGTCGCGCAGAGGCAGACCTCGCGGCGGCCGAGGAGGCCGCGCGTCAAAGCGTCGCGACATGGCTCGAGGGCAAGGGGCAAGAGCCGGCGGCCGTCACCGCAGTCGCCCCTGGCACGATTCCGGGCGAGATCGTCCGTTATGCGTTTGACGCCCGGCAGCCCGACGGGAAGTTTGCCAGTTCCCTCGGCGACGATCGCCCCGCCACGTCGCCGCCTGAGAACGTGCTTGTCCCCGGCCGTTCGGGCAACGCTATCACACTCACGGGCGACCACGCGGTCGCGACGCCAGTTGGGAATTTTCGACGCAGCCAGCCGTTCTCGGTCTCTCTCTGGCTGAAGGCTTCGGCGAGCTACGATCGCGCGGTCGTCTTCCACCGGTCGCGGGCCGGGACGGATGCCGCCAGTCGCGGCTACGAGCTGCTGGTAGACAAGGGGCATCTCCGCTGGTCACTCATCCACTTCTGGCCGGGTGATGCCGTGAGCGTGCGTGCGACCGAGCCGCTGCCCGTCGGCGAATGGACACACGTCGCCGTCACAAGCGACGGCTCAGGGCGGGCATCCGGCCTCACGATCTCCATCAATGGCCGCCCCGCCGCAACGACGATCGTGCGGGATAGCCTCACTCGCGAGATCACCGGTGGCGGTGGCGACAACATCGCGATCGGCGAACGCTTCAATG
>CAYZHH010000370.1:1381-2828 GCA_964478275.1 uncultured Candidatus Kuenenia sp.
GGATTCAAAGATGGCCTCGTCGATGATTTTCGGGTCTTCGATCGCGAACTGGCAGCGCTCGAACTCCACGAGCTTGCCGAGCCCGGTGCCATCGCCGCGGCCTTCGCCGCAAGCCACTCCGATGCCGCTGCCGCGGAGTATGTAGCCGCCTCCGTGGCAGCCCTCGACGAGGCGGCCGTGGCAACACGAAAAGCCCTCCAAGAAACCCGACAACGGCGCGATGACCTCATGGGGCAACCACCCGAGATCATGGTGATGCGGGAGCTGCCGACTCCGAAGGTGGCCCATGTGCTGGAACGGGGCGAGTACGACATGCGTGGTGAGCAGGTCGAGCCGACCACGCCTGCGGTGCTCCCCCCCTTCCCTGCGAGCGCGCCGAGGAATCGCCTGGGGCTTGCCCAGTGGCTGGTCGATCCCGAGCATCCGCTCCTGGCGCGGGTGACGGTCAACCGCGTGTGGCAGGCGATCTTCGGCCTCGGGCTTGTTCAGTCGCCCGAGGATCTCGGCAGTCAGTCGACGCGGCCTGAGTATCCCGAGGTGCTCGATCTCTTGGCCTGGAAGTTTTCCCATCCCGTCGCGGAGGGAGGCTTGGGCTGGGACATGAAGCGGCTCGTCAAAACGATCATGCTCTCGAAGACCTATCGCCAGCGGAGCATGGCCGACGCCAAGACCATGGCTGATGACCCGCTCAATACGTGGCTGGCCCGTGGCCCGCGGCATCGGCTGTCTGCCGAGATGATCCGCGATGGGGCCCTTGCGGCATGCGGCCTCCTCGTTGAGAAGGTCGGCGGTCCACCGGTGAACACCTACGACCTGCCCGACTCGTTCAAACCCGCGAAGGCAGGCACAGGAGACGCTCTCTATCGTCGTAGCCTCTATACCTACTGGAGGCGGACGGGGCCAGCGCCGATGCTCGAGGTCTTTGACGTGCCGAATCGCGTGGTCTGCGTGGCAAAACGCGACACCACGAACACCCCGCTCCATGCGTTTGTGCTCATGAACGGCGAGCAGTTCGTCGAGGCGGCTCGGGTGCTCGCCCAGCGACTTCTTCCCGAGTCGTCCGGTGATCCCGAAGCGGCTCTCGCACGAGCCTTCACGCACCTGACAAGCCGGTCTCCTGATGACCAAGAACAAGAGATTCTTCGGGCCATGCATGCCGCGCAGTGGGCTTGGTACAAGGCCCATCCCGATGAGGCGGCAAAGTTTGTTGCGGTCGGCCAGACCAAGGCCGATGCGTCGATTCCCACCGTCGATCTGGCCGCAATGACCGCTGTGATCAATGCCCTCCTCGACTACGACAACACCGTGGTGAAGCGATGAAACATTTCCATGATGAACGCTGCACCGGACAGACCCCGGCATGCAGCCGCCGCGACTGGCTCGCGAGCTTCGGCATGGGCCTCGGAGGCATCGCGCTTGCCGACCTCATGGGCCGTGATGCGGCGGC
>CAYZHH010000371.1:0-2816 GCA_964478275.1 uncultured Candidatus Kuenenia sp.
CGCCGTGGGCTTGTATTGGGTTGGGGCCATGGATGGCCCGCGCCGCGTGAAGCAAGCTACTTCGGCGGGTCGTGCGGCGGCGGGAGGTCGGCCAGGCTCTCGAGCTTGAAGACATCGAGAAACTTTTGCGTGGTCACGTAGGCCGGCGCGGCGTCAGGATCCTCCGATTTTTCAATCGCAAGCAGCCCGCGTCGCACAAGCGTGCGGAGCGTGGCGGGTCGGGCGTCGCACCCAAACTCGACGATCTTGTCCCGCGGCACAGGCTGATGCCACGCGACCACGGCGAGCGCATCGAGCGATTCCGCGTCGAGCCTCACAAGGCGGCTTCGCTGCTCGAGCACCGCCCCAAAGCCGGCGTACTCAGACCGCAGCCGCATCACCCAGCCGTCGCCGCGTGAAGCTATTTCATACGGACGCTTCTCCTCCTCGTAGACCCTCGCGAGCTCCTGGGCCAGATCGTCCACTTCCTGCGGCTGCACCCCGCGCATGAGCCCGGCGGCGACCTGGCTCGACAGCGGCTCACCTCCCGGCAAACCCACGAACAGCAGCGCCTCGAGGATGGAGCGAGGGTTCACGCGGCCGTCGTCGTCGCGCACGCTTTCCTCATCGAGGTCGGGCGACGCATCGACCTGCACGACGGCAGCCGGCGTCGCTGAAGGAGCCGACGAGTCTCCCTGGCCCATCATGGCCGCGAAGGCACGGGCGAGCCGGTCGATCGACAGGCCGCCATCGGCCGGTGGCGACGTGAAACCGGGCGCGTCGTGTGAATCGTCGCGGGCCATCGGTGCGGGCCTCGGTGGTGGAAAAGCCCCTCACGATAGTGAGGGAGTCGTGGAGCGTATGCCCCTCCATCCCGGATGAGGTGGCAGCATCACCCGTTGCGCTACCCCACAGCTATCGCCGTGGGCTTTTATTTTCGCTTGGCGACTTCCCGCTTCATGAACGCGAGGGCGTCGGTCGCGAGTTGATCTTCGGACGGAAACATCTTCCTCCAAATTTTGGTGGCGGCCACGATGTTCGGCAGCGCCAGCCCAAACGCCTCGACGACCATCCAGCCGTCGTAACCGACTTCGCGGAGCGTATCGAACGTCTCATCCCAGTGGACATGCCCGGTGCCCGGGATGCTGCGGTCGTTCTCTGAAATATGGACAAGCGCCGTCCAGGGCGCCGCCGCCCGGATCGCGTCGGGAATGTTCTTCTCTTCGATGTTCGCATGGAACGTGTCGTACATCATGCGCACGTGCGGGCTGTTGACCGCCTTCACGAAGGCGACGGTCTGCGCCACGCTCGTCAGGAAGTAGTTCTCGAAGCGGTTCAGGTATTCGACGGCGATCGTGACGCCGGCGGTTGCGGCATACTCGCCCACCTTCTGCATCGTCTCCACGCCCCACTTTAATTCGTCGGCGGTCGGCCCCGTGCCGGTGAACTCGCCGATCGCCGAGTGGGTGGGGCCGGCGAGTGTCTTGACGCCAGCGGCCCGGCAGCAGTCGATCGTCTTCTTCATCGCATCCACGGCGGCCGTGCGAACGGTGGCCGAATGACTGATCGGATTGTCACCAGCGTTGCGGACCGTGACGGCCGTGCGCTCGAGGCCGATGGCATCGAGCCGTGTGCCCCACTGGGTGTAGAGCGGCTCGTTGAGCTCGAAGATCGGCATCTCGACGCCGTCGTAGCCCATGGCCTTGACCTTCTCCACCACCGGGACGATGCCCTCGTGCATGCGGTCAGTCCATAGGAGAAGGTTCAGGCCATACTTCATCGGGAGGCTCCGTGACGTGGTTCAGGAATCGGGGACGCGATTCTAGCGGCTCGAGGCCAGGGGACTCCATGGCAGTGCTTGCGTGGATGGTTGGTGCCGGCCACCCCGCGCCTCCGCTGGGCGACGTTACTCGGCGTCGGGGAAGAGCGGCGCGGCGGCCGTCTTCTTCCGGCGTCGCTTCACGCCGCGCTCGGCTTCCGGGCGGAGACGGCGGCCTTCGGCGGTGGCAGGGGAGCTCTTGAGTGGCTCGGGGGCGCCGGCGAGCGGGTCACCAGGGGCGATGCCTGTGAGACGGTCGCGGATCCTCGCTGCGTATTGTTCCGAGAGCTCGAAGCCCAGAAAGTGTCGGCCCATTTTCTTGGCGACGGCGAGCGTCGTGCCGCTGCCGCCGAAGGGATCGAGCACGGTGTCGCCCTCGTGGCTGCACGCGCGGATGATGCGACCGAGGAGCTGCTCGGGCATCTGGCAGCCGTGCCAGCCGGACCGTTCCTTGAACGTGCCACACACCCGCGGGAAAAACCACGTATCCCCATCCGCTTCAAAACCTTCGGGAAGATCCTGCGGCCTGAGGATCCAGGTGTCGTCGGGAAGACGGCCGGCCGCGTTGGCCCGCTTGTCGCCGTAGACCAGCTCCCGTGCACTCGGCACGCGGATGGCATCGACATTGAACGTGAAGGTCTTTGGGTCTTTCACGAAGTGGAAGAGGTGGGCATGTGAGCGGCTGAACTTGTATTTGCAGTTCACGCCAAACGTGTAGTACCAGACGACCCAGCTTCGGCAGACCAGCCCCAGCTCCCGCGTGGCCATCACCTTGAGCTCGGCGGCATACTCGTCACCGATCGCCAACCAAAAAGTGCCGTCGGGGCGAAGCACCCGCTTCACGCCCTCCATCCATCGCTTGCACCAGGTGAGGTAGTCGTCGGTGGATCGCGTGTCGTCGTAGGTGTCGTAGTCGTAGCCGATGTTGAAGGGAGGATCAGCGAAGGCGAGATGCACACTCTCCGCCGGCGTGCGGGCGAGCAGGTCGAGGCAGTCGCCCTGGTGAATGTGGTCGAGG
>CAYZHH010000372.1:0-2788 GCA_964478275.1 uncultured Candidatus Kuenenia sp.
GCGGCGCCTCGTCGGCGACCAACCGGCGCACGGTCTCGGTGGCGATCGGCCCAAAACGAATGAGCTGGCACCGCGAACGGATCGTCGGCAACTGCCGCTCGGGCCCCGTGCCCACGAGAATGATGACTGCGCCGGGCGGCGGCTCTTCGAGCGTCTTGAGCAGACAGTTCGCCGCCTCTTCCGCGAGATAGTCGGCATCCAGAACGATCGCTACTTTGCGAGTGCCGACGGCCGGCTGAAGCAAGATCCGCCAGCACAGCCCTTCCCGCATCCGGTGGGCCGCATCGCCGATGAACGTGTCGAGCGGGATCGTGGATTTATCAGCAGGCTTGGAGACGATGTCGATATCGGGATTGCTCCCCGCTGCCGCCTGCACGCAGGAGCTACAGCGACCACAGGCCGTTAGCCCTGGTCCCGGTTCGCGACACACAATCGCCCGCGCGAGCGCCTTGGCAAAGGCTCCCTTGCCCACGCCCGGCGGACCGGTGAAGAGATAGGACCCGGCAATACGCCCGCCCGCTTCGGCCGCGATGAACCGCGCCGCCACGTCGTCGTGCCCTTCGATGCCCTGCCAGGCCATGGATCACACCCTCTCTGCCGACGCAAGCTCAGGAAATTGTTTGGTGATGGCTTCGCGAATCGCATCGGTTACCGCAGTCGGTGAGCCATTGGCGTCGACCACACACACCCTCTCGAAATTCGCGGCGGCTTCGTGGAGATAGCCAGCCCGGAGACGAGATCGGTAGTCGTCGCCGCGGTCTTCCATCTTGTCGAGTGGACGATTCATTCGGCGGGCCGCGGTGTCGAGGTCGACGTCCAGCACGAGTACGAGATCGGGCGCGAGGCCCCCGGTGGCGATCTGACCCACCTGCCAGATCGTCTCAGGCAGAAGTCCACCGCCATGCCCCTGGTAGACGACGTTCGATAGCAGAAACCGGTCGGAGACGACCCACGCACCGCGGGCGAGCGCCGGCCGCACCACCTCCGCCACCAGCTGGGCCCGCGCAGCCATATAGAGGAACATCTCGGCCGTGGCATCCAGCTCGAGATCCCGGCGGTCAAGCAAGATCGCCCTGATCGCGTCGCCAACACCGGTCGAGCCCGGATCACGGCAGGTGACCACCTCATGGCCGCAGGCCCTGATCCAGTCGGTGAGGGCCACGAGCTGCGACGACTTGCCCGCACCGTCCATGCCATCAAGCACGATGAATCGCGGCGGTGTCATGGGAGGGTGTCTCAAAATCCGTGACTACCGAGCCACCGCTCGCATTCGGCTGTCCAGGGATGGAGCGTCTTGGTGCCATCGTAGGGTCGCACTCCGAGGCCGAGCCCGTGCCGCCCCGTCTCGTAGACATGCAGCTCGTAGGGCCGCCCCAGCTTCTTGAGCTTGATGCCCATCTCGAGAATCGGTTCGAGCTTCACAGCCTGGTCCTCGAACGTGTGCCAGATGAAGAGCGGCGGCACGCCGGCATGGACGGCCAATTCGCCGGAGAGCTCCCGAGAGATCTCGTCGGTTGGCGCGTCACCGAGGAGGTTTTTTCGAGAGCCGCCGTGGGTGTTCTCGGGCATCATGCTCACCACCGGGTAGCAGAGCACGCCGAGGTCTGGCCGCGACAATTGTCGCTCCACCGGATCGTCGGCCTTCGCATCGCCGTCATCCCCCTTGAGGCAGGCGGTGAGCGCGAGGTGACCGCCAGCCGATGAGCCGATCACGCCCACGCGATGAGGATCGACTTCGAACTTCGCGGCATCGTGACGCACGAGCCTGATCGCCCGCTGGACGTCGCCGAGCATCACCGGATGACGGTAGCCCTTGCTGCCGAGCCGGTAGCGGAGGACAAACGCCGAGATGCCCTGGGCGTTGAGCCAGCGGGCGAAGTCGGTGCCCTCGTGGTCGGCAAGCGCGCCGTAGCCACCGCCAGGACAGACAACGAGCGCCGCGGTGGCACCAGCCGAGTCCCGCGCGGGCCACCAGGTGATCGTGGGGATGTCGTGGTCGGCCTCACCGAGGGCTCCCGGCGCAGCACCGTCCCAGAGTCGAATCGTGGCGGCGGCCTTGCGGGCCGTCATCGGCTCGTCGGTTGTGGGCGGCTCGGCGAACGCCGTCGTGGCAACGGTGAAGATGGCGACACAGGTGACGGCGATACTTCGGAAACACATCGGCTTCTCCCCAAGGGCTCCTACGGCCGCACTGGCTAGCGGCGAGCCCGGCATGATACGGCATCATGCAGCCTCCGGCGCCCCATCACGACCGTGCCGCGAGCTTCTGAATTCCGAGCGGGTCGGCAGGGTCGAGCGGCGCGATGCGGCGACAGATATCGATGGCCGTCTTCTGGCGACCGGTTTCCATGAGGCAATGGACAAGCCCCTTGGCGGCCTCGAAGAAAGGTTGATTGCCCGGGATCGCATGGGGCATCGGTTTTGGTGGCGGGTTGCCAGCGGCCTCGAGGGCTCTGAGACACAGCTCATAGGCTCGCCCAAAATGGCCGCGGGCGAGCTTTGCATCGCCGTCCTCGAGCGCGATGAGCCCCAGTTGCACATGTGCCTCGAGAAAATCCGGACACTCCGAAAGCAGCCACACAAGCTCCTCTCTCGCGATCTCCGGTTCTCCGGCCGCGATCATCGCCTCCACCTCTTCGATGTCTTCCCGCCGCCGACGAGCACACCGCGGCTGCACGATCTCCCACGCGATGCTGCCGGCCGACTCGCGGCGCACCACGGTGATCTTGTCGCTCCCCGGGCCACTCTTGCCGCGGGGACGCTTGCCCGGAGCCCCGCCACCGGATGG
>CAYZHH010000373.1:0-2754 GCA_964478275.1 uncultured Candidatus Kuenenia sp.
TGCGTCGCTTCCTTCCCGGCGGAGGCCGGGCAAGCGAGCCGGGGCCATGGATGGCCCGGCGAGCGTGTAATCAGTACACACCCACGGTGGTCGAGCCAGCGAGTGCGCGGAAGGGGCGGACGCCGCTGACGCCGTCCCAGGGATACTTGGCGTAGGGCTGCTCGCGTTCGCCTTCGTCTCGTTCCAGGAAGCCGGGAATGAAGGTTTCCTGCGTGAGCGTCGTGAGCCGGACGCGGCCTGTGTCGCCGTAGGGGACGATCGTGTCGGGATGGTCCATGTCGACGACCTCGATCACGGCGCGCGGCTGCGGGGCGTAGTACGCGATCGTGTAGCCGTCGGCCGGCGTGACCGGGCGGCTCGCCGCAAGCCCCATGAGGGTGTTGCCGTAGGTGGGCGTCATGTAGGCGCCGTCAAGGAGCTCTTCGACAGCAAAGCGAGTCCACTGCGGCGTGAATTCGGTACCCCCGGAGAAGATGCCAGTGATGCCCGCCTTCCGGATCGTCGTGCCCCGCTTCTCGAGCGCGAGCGCGAGGGCTTCGAGCAGCTTCGGCGTCGTGAACATGCAGCGGATGTCGTGGCCGGATTCGAGGATGGTGATGGCCTGGTCGATGCAGTGCTGCTTGTACGCCTCGAGGTGCTCCATCCAGCCCTTCTGGATGAGCTTGATCACCCAGCGTGGATCGAGGTCAACACAGAAGCTGATTCCGCCGCGGTATTGGGCGAGGTGCTCGATCGAGAGCCGCAGCCGCCGTGGCCCGGAAGGGCCGAGCATCAGCCAGTTGGCGCCGCGGGGAAAGAATGCCTCCGGCAGCGTGTCGCTAAACATCTCGTAGTCGGTGCGGAAGTCGCGGCAGTTCACTCGTGATTTCGGAGTGCCCGTCGTGCCCCCTGTCTCAAAGACGTAGGCGGGCTGGTCAGCAAAGCCATTCGGCACCCACCGGCGGACCGGCCCACCGCGGAGCCACTCATCTTCGAACGGCGGGAACTTTTTCAGGTCGTCGAAACACCGGATCTCCTTCAACGGATCGAAGGGGAGCGACGCTGCATAGTCGAGCCAGAACGGGCAGCCCGTGGAATCATGGAAATGCCAGGCCACCACGTCAACGGTGTGGGCATCGAGCGCGGCCTTGGCAGCAGCGACCTGATCCGGCGAGGCAACGTCGAACGCTGGTTTCGGAGCGGCGGAAGAGGCGGTGGCCATCAGGAGGTTCACACCAAGAAAAAATCAACCTTCGGACGCTTGGCCGGGAGGCTGGGGAAGGGGCGCGCCGAGCTGCGCGAAGAGCTGGAGCACGCCGTTGAAGTGAGCGAGGCGCGGGCCGTAGCGATCGATGAACTCGCCGAGCGCGTATTCGCTATCCGAAAAACCTTCGGCGTTGTCGGCGGCCTCTTGGGCGATGTTCGAGAGAAACTCGGTGTGGACGTGGGCGAGCGACTCGGCCGCCTGCCGGCATGATTTTGCGAGCTGAGGATTTGACTCCTTCCAGGCCTTCAGCTCAGCCGCCCTCTGGCGGTGCTGGAGCGAAACCTGCGACAGGATCTCGAGGAGGATGTCGTTCTGTTTGCGGGCATTCTCGACGAGCTCCCGCAAGAGGCCGTTGGTCTCCGAGAGATCGCCAGTGGCCGTGGGTCGGCCCGAAAGCGGCGTTCCTGCCGAGATATCGACCTGGGTAAAGTACGGGGCACCGTCGTTCATGACTTTCATCCGCGAGGGGGGCAGCGGCCGCGACACTTCCGGTCGTATGGTAAGCAGAAGGTGGCGGAATTTCCACGAATGCCCACCGACGCCGGCAGGCTCCACCAGGGTTCCCCAGTTTTTCAGGCCCTGGCCTGCCCACGGCGAGCGACTCAAGCACCGCTGCCACGGCGCCCGATGGATGACATCAGCGGGGTGCGGATTGTTGCCGCTACCGCTGGACCATGGAGGGGGGCAATGCTGCAACAGCCGGGTGGGGACTCAGCAGAGCTGTCGTTCGGATTCCTGACGACGCTCGAATCGCCGGTGCATGGACTGTTTGGCGGCTACCTCGTCGTGGACACGGTCGGCAGGCCGATCGAGTTTCACTGTACGGCGCCGGTGAAGGTGTCGCGGGCCCAGCAGATCCTCTACGGCGCGGCGCTCGACAGCCACCTCCATGGCAGGCAGCTTGGCGGCGCGCTCCTCGCGGAGGGCAAGGCGATACCGACCATTGTGCTCACCGACAGCGAGCCGATGCTCCATGTGCGACCGCACACGAATCTGCCCGTGGCGCTGGTGTGGCGTGGAGATGACGAGCGGGGTGCGGCCTTCGGCCAAGACCTTTCTTTCAACGGGGCTGTGGTGCGGCCACACGCTGACGATGCCGAGCGGGCCTCCGACCTCGCGGCACGCTTGGCCACGCTCGCCTTGGCGGTGGATTTGTGCGAACCGTTCGAACGTATCCGCGCGGCGCTCGACGAGGCGGCGAGGCTGTGACTCCGGCTGGCGGGAGGGACGTCATGGCGGACGATCATCGCGATTCCCGATCGTATGTCGTGCGATCGTTCGGTGCCGACTCGCTGGCCCTGCCACCCGTTGCGACAACGGCATGGCGAGACCTCACGATCCAGCCGCCGCCCGCACTTCGGCTCCCGGTGGGGCTCGTGTCGCCCACGGTGCGATCGATCGAGATGCTGCCGCCCAGGCCGCGGGTGCATAGCCACTTTTTCACGCGACCTACAACGGCGGCGCCGCCACCCCGTCCCGAAACGCCCGCGCCGCCGCGTCCGCGCACT
>CAYZHH010000374.1:0-1510 GCA_964478275.1 uncultured Candidatus Kuenenia sp.
CGGGCTCGCCCAATGCTCCGCCGTCCCCTCGCTATCGCGAGGGGCTTCCATGGGGAGGGGAGGGTCAGTGTGCCGTCAGGCTTCGGCGCCAGCAATGCGCTCGAACTCGTGGACAAAGAGCCCGCTTCGCAGCTTCGGCTCAAACCATGTGCTCTTCGGGGGCATGATCTCGCCCGCGTCGGCCACCGCCAGAAGCTCGTCAGGACTCGTCGCAACCATCGAGAACGCGACGCCGCCGGCTCCCGCCCGACGCTCGAGCTCCGGTGTGCCACGGATGCCCCCCACAAACTCGATCCGCTGGTCGGTGCGAGGATCGCCGATGCCGAGGATCGCCGCGAGCACGCGGTCTTGAAGGAGCGACACATCGAGGCTCGCGATCGGATCGGCTCGATCGATCGTGGCCTCCGGAAACGTGAGGGACCACCACGAGCCGCCACGAAAGACACGCACTTGTCCGCCTGCGTCGGGGGCACCAATTGATGCCGGTGTGAGCGTGCCCACCTCCCTGAGCTTCGCCAGGAAAGCTTCCGGAGAAAGGCCGTTGAGATCCCTGACCACGCGGTTGTAGGGCATGATCCGAAGCTCATCGTGGGGAAAGGCAACGGCGAGAAACCGACCATACTCCTCGCTCCCGGAATGCTTGGGGTTCTTGGCAGCGGAGGCGGCGGCGGCCCGCGAGCCCCCGGCCGAGCGATGGTGGCCGTCGGCGATATAGAGGAGCTCGAGGTTCAGGAAGGCCTCGAGGTACGGCGCGGCGTCGGGCACCTTCCAGCCGACGTGTCGCACACCATCGGGCGCGATGAAGTCAAACAGCGCCGCCGCCCCGGCGATGTCGGCGGCGATGCGAGCAGCAAGCGTGTCGCCGGCAGGGACAATCCCATGCCCATCACGGAAACACAAGAATACGGGCTCGGCGTGGCAGGCGGTGACGAGCAGGTGCCGCGTGCGGTCGTCCTCCTTGTCGGGGCGAGTTTTCTCGTGCTTGCGGATCTCGCCCGAGTCGTATTGGGCCGCCTCGACGCAGCAGACCACGCCCGTCTGGGCGATGCCCTCCCGTACTTGGCGGTAGAGATAGAGACCGGGGCTCGCGTCGCGGACCAGCGAACCGTCGGCGACCATCTTCTGGAGATTCCGGTCGGCCGTCTCATAGACCTCCGGAGCATGGCAGTCGATCGCGGGCGGAAGATCGATCTCGGAGCGGACGACATGGAGGAATGACCGCGGCTTGCCGTCGGCGCGCTGCCGCGCTTCCTCGGTGGAAATCACGTCGTACGGATCGCTTGCGACTTCCGCTGCGAAAGGAGACGGTGGGCGAAGGGCGGCGAAGGGATGGATGCGGATCATCGTGTGGGCTCGGCTCCGGCGACAGAGAGGGCTGGGCCGGAGAAGATAGTCTGGCCCTCGTCGGCCCGGCAATGGGGCGACTGGCAGCCAGTTCGGTGAAGTGTCCGCCGGGCCCCCGTCCCGAAAGCAGCGCGAGCCGCACGCCATGAAACGCTCGGTCGCGTCC
>CAYZHH010000374.1:1520-2750 GCA_964478275.1 uncultured Candidatus Kuenenia sp.
GCCGGACGAGGCGGCTGCGAAACGGAACGAGGCCGCCCTCCCGGTGGATACGGTCGGAAGGGCGGAATGTTGCAGCGGGTCCCGAGAAGGGCCGGCCGCGATCAAGGGGAGTGAGGACCGCATGTTCGCGGTAGTGGCACGCACGTTGAAGGCAGGAGGGCCGTTAAGGCTCTCCGGTGCCGTTGTGCGCGTGACCCACACGCTCCTGTTCATCGCCGCACTGGCCGTGTCGCCGGGCGTCTGCGGTGCCTGTGCGAGGGGCTGTCTAGAGCGTGACGCGTCGGTTGCGTCTGGCATGACCCCACGCACGGGAACCGCCTGTGCCGTCGCCGCAATCCGCTACTGCGGATCGTGCTGTGTCGCGATGGACGGGGCATCGGAAGCGAACACGCCTCCGGGCCGCCGTCCCGCCGATGCGGCCGATGCGGCTGACGGCATTTTGAATACGTCGGCTTGTTGTGGTGGCGGATTGGGCTGTGGCTGTCTGCTCGAGCCGCGGGATGACACGGAGGCCGTGCCGGCGAAAGCCGAGCGTTCTGAACCCGCGCCCGCCACCGTGCACGCGGCGGCCTTTCGGCCATCGGTCATCGAACTGGCTGGGGCGCCCGGGCTGCGGGTGCCACTCGTCAAGCCACCGGAACGTTCGGTGCGAGTGCTCTATGGGGTGTGGCGGAATTGATGCGGCCGCGGCTGCATCAATTCCGTTTTCTTTTTCACCCTTTCCAAGGAGTACTTCTTATGTACGCGATTCTGACGTGGGCCACCCTGGCCCTGGCCCTGGGCTCGTTCGCCGGTGCGGCGAACACGGGCTGCCCTGAGTGCGATTGCTGCGGCTGTTGCGAGAAGGGCACATGCACGTGTGACAACTGCACGTGCTGCTGCTGTGACGACGGCGTCTGCGAGGGCTGCTGCAAGTGAGTGTCAGTGAAAAAAGCCATCCATGGCCTTTTTTCACTTGGCCGACCGTGGCAAGCCAAGTTATGCCACGGTCGATAGTTGCCGCATCCTGCGGCGATCTCTTTGGCTGTCGAAGTCCGGCCGGGCGCCCGTCGCGGCCCCGGCCGGGCAAGCGACGTGATGGGGCGTTAGGGATGGGGCGCCGGCTCGGGGTTGCCCGTGCCGCATCGCCGGACGTTCGCTACGGCCATCCTGGCAATCCTGTTCGGTACGGCGATTGCGTGGACGACAGAAGCAAGCCGCATTGGTTCGCCGGCGGTGACATGCTCGCGA
>CAYZHH010000375.1:0-2749 GCA_964478275.1 uncultured Candidatus Kuenenia sp.
TGGCCATCACAAGCGGGGCCGACAAGGTCAAGGTTTGGACCAGTGCGACGGGCGGCCTTGATGTCTTTGAGGGCGAGGAGACCGTTTCCTGGAGCAGAATGCTAGAGCGATTCAACGAGGATGGCCAAAGCTTGGCCGGAGGGCTGTGGGTTCAAGCCATCAAACCGAGCGAGAGCGCTGGCGACGTCATGATTTCGCTCGGTGCCACCGGCGACCCCGCGAATGTCGATGCGGTGCGATTCACCGCGCTTGTCGTCGATCTCGATATCGATAGCGACAACAACAACGGCTTCGGCAACCCCGAGGGATCGCAGTGGGAGGACGACCTGGAAGTCAACCCCTACGGGCTCGGCAAGCTCGTCATGCTGGACAACCCTGAGAGGCCGGTCACGCCAGTTGTTCTTCAGTTGCCTCGCAATTTGCCGCAGCGGCTCGATGCACTGAAAGTGCGAGTTGACTGGACCCCAACCGGGCGGGCAGGCGAACTCAGAGTTTGGACCACATCTGCCCCCGATGATGTCCGCAATCCGGGTCCGGCGGAGGAAGGCGGCAACCGCGTGTACCCCGGGTGGTCCTACACGCTGTCGGAACTCAACTATGACCCTCAAACGGGACTGGTCGTCCTCTATGCGGAGGGCGTCGATGAAAACGAAGAGATCAAGACCCTTGCGGGAGTCGAGCTAGTCGGCAAGCCGGATGAGCGAATTCGCACAACGGTCGTGCTCAACGGCCAGGACTTTGGCTTTGATGAAGTGAAATATCTCGTCGCCAACGAGGATTCATTCTTCTATCAGTTGCAGACCCGCCAGGAAGTGCGGAATGAGTTGGCTTCACGCGGCGTCTATGAGTTCAAGGACCTGATAAACTTCTGCCTCCAGCCCAAAGACGCAGAGACCGACTTTAACGTCGACGGCCCCGTCCTGAACAACCTCGGGCCCAACCCCTTCGTCGCGGGTCTCAAGGCGATGGTCTACCAAGACTACATCACCGGCGAGGCTCAGTATGTGCTCGCGTTCGCCGGCACCGACGACAACATGTGGGTGCTCGAGTTTGCAGATTGGGCCAACAACATCGAACAGGGGTTGGGCTGGTCTGCGCCGCAATACACAGCCGCGATGAAAATCGGCGATGTCCTCGGGAAAGTTCTCGGAGTTTCAGAATTAACCGTAACCGGTCATTCCCTCGGCGGCGGCCTGGCAAGCGCCGCGGCGGTCGTCTCGGGAGCCCGGGCCCAAACCTTCAATGCGGCAGGCCTGCATATCTACACGCTCTACGAGCGCGACATAGACGACGTTCCCCTCAAAAATGCCAATGGTGATTACATCGAGCGCTACCAAGGCTCAGAAGGGCGATATCTCATTGCCGCGACGTTCATTGATGCCTACTTCGTTGATTGGGATATCCTGACCTTCGTGCAGAGTGCCATCGGCCGAGATGCCGTCGGCTTATCCCATGAGCTGGATGGCCCAAGTGATCTCGAGCTCGCTCTGGAAGCTGCCAGCTTCACCGCGGCGTCGATCACGGGTCAGACCTGGGCGCAGGTGGCGGGGCTTCTCTCGGCCCTTGAGACGATGGTTGGACTGCATGGCCACCCGTCGATTCTGTATGGACTGCTTGTGACTGAGGGCGTGTGGGGCCCGATTGAGGTCGACATGCTCGGGTATAGCGAATACTTCTAGGCTTGGCGGAAACCACTCCGATGTGCGATCTGCGATTTGCAATCGGTCTTGGGCTCTTGGCAATGGTTGTCAGTGGTTGCGGGACTTCACTTGACCCGACAGCAACCTGGCACTCCAAGTGTGGCTGGAAAGCCGAGGACTACTTCACGGACCCGAAAGTGATCGCGCTCTGCCATGCGATCGAGGCCGATGACCTTGCTGAAATCGACCGGCTTGTGGCCGCCGGTGCGGACGTGAATGCCCAAGGCAAGGGCAAGATGACGCCGCTCTTGTGGGCGTTCCCAGACAACAAGCTGCCGCGTTTCAAGCGGCTACTGGAGCACAAGGCTGATCCAAACGTCATTATCGAGAGCGACTTCAACACGAGAGGCGCGATGGGCTCCGGCGATGCCGTCACGCACCTAGTCTGTAAGACAGCGTTTCCGGGGTACTTCGAGGCGGTGTTTGAGCACGGCGGCGATCCAAGCCTTCGGAATTCGGGCCCTGGCAAAATGAACGATGTGCCGATTAGCCTGGTCATCAAATGGGGCAATCGTGACCGTGAGGGAAAGGTGAAGCAGCTCATTGACCTCGGTGCAGATTTGGATGTCATTGCCGGTGACGTAACGCCCACGATGCTGGCAGTGAGTTGGGGAGGCCAATATTCGATAGCGGCTATGCTCTTGGAGGCCGGGGCAGATTATCGAAGTTATGATCTCCAGGGATTGTGGAGACTCGTCCATGTCGTCGTCGGAAAGGAAGACATTCTCTCTCAATACACGCCCCAGCAAAGGGCGGAGCATGAGGAGATCCTGAGATGGCTCGAGAAGCATGGTGAGTCTGCTGAAATCGCGAGAGCTGATGTTAAGCGTTGGAGATCCTGGCTTGGCTCTCCACGCGGAGAGTTTGGGCGTCGCAGAGCGGCTGAGATCGCAGAGCGCGACGCGAAGGAGAAGGCCGCGGCTCCCAAGGGCCTAGAGTGACGGAGCCTGGGTGACGCCTGAGTGCCATGCTCAAGATCCGGAGTGTCATCGTGATCGGTCTTGGGCTCTTGGCAATGGTTGTCAGTGGTTGCGGGACTTCACTTGACC
>CAYZHH010000376.1:0-2749 GCA_964478275.1 uncultured Candidatus Kuenenia sp.
ACATGCCCCGCGTCGAGGCTCAGCAGGCGCGGCGAATCGTGGATCGGATCGTTGGCTACGAGGTCTCGCCCGTGCTCTGGAAGAAGGTCGCGGGGGGGCTCTCGGCCGGCCGTGTGCAGAGCGTGGCGACGCGGATCGTGGTCGAGCGGGAGCAGGAAATCCGGGTCTTCACGCCCTCGGAGTCGTGGGAAATTTCTGGGTGCATGACGTTCGACGTGGCAGCTGCTACCGGGCTTCATGATGCCTGGGCAGAGCTGCTCGCCCGGCGGGACGAGCGGGGCCGTGGGCCGCTTGTGCGTGACCGCATGGCCTGGCTCGCGGAGCAACGGGCGCTCTCCTGCGACCTTGTGGAGGTGGGCGGCAAGCCGTTGAAGATCGAGGCTCAAAACACCTCCGAGGCCGACCTCACCAGCGATGCCGTCGCCGCCGCCGAGGCTGCGGGCCTGATCGACATCACGATCAGTCGCGAGACCAATCCCGATGGCCGCGGCCGTGGCAAAAAAGTCGTGACGCTCGCCGGGCGACCCGATCCGTCCGCCCGCTACACCGTTGAGAACATCGCGGTGACACGGACGCGTTCGCGGCCGTATCCACCCTTCATCACGAGCACGCTCCAGCAGGCTGCGAGCAGCCGGCTCGGCATGAGCACCGACCGCACCATGCGGATTGCCCAGCAGCTCTACGAAGGCATCGATCTGCCATCCGAGGGCCTCGTAGGCCTCATCACCTACATGCGAACCGACTCCACGAATCTCTCGGGCGAGGCCATCACGATGGCCCGCAGCTACCTCACAAAGCGGCACGGCGATGCCTATGTGCCCGAGAAACCACGCTTCTACGCGAGCAGCAACAAGGGGGCCCAGGAGGCCCACGAGGCGATTCGGCCGACCGACCCTTCCCGGGATCCTGAGGCCATTCGCTCGTCGCTCACCGACGAGCAATACCGTCTTTACAGGCTTATCTGGCAGAGTTTTCTGGCGTGCCAGGCCACCGATGCGGAGTGGGATTCCACCGCTGTGCGGCTGCGGCGAAGCGATCGCGACACCAGGGCCGTCTTCAAGGCCAACGGCCGCGTCCTACGGTTCGACGGTTTCTATGCGATTAGCGGTGTCCCGAAGGACGACGGCGAACAGGTTCTCCCGGATTTTGCTGAGGGCGCGATCTTGGCACCGTTCGACATCGACCCTCGCCAAAAATTCCAGGCGCCGCCACCACGGTACACCGAGGCCACGCTCGTCAAGAAGCTCGAGGAAGAGGGCATCGGTCGCCCGTCTACCTACGCGAGCATCATCAATACGATCGAGAATCGCGGCTATGTCGAGCAGCATGAGCGGCGGTTTCATGCCACCGCGATCGGCGAAGCGGTCACCGAGTTTCTCAAGGACGGATTCTCGAACCAGTTCATCGAGATCGGCTACACCCGCGAGATTGAGCGGGAGCTCGACCAGGTGGCCGAAGGCAAGAAGGGCTGGAGGGCCATGCTCCACGAGTTCCATGACGAGCTCCGTCCCAAGCTGGCCGACGCGAAGGAGAAGGAACACGTCAAAGCGTCAGCCGATCCCTCCTCGTACAAATGCCCGACGTGTGGACGTCGATTGGAGTACCGGCTCGGGAAGAAGGGACGTTTTCTGTCGTGCTCCGGCTACAACGTGAACGTTGCCGAGCCGCCTCCTCCCCCGAAGGCCCGAACCACCAAGGCTGGCAAGAAGGCTGCGCCGGCACGACCAAAAAAGCCCAAGCATGTGCCAGCGTGTGACTACGCCATGCCGGTTGATCGCGAGGGGCGGCCGCAGCTCCCTGAGCAGCTTGATCTGCTGTCACCCGCGGGCGTGGCGATGGTGAAGCGGACCGGCCGGTTCGGAGATTTTCTGGTTGAGGATCGTCCACGGCCGACGAAGCCCAAAGGCAAGGGAAAGAAAGCTGCCGAGGCCCAGCAGCCGGCCGAGCCATCGCCGCTCATCCTCAACCTCGACCGGAAGGGGGCGATCAAGTTTCCGTCGGCGTCTCCGGTGGTGACCGACATCGCCTGCGACAAGTGCGGGGCGATGATGAATCTTCGCGACGGCAAACGGGGGCCGTGGCTCGGCTGCCAGAAGTTTCCAAAATGCCGCGGCCGGGCCGCGTTCGCCAAGCTTCCGGAGTCGCAGCAAGAAGACCTCAAAAAGCAGCTCGCCGACCATCTTCATGGCTACGAGCGGATTCAGCTCACCCGTCGCGATGGCGTGACACCGGTCGAGGAGGGTACACCGCTTGCCGCCATTATGCTCCCCGGCGGTTCAGCCAAGCTCGAGCCGTGGGACGACGCTGGCGTCACGTGACCCGCGAAGGGTTGCCCGTGCCGAGCCGGCCGGCTTCCTCTGCCGGCCTCGACCGAATACAAGTCCCTGTCGATAGACGGGGCGCCGCGGGCTTGAAGGCCGAGTGGCTTGCCATCGAGAGCGGGCTCGCCTCGGCAATCCGAGCGAGAGCTTCGCCCACGTGATGCGGGAGGTGTCGTGGGCGCGAATTGCTGAGATGGCGTCGTCATCGATCCGGCTCCCGTCAAGATGCTCCGGGGTGGCCGGTAGCCGTTGCGGACGACACGCCGCCCGCTCCTGACGCCCACGAGCCGTTCGTCAGACCGCAGCACCTTGCGAAAGTGCCGTTGGCCGGACTAACTCTCTCCCTATGGCCAGTTTTCGCGATGCGATTTCAGGCTCTTCCGCAGAATCTGTGGGTGGAGTAACGCGTTTTGTACGGGGCTCTGCCC
>CAYZHH010000377.1:0-2747 GCA_964478275.1 uncultured Candidatus Kuenenia sp.
GGCCAGTTGCGCGAATGCGTTTGGCGAGCTTCGCGCAGGTCGTCGTCTTGCCGGAGCCCTGGAGGCCGCAGAGCATGAGCACGGTCGTGCGGCCGGGCTGAAGATGGAGCGAGTGGTCCACCGGCCCCATGAGGCTTACGAGCTCGCGGTGCACGATGCCCACGAGCTGCTGGGCCGGGTCGAGCGACTCGAGCACCTTCTCGCCGACGGCTTCGGCCGCTACGCGGTCGAGAAACTGCTCGGCCACGTCGTAGGCGACGTCGGCTTCGAGGAGCGCCGTGCGGACCTGGTCGAGGCCCTCCCGCATGTTGGCGGCGGAGAGCTTGCCCCGGCCGCGGAGGGAGTTGATGGCCGAGGAGAGGGAGGCAGTGAGCGTCTCAAACATGGGGGCTGCAACGAGGGGCTGGTGGCAAAGCCCCGCAGTATACCGCCCCCGAATCCGGGCCCTCTCGGGCTTTTCCCCCCGGTGACGAGCCGCCCGTTCGGGCGGTGGCACACAGCGTGCCGCACAGTCCCGACGCGTGGCCGGCGAAGACGGCGCGTCACCGGAGGGAGCGGGGCTGAGCCCCAATCCCTTTTACGACAACTAACTAAAGGTGCCCGGCTGGTCGGCGGCCCGCGGGGCGGCGGGCATCATCATTCCACCGTCCTGCATCATCCCTTCGCCGCAGCATGGAGCGGCGCCGCAGGGCGAGCCACACGGGTCGCATGCTGGTGCACAGGCCGGCGCCATCATTGGCTGCTGGCATGGCTCGGCCCGCCGGCCACATGGCGAGCGAAACTCCATGAACGACGGCCGCCGGCAACCCGCGCCGCCGCCGAAGCAACTGCTACAGCCCGGGGCCGCCGACAGGGCGGAGAGGGCGAGGGCAAGACATACGAGCCGTGACATGACGAATTCCTCCAGGCAGGGGCAGCGCCAATGACAAAGCGCCGCAGGCCGACTTCAGGCGAGACGAGAGCGGCGTCCTCGACGCCGCCACAGGAAACCTAGCTCACGATTTGGGCGCATGCGGAATCGCGAATGGAATCCGTGACAGATCTGTCGCGTCGTAGCGGTTGTGCCAAGTGATCCGTGTGGCGCCGCACAACGCGCGCTCTTTACCATCCGCCAAAGGCCGCGGGGCGTGTCAGCGTGGGCTAGCGTTGATTGCCACACGCTCGATTCGCGTCTCGCTCGTGACCGCCCTGAAACGGCGTCGATACCTCATCTTTCTTTATGTCCTCCTTCTGCCGACATCTCGTCTGTTCTTTGGCCGCCCTCGCGACGGCGATGGCCGTCGTATCGGTTCGCGGCGAGGCACCCGCTATCGAAGCGATCGAGCCCTGTGAGGTTGTCGCTGAGTCAGACTGTCCGGCGCTCGACGTGTGGGTCGTGAGCACACGGCATCTTCGTGGTATCTGCTCGCTGCCGTCGGATGTGAATCTCGGCATTGAACGGCTTGTCGGCGAATCATGCTCCCGCCGCTGGGAGCGGGCAACGCTCCCCGAGCTGGTCGGTGAGCCGTGGCGGCCGCTTGTGGTATTCGCGCATGGCAATCGCTACACGTCGTCCGACGCCAAGATCCAGGGGCTTGCCCTCGCCCGCCGCATCGCGGCCCGTGCCTGCGGTGGCGTGCCCCCGCGGGTCGTGATCCTTTCATGGCCGAGTGAGCAAGACGGGTTTCTGCTGAAGGACGGCCGCCGGAAGTACGAGCGGGCCTATGCCGACGGCCACTACCTGGCCTGGTTCTTGTGCCAGATCGAGCCTGAGCAGCCCGTGGCCCTTGTGGGCTATTCCTTTGGGGCCCTCGTGGCGGCTGAGGCGCTCGACGATCTTTCGCATGCGTCGCCCTCGGGCATCCCGTGGGCCGAGCGACCAGGGCGGACCAATCTTGTCTTGGTGACCCCAGCGCTGCGGTGTGACGCGTTTGCTCCCCGCGGGCCGCACCGCAGGGCGCTCGACGGCGTCGATGGGTTCACGCTCGTGATCAACTCCCGAGACAAAGCCCTCAAATTCTTTCCGCTCATCGAGCCGGCGGTCCGTGTTGATGCGATGGGCTCGGTCGGCATGTCCCGGCGATGGCTGCCGGCAGAGATTGACTACACGGCCACCGACGCGGCTGGCATGGTTGGCAAGATCCACACGATGTGGCGATATCTCGAATCCGGGCCGCTCTCCGCCCGGATCGCCACCGGCTCGCTGGCCGGCATGGGCGAGTAGGCCACTCGATCACGCCGCGCGGCGGTTCGGCATGCCGCCGTCGCGGGCGAGGCGGGCCTCCACCATCTTCCGCACGACCTCGGGCATCGTCGTCGAGGCTGTCCAGCCGAGTCGTTCGGTGGCTCGCCTGGTGTCGGCCCGACCGCAGGCAATCTCGGTGGGTCGCACGAGCTTGGGGTCGCGGACAACGTGCCGTCGCCAGTCGAGCCCCACGGCCCGAAACGCCTCCGCCACAAAGTCTTCGAGGCTGGTGGTCATACCGGTGGCAATGACAAAATCCTCGAGCACGTCTTGCTCGAGCATCTGGTGCATGGCCACGACGTATTCCGGTGCCCATCCCCAGTCGCGTCGCACGGAGAGATCGCCGAGGCGGAGCGAATCCTGCTCACCGCGGGCGATCCGGCAGGCGGCCGCGACGATTTTTTGGGTGACGAATCGTTCGGGCCGCAGTGGGCTTTCGTGGTTGAAGAGGATGCCGGTGGCGGCGGCGATACCGTAAGCCTCGCGGTATTGGGCGATCTGCCAGAAGGCGGTGGCCTTGGCG
>CAYZHH010000378.1:0-1106 GCA_964478275.1 uncultured Candidatus Kuenenia sp.
AACTCCGACAGCGGCGTCTGGCCGAACGACGCTGTAAAAATCCCGCCATAGCTTGTGAGGTTTTCACAGATCGCTCCGGGGAGGATCGTGCTTCGCGACGTCGTCCAGTCAAACGTGGGCGTGCCGGTCGTGAGACCAGCCACATCCTTCTTCCCGACGGGAAGCGTGCCCGAAGCAATCTCCGCGCGAACGCCGAGCTGCTCGATCGCCTTCACCGTGGCCGGAAACGCCGCCGAGCGGGTCGTGGTGCGCACGTCGGAATTCGTCATGAGATAGACCGTGCCCTTCGGCCGTGAGCCGTCGGCCGCGGCGGCCCGCGAGAGATACGACGCCACCTCATCGACCGTGTTCCCGCGGCCATCCGTCACGCCGAGCATCACCGAGAGGAGATAGCGGTTTCCTCCAGCTTCCAGAAGGCGACCGTCGGTGCCCCAGCCATACCAGCCTCGGAAGCCAAGCGTTGTGGCCGGTATGCCATCGGTTGCCAGCGGACGAAAATATCGATTGCTCTTGGGATCGAGCCAGGCTGGCACGCCGCTCCGCACGGCGCCGAAGAGCATTGTCATGCCCGTCAGCGATCCCGACGGAAACGTGTCCTTCTTCGCGAGATCGGGCGGGAGCGCCTCCTGGAAGTCGATCCGCCAGGGGAAATCGCTCGAGTACACGATCATGTCGATCTGAGGCGACAGCCTCCGGGCGTCGATGCCGCGAAGGATAGGGCCGAGAATCTCATCTTTGAATCGAGCGATCGAGACGGCTTCCTTACTCCCCGCCCACGCGATCATAAAGACGTTGATCGGCGGCACGCCCCGGGCAGCCACATAGGCGTTGGCCACCGCGATGCTATTGGCGCTCGTGGAGTTGACCACGAGAAAGACGTTTTCGGGACCGCCGCCAGCAAGGACAACGTCGCCGACGAGGAACGTACAGAAAGCAACGAGGAGGGCGAAGAGCCTGGAGGCCATCGAGCATTCAGGGTGTGGCATGAGGCTGCGCCGGCGGGAAAGAGACACTGAGTGTACCCGTCAAAAAGAGGCTCATCCTCCTGCGAGAGGTTGTGCGAGAGATTGTGCGAGAGGTTGCCCGTGTCTGGGAGTCGGGCTTCG
>CAYZHH010000378.1:1206-2740 GCA_964478275.1 uncultured Candidatus Kuenenia sp.
CCCGACGACCGCAAGACGGAGCCGACGCCGGGACGGCGGCGACGGCGCGAAAGCAGTCGCCTGGGAGTCGGGCTTCGCCCGACGACCGCAAGACGGAGCCGACGCCGGGACGGCGGCGACGGCGCGAAAGCAATTGCCTGGGAGTCGGGCTTCGCCCGACGACATGGCACAGGAAACTCCGAGCCGCGGCGGCACATTCAATCCTCATGGCATAGACTCCGTGTCGGTCCGAAATATTCTTCCGGTGCATCATGACCACCCGCATCGCCACCCTCCTCCTCGTCGCTCCGCTCGTTGCCGCAGCCGCCGAGGCGGAGCCGCAGGCGTTCTCCGGCGACCGGGCGTTCAAGCACCTCGAAGCCATCTGTGAGCTTGGCCCGCGGCCGACCGGTTCAGAGGCGATGAGGCAGCAGCGGGTGATGCTCGCCGAGCACTTCCAGAAAGCCGGCGGCCACGTATCGGGCCAGGCATTTCAGATCCGCGATCGATACACCGGCAAGCCCGTGCATGTCGAAAACGTCGTCGTGTCATGGCATCCGGATCGCCGCGAAAGGATCCTCGTCGCAGCCCACTACGACACGCGGCCGTTTCCCGATCGCGACCCGGTCAATCCGCGAGGGCGATTCATCGGGGCCAATGACGGGGCCAGCGGTGTCGCCCTTCTCATGGAGCTCGGCCGCTTCATGCCCGAGCTGGCCGGTCCGGTCGGCGTAGACTTTGTGCTGTTTGATGCTGAGGAGTATGTCTTCGGCAACCGAGACAAATACTGCATCGGTTCGGAATATTTCGCCCGCCAGTACAAGACCGATCAGAGGGCGGGTCGCGGCCCTGCCTACCGTGCCGCGATCGTGGTCGACATGGTGGCCGGCCGCCATCTCGAGATATGGCAGGAAAAAAACAACATGTCCTGGCCCGAGAGCCGTCCGCTCGTCGACTCGGTCTGGGGCGTGGCCGCGCGGCTCGGTGCGAAGGAGTTCATCCCACGAGCCAAGTACGACGTCCTGGATGACCACGTGCCGCTGAGGAATATCGGCGGCATACCGTCGTGCGAGATCATCGACTTTGGCTATACCGAGCTCGAGTGGCACACCACCCAGGATCTCCCCGCGGCCTGCTCCGCCACGTCGCTCGAAACCGTCGGTCGCGTCGTCCTCGCGTGGCTTCGCGAACAGCGGTGATGCCATGCCCGCACGAGCCGTCACCCGCGTTCCCCTCATCGTTCCTGGTCTGGGCATCCGCGACGGCGCGGTAATCGTATCGCTCTGGCTGGTGCCCCGCGGCGCGGCGGTACTCGCCGGCGATCGCGTGGTGGAGCTCGTGGCCGGAGGGGTCACGATCGATCTCGAGGCACCCGTGACCGGCAGGCTCGTAACCCAGCATGCCGATGAGGACGAGGTCGTGTCGGTCGGCAGAATCCTCGCCGAGTTTGAGGTCGCCGAATGAAAGCCTCGTTCGACACGAACGTGCTCGCTGGCTCAAGCGAGGGAGAGCCCGTGCCACATCGCCGGACGTTCGCTACAGCCATCTATGGCCT
>CAYZHH010000379.1:0-2728 GCA_964478275.1 uncultured Candidatus Kuenenia sp.
CCGCGCCTCCCGCCCCTCAACTACTGCCTTCCGTGCCCCTCCTCGCCCTGGAGCGTCAGCACGCCGCCCTGCGCGGGGAGATTCGCGCCGCGATCGATGGCGTGTGTGACTCGGGCCGCTTCGTGCTTGGGCCCGACGTGACGGCACTCGAGGAGGAACTTGCCTCCGCGCTCGGCGTGCCATACGCCATCAGCTGCGCCTCGGGGAGCGATGCTCTGCTCTTGGCGCTCATGGCGTTGGGCGTGGGCATGGGAGACGAAGTGGTGCTGCCAAGCTACACCTTCTTTGCCACGGCCAGCGCCGTGACCCGCCTGGGCGCGGTCCCGATCTTTGCCGACATCGACCCCACGACCTACCTCGTCGATCCCGACGACGTGCGCCGCAAGGTGAGCCGCCGCTGCCGGGCCATCATTCCCGTCCATCTCTTCGGCCGCACCGCCGATATGGACGCCCTCACACCGATCGCCGAGGCGGCTGGCGTGTCCATCGTTGAAGATGCGGCGCAATCCATTCTTTCCACATGGCACGACCGTTGCTCAGGTGCTCTGGGCGATATCGGCTGCTTCAGCTTCTACCCTACGAAGAACCTCGGCGGCGTCGGAGACGGTGGCTTCGTGACGACCACCCGCGACGACCTCGCCAAGACGCTCAAGCTCCTCCGTGTCCACGGCATGGAACCGCGTTACTACCACGACCTCATCGGCATCAACAGCCGCCTCGACTCGATCCAGGCCGCCGTGCTGCGAGTCAAGCTCCCCCACCTCGATGCCTGGACCACGAGCCGGCAAGAAAACGCCGCCCGCTATTCATCGCTCTTTGCCAGCCATGACCTCGCGGGTCGAGTGACCGTGCCGAGCGACGAGCCTCGAGGCCGGCATGTGTGGAACCAGTATGTCATCCGAGTCGCCGA
The DNA here is from genome assembly GCA_964478275.1 of uncultured Candidatus Kuenenia sp. GTDB lineage: Bacteria > Planctomycetota > Planctomycetia > Pirellulales > UBA1268 > QWPN01. The sequence continues at coordinate 911 of CAYZHH010000379.1, forward strand.
CGGAGAGCGCGACGCGCTTCGCAAACATCTCACCGCCTGTGGCGTGGGCACGGAGATCTATTATCCCGTTCCACTTCACCTGCAGGCCTGCTTCGCTCACCTCGGCTGGCGGCAGGGTGACCTTCCACAGACCGAACGTGCGGCGCTCGAGACGCTTGCGCTCCCCATCTTCCCCGAGCTACGGGCCGACGAACAACACACGGTCGTGGCAAGAATCGCCGATTTTTTTGGTGCCAAGCCAACCACCAAGGCACCTTCGAAAGCCGCTGCCGCCCAACGGCCTCACGTCGTCCGCCGAAGCGTCGGCCGAGCTGACGAAGTCATTTCGTAGCCAGCTAGCGGTCGCCTTCGAAGCGGCGACTCGGGCGGCAGGCGATGTAGGTGCTCAGGCCGATGAAGAGGCCCAGAATGGCGTAGGCGAAGATGTATTTCATCATGGATGCGGCCGGCTGAGGCGGTGGGTAGGATTGCGGCGATTCGACGCCCGCTCATCCTGACCCTCGGATCCTACCGCGCATGGCCCGCACGCCAAAATCTGACTCAAAGCCGCCCGTGGGAAAACTGCCCCCCGTCGATCTCAAGACGCGAAAGCTCATCGTAGGACTCGCCGATGAGGTGGCGGCTGCAGCGGAGCGGCGACGGGATCCCTGGCTCGATATTCCTGCCCGCAATCTCTCGAACGTCCGCTTCAACAAGGCGCGGAAGATCATCGAGATGGGGGGGCAAAAGAACCGTCGGCAGCTCTTCAATCTCTCCCAGGCCAAGAGCTATATGCAAACCCTGCTCGTGGCCACCGGCTGCAAGCAGCTCATCGAGCAACAGAAGACCACCAGTATCCGAGGTCTCTACTACCTCCTCAAGCACACCATCGAGGGCACCCGCGAAGAAACCTTCGGGACTCAGGAGGAGTGCGACCCGATCATCGAAGATCTCGAGGTCACGCTCGAGAGCCTTCGCGAGGAGCTCCATGTCTATGCCAGCAATCGCGGCGGCATGGTCGGCGCGATCACGCTCATCGACTCCGGTGACGAAATCGACTGTGCAAGGATGGGTTCCGGCGGCTACTCGATCCCATCGATCGTCGAGGCCGACATCATCCGGTTCAAGTCGTGCGATGCGAAGTTCATTCTTCATGTCGAAAAGGACACTGTCTGGCGACGGTTCAATGAGGACAAGTTTTGGCGAAAGCACAACTGTCTCCTGACGCATGGCGGCGGCCAACCACCTCGCGGCGTACGGCGAATGCTCCACCGCCTCCACCATGAGCTGAAACTTCCCGTCTATTGCCTCCTCGACAACGATCCCTGGGGTTACTACATCTACTCGGTGCTCAAGCAAGGATCGATCAACCTGGCCTACGAATCGAAGCGCATGGCCATTCCGGAAGCCCGCTTCCTCGGCCTCCGCAGCCGCGACTACGATCGGTGCAAGCTCTCGCCCAGCGTGCAGATCGCCCTCAACGACACCGACGTCAAGCGGGCTAAGCAGATTGCCGCGTATCCGTGGTTCGCCGGCAAGAAGCCTTGGCAGAAGGAGATCGAGACAATGCTCTCCAACGGCTTCAAGCTCGAGGTGGAGGCCCTCATCTCCAAAAACATCAGCTATGTCACCGAGACCTATGCCCCCGAGCGGCTCGCCGAAGGGGATTGGTTAGATTGAGCTCCACCCGGGCCGTTGTTACGTACGCCTATGGCCGGGGCAGCTTCAGCGAATCGCATTGGTTCGCCGTGCCGAACACGATTGCCAGCCAGGGCCCCGGCGGCCTTGCCGCCCCTCCGGCCGGCGGTCGCACCTCCAACTACACGCTCGGCGGGGCAT
>CAYZHH010000380.1:0-363 GCA_964478275.1 uncultured Candidatus Kuenenia sp.
ATGAAGAAGCGCGTCGTGGAGCACCTCGGCCTGCCGCGAGAGGCTGTGGCAGCGGTGGATGACGACCGACTGATCGCTTCCGAGATCATGATCGGCCGGCTCGGCCTCGCACCCGCGAGCGACCGTGTGCTGCATCCTTCCGAGCAGGGTGTTCGCAGTGCCTCCTTCGCCCGCGGCCGGGGGCGTTGCTTCGATGGCCTGTGAGGCGAGCAGTTCCTGAAGGTCGTGGCTGCCCGACAACCAGGTGGCCACCATCTGATCGACACCATCGGGAAGATCGGGATCCTGCCTGCGCCGGGGCGGCACGCCGGGCGAGGCTTTTGGCAACAAGGCGGACCAGCGGCCGTGGAGGCCTGGCGACGG
>CAYZHH010000380.1:373-2709 GCA_964478275.1 uncultured Candidatus Kuenenia sp.
AGTGAATCAGCAGGGCCGCAACGTCGGCGGTCTGGCCGAGCCGGTCGAGACACCGGAGCTGGTGCAGCGAGAGCGATTGCAGGCCGGCGACGAGCAGGTGCTCTGTCGTCCGCGTGGGATCCGGTTTCATCCGCGCCGGAGGTGAGGGCTGGTTGATCAGCCGGCGGACGGCCCGCCAAACTTCGAACTGCCAGTGGTCCTCGTCGCGGAGGGCGTCAGGAATAGGATGCCCGTCCTTGACCTCGTCGTTGGCCGTCGGACTCAACACGCGATTCGTTTTGTCTCGATCCCATTCGAGAATCATCGCTGGACGGCGGACGTGGTAACCGTCGAAGAGCCCAGCGATCCGCCGGGCCACGAGCAGTGGCTCGCTTGTGAGGTCGAACGGAATATCAAGTGCCAACGATTCGGACCTGGTGATGACCTCGAGCACCGCGAACGTGAGCCGGTCGAAAGACCAGGGATCGGGCTCGCCACCCCGCTCCGGCTGGAGCATTTCCACGATCGCCCCCGGGTACGAGAAGTCAACGTTCGCGACGATGCCGTCACCAAAAGATGTGCCGTCGGTCCCTTTTCTCGCTCCCAGCCGCTCCGCGAGTTTGGCCTCGAGCCACGCCTTTGCCCCCGCGGTCGGCACAACCACTCGCTGTCGCTCAAAGAGGTCGACTGAACGCGAGAGAAACGCGACCGCTGGCTCGATCACAGCACTGAGCGACCGAACGTAGCGAATGTCGAGTGGCATGAAAGGGTTCGCAGCAGAAGCGTGGGTTATGAAGGGGCGGTGAAGGGGGCCGATCCAGCCAGCCCCTCAGCCCACGTGGCCGGCAAAAGTCTACCGCCTCTACGCCTGACACGACGGCGTGTTTCACGGCGGGAAGAGAATTCAGTCGAGGACGACGAGACCCACGAGGTCTACTTTCTTGTGGAGAAGGCGACGCTTGACCAGGTCGAGCGGAATGCCGATCAGGCCGCCGTGCGCCAGGGCATCGCCGGCCTGGAAGCAGGACGGGTCGTCTCGCTGGACGAACTCGATTCCCGCATTCAATCGCGGATACGGCGTCCGCTCTCGGCATGACTCTCACCGTAGCCGTCACCGAGCAAGCGGTTCGTGAAACACCCTTGGGCGTGAAGCCGTAGAGGTATCGCGAGTCTTGCGGTTCGCTCTACGATCTCAGTCGCAAGCATTCGCCGCATGTGTTCCGACACAGCCCAGGGTTCATCGATCGCGTGAATTCACAGATCACACTCTCGCAGCAAGAGCTTGCCGACTTTCTGTTGAACGTCGCTGTCGTTCGGCCGGTGTTCATCTGGGGGGCACCGCGTATCGGCAAATCCGCGATCGTGCAGGAGTGTGGGGCTGCCTTGCGTGTCCCTCCTGGGAAGCCAACTCGCGCCCGAGGATCTCCTCGGCGTGCCGCAGATCGTGGATGGTAAGAGCCGTTTCTGCCCGCCGACGATGATCGCCCGCGAGACTCCATAGTGCCTCTTCCTCGACGAGCTCAACGCCTGCAGCCACGAAGTTCAGGAGGCGTTTTACAGCCTCATCTACGAACGACGGGTCGGCGACTACGAGCTTCCGGAGGGTTCGGTCGTGATTGGTGCCGGCAACCGCGCCCAAGACTCGGCGATCGTTAAGCCAATGTCGTCGGCACTCCTCAACCGGATGATACACGTCCATCTCTGCGTGTCGCACCGCGACTGGCTCGCGTGGGCAGGACGCAGCAACATCCACCCCTGGGTGCTCGAATACATCCAGGCTCGCCCCGATCATCTCTGGAGCCAGCCCCCCCAAACACGAGGAAGCCATTCTCCACGCCTCGTTCGTGGCACATGCTCTCCGACTCGCTGCACGGTTTTGGCACCGAGCCCTCACAGGAACGGCTCGAGATGCTCGCCTTCGGCTGCCTCACGCCCACGCACGCCGCCCAGTTCAAGGCCTTCGTGCGACAGATTCATTGTCGCTTCACACTCCATGCGATTCTCGCGGGTGATGAGCCGTGGCCCGCGGCGCCAGCCGAGCGAGACGTGCTCTACTTCCTGGCCCAGTCGTTTCGGGCTCATCTCATCAAGAACCTTCCGCACGAACGAGAGAACCTGTCGGGCAACGCCCAGGAGCTCGCTGTCGGTGGCAAGGCCATGATTCGTGATCTCGCGGTCATCACCCTCGAGATCGCGCAGATGGTCGTCACCGACGACGGCGATTCCCAATTGCCGAATTGGTTTCTGGTCGAGGTTGTCCGTGACCTTCCGCGGCTCGTGGAGGCCCGCCGTGGCGCGTAAACCGCGAAGCGGTCGCCGCGATCCGGCCGCGGAACAGTTCCGCGATGGTTCCGCGA
>CAYZHH010000381.1:0-2701 GCA_964478275.1 uncultured Candidatus Kuenenia sp.
GTTGATGAGAACCTGATCGAAGTCGTCACCACCGAGATGGGTATCGCCATTGGTGCTGATCACTTGAAAGACGCCGTCCTTCGACACGTCGAGGACCGACACGTCGAACGTGCCACCGCCAAGGTCAAACACGACGATCTTCTCGTCCTTCTTCTTGTCGAGGCCGTAGGCCATCGCGGCAGCGGTCGGTTCGTTGACGAGTCGCATCACCTCGAGGCCGGCGATCTGGCCCGCGTCCTTCGTGGCCTGCCGCTGGGCGTCGTTGAAGTAGGCAGGGACCGTGATCACGGCCTTGTTGACCTTGTGACCGAGGTAGCTCTCGGCTGCCTCCTTGAGCCGGCGGAGGATCTGCGCGGAGATTTCGGGCGGTGTGAGCTCCTTGTCGCCGGCGCGGACCTTCACGTAGTCGCCGGGCCCGCCGACAACTTCGTAGGGCACCATCTTCTCTTCCGAGGCCACTTCGTTGTGGCGGCGGCCCATGAACCGCTTGATGGAGTAGATCGTCCGCCTCGGGTTGGTCACTGCCTGCCGGCGGGCATGGTCACCAACAAGGGTCTCCCCTTTGTCGTTGAAGGCCACGACGCTCGGAGTAAGGCGATTGCCGTCCTTGTTCGCGATCACCTTGGGCTCCTTGCCCTCCATGACGGCCACGACCGAGTTGGTCGTGCCCAGATCGATGCCGATGATCTTTTCGCCCTGCTTGGTTGCCATGTCGAAAGTACCCTTCCCGTGCTTCGTTGCCTCGCGCCAGTCGCGACCGTGAATCCGTGACGGCGCCGCCACTTTCTGCGGCCGCCGTCATGATGGCCTGGTAGGAGCAAAGGCCGTGCCAACTCGGGGAGGGCGAAACCTGCGGGGACCGGTGCGAGCCCGTCGAATGAAAAATCCTTCGAAACCACCCGCTTGAGGGCTCTGGCGGCGTGGGTACAGTTGGTCAGTTCCTGGCCGGGGCCTGCGGCGTGCCCCGGAACCACCCGACGTGACGGCAGCCAGCCTGCCATTTTGGCCGCCCTTCCCTGGTGAATTTGCTCCCATGGCCAAGCCACGTTCCCCCCGAAAAACTGCAGACGATGGGAAGACTGGTCTGGCCTCGCTGCGGGCCGACATCGATCGAATTGATCGCCAGCTTGTGGGCCTCATGAACGAGCGGGCCGAAGTGGCTCGCGACATCGGGCACCTCAAGCAGACATCGGGCCAGCAGACCTACGATCCCTCCCGAGAGGAAACGGTCCTCGAGCGTGTGGCCGCCTCCAATGCCGGTCCGCTCTCGAGCGACAGCCTCAAGGCGATATTCCGCGAGCTCATCTCCGGGTCTCGTGCCATCGAGCAGCATCTTCGCGTAGCACACCTCGGCCCTTCCTGGACGTACAGCCATCTCGCCGCGCTGCACCGCTTCGGTGGCTCAGTCGATTTTGTCCCTGTCGCGAGCATCTCGGCGGCCTTCGAGGAGGTGTGCGCAGGCCATTCTGACTTCGGCGTCGTCCCACTCGAGAACTCAACCGACGGTCGGATTGCCGATACGCTCGACAACTTCGCACGGCTGCCGGTCAAGATCTGCGCCGAGGTGCCGCTTCGAATTCATCACACGCTGCTTGCATCCTGCGACCGCTCGGCTATCCGTGAGGTCTACAGCCGGCCCCAAGCGCTGTCGCAGTGCCGTAATTGGCTCGCCCGCCACCTGCCCGCGGCCAGGCTCGTCGAAGTCACCAGCACGAGCGCCGCCGCGGAGATGGCATCGCGGACCCCGAATGCGGCCGCCATCGCCAGCCGGCAGGCAGGCGTGCACCACGGTCTCGATGTGCTGGCTGAGAACATCGAGGACGTTGCCAACAACACCACTCGATTCGCTGTCATCGGGCACGCCGATGCCAGCCGCACCGGAAAAGACAAAACGTCCCTCATGTTTGAGATTGAGCACCGCCCCGGTGGCCTGGCCGATGCCCTCGCGATTCCCAAGCGGCAGAAGCTCAATCTCACGTGGATCGAGTCGTTCCCGCTATCGGGCGAAGAGCGCGGCTACGTCTTCTTCGTGGAGCTCGAAGGCCATCGCACAGACTTACGCGTCCGGCGTGCGATGGCGAGCCTCGAGAGACGATGCAAACGCGTCGTCTGCCTCGGCTCCTACGCCTCAGCCGCCCCGGTGGGGTGAGCATCACGGCGGCGGAGGAAAAGACGAGCCGGGATCGGGGTGCGCCCGACGAGCGTTGCAAATTTCCTCGCCCCGGTCTGGAACGGCCCCCGGTGACGTTGCGGAAATGTGCTCCGCGGAGGAGGGCGACACCGATCCCCGGCGCTGACTATCGAGACTCAATCAGCCGCTTCATCTCGCGGACAGCCTCGGTGAAACCGATGAGGACGGCCCGCGACACGATGGAGTGGCCAATGTTGAGCTCGCCCATGCCATCGAGAGAGGCGACGGGCGCGACATTCCGATAGGTGAGCCCGTGGCCGGCCGCCAGCGCGAGCCCGCCCTGCCGGACCATGACTCCCGCCCGAGCGAGTTCCACGAGCCGCTCCTCGCGACTTTTTTCGTTGTCCTCATTGGCGTAGCAGCCCGTATGGAGTTCGACGGCATTCGCACCGAGATCGATCGCCGCATCGATCTGCGACGGCGATGGGTCGATGAAGAGCGACACGGAAATGCCAGCGTCGGCGAGTCGCTTCATCGCGCCCTCGACGGCGTCACGATGCCCGACCACAT
>CAYZHH010000382.1:0-2684 GCA_964478275.1 uncultured Candidatus Kuenenia sp.
TTTCGCCAAAAACCAAAGAGCGGGCGAAGGGACTCGAACCCTCGACATCCAGCTTGGGAAGCTAGCGCTCTACCAACTGAGCTACGCCCGCGATGCCGTGCCATCCTAGCACGGGACAGCAGCCTCCCAAGGGGGGTTTGGTATGGCGTAGAATCCGTTTGCTCTGTTTCGGTGCCGAAACGCCTTCCTTCCAGGTTGTCGATCCATGGCCGTGACCGCCCCCGCTCTATCTCCGAAGCCTGCTCCTCTCCCCCGCCGTCGCTGGCTCTCGAAATTGGTGCGATCGACGATCGCGGTCGTCGTCATCGTCGTGGCGATCAGCAGCGTCGCGGTGCCCTGGTGGCTTTCGAACTCTGAGCGGCTCAGCGGGATCGTGGCCAGCCTGGTGCCAGACCTCGACGCCACGGTCTCGTTCGATCGGGTGCGGGTGGGCTGGACCGGGCCGATCGTGCTCGAAGGGATCAAGGTCATGCCGGCCGACGGCAGCCCATCGCCGGTGGGCATTCTTCGCATCGAGGGCGAACACGGGCTCCTTGCGATGCTCCTTTCCGGAGGCGATCTCGGCCGCGTCGTGATGGAACACCCGACGGTGGATGTGGCGTTTGATAAAGACCACGTCATGAATATCGAGCGTCTCATTCGACAAGACGACGCACAGATCGCGGCAGGATCGCCCCGTCGTCGTCGTGCCGCCGCACACATTCGGCTCGAGGTGGAGGACGCAATTGTTCGAATCACAGCCCCGTGGGCTGCCGAGACCTGGGTCAGCGATCCGATTACGATCCGTGCCACGCTGGCTCCGACGACGGATGGCTACAGTGAGTGGATCATCGATCCCGTGCAGTTGCTGGCCGACGCGCGAATGGATCCTCCGGTGGCCTCGGGCGTGCTCGCATACATCGCGCCGATCCTGGCCGATGCCACGCGGACGAGCGGCCGGTTCTCGTTGTCGCTCGCGCGTGCGCGGTTCCCGGTCGGCGATCCCGGTGGTGGCACCGTCTCGGGCACGCTCTCCATGCACGAAGTGGTCCTGGGCCCGGGGCCGCTCGTCGCTGACCTCATCGAATCCCTTCCGGCGGGGTTCCTGCGGCCTTCGGCGATTCGGATCGCGGACGAGTCCGTTGTAAAGTTTCGTCTCGCTGACCGTCTCGTCTCGCATGAGGGTCTCGAGTTTGGCGTGCCGCTCCCCAATGGGCGACGGCTCGATGTGCAGTCCAGCGGCACCGTCGGCCTCGACAACCGGGCCCTCAATCTTCGACTCGCGCTGCCGATTCCCGCCGACTTGCCGCAGGATCGGCCGGTGGTGGCGGCGCTTGCGGGCAAGACGATTTCGTTGGGCGTGGCCGGAACCCTGGACGAGCCCCGCTTGGTGTTCGACGGTTCGATTCGCGACGCGGCGGCCCAGGTGGCGGCGGATCTTTTGGAGCGCGTGCCCGAGATCTTGGAGCGGGTGCGGGGGGAGCGGCCGGTGGTTCCAGCCTCGGCCACGGAGGCCCCGGCTGACGACACGCAGCCACCGGCGATCACGGGGGACGATGTGGTGGACATTGTCGGGAGCGTTCTCGACGAAGTCGCCCGTCGTCGGGCCGACCGACGAGCGAAGGGCGAAGCCGGCGAGACACCGCCGCCGAGGCGTGGCCGTCTCCGGGAACGGCTCCTCGGCCCACAGACCCCGCCGCAACAGCCGGCGACAGAGTAGGGCTCATTCATCCCATTGCGGCGGGGCCGGCCGTAAGGCTACCCATAAAAAAACCTGGGCCTCCCTTGCGGGAGGCCCAGGCATTCATGCTCATGCTTCTTCAGGGTCGGTTGGCTTGTGGCCAGTGACTCTGAAAATGAGTCACCGATCAGGTGCTCTCGGCAGGGGCCTTGGCAGCTTCGGTCGGAACGCCTTCCGACTCGATCACAGCCGCACCACCGCAGTCGCCACCGGCACAGCCGCTCGCGCAACCCGAGCAGTCGCTGGTTTCGCCGCAGCACTGTGCGACTTCACCGTGGCAACGACGATGCTTGCCGTGGCAACGCTCGCGGTGACCATGGCAACGCTCGCGACCATGGCAACGCTCGCGACCGTGGCAGCCGTGACCAGCAACCGCACCGTTGTCACCACCGACGAGGGCGATGGCCATCAGGGCGAAAAACATAGCCAACGCAAAACCGAGGAAACGCTTCATAAGAAAAAACCTCCACCAAGGAAAAAAGCGAACGCAGTTGTTGCGCCCACGAGGCCGTCACGAATAGAACCTCGATCCGGGACGGCCACCGGACCGCAGCAGACGATGTCTCAACTTGCCTACAGGCGGCATTTTCACCCAGTCTTGCCGATAAAACACGGGGACTAGGCAAGCTATGCCGCACGCAGGTCAGGCTGACAAAGCTAGCAGCCAGACTGTGCGTGTCAAGAAACCTGGGCAAGTTACGGCGAGAATGCCGATTTACGAGACTTTGCCGACAGGCCTGTGGCGGGCTTTTTTACTTCGGGGCCTGGGCTTCTGAGGTCGCCGGGTTTCCAGCCGTCCGCGGTGACTGCGCGGCAGTCGCACGCTTCTGGAGCTCGGCGGCAACCATTTCCTGCTTGGCGAGCATGTCTTCAGGATCCTCGAAATTCAGGAGCAGCGGGGGCAGATCGTCGAAAATCCGCATCGCCATCCAGATAGGCAACGCGGTCCCACCGGTGTTCTCCC
>CAYZHH010000383.1:0-2683 GCA_964478275.1 uncultured Candidatus Kuenenia sp.
GAGTGATGACCTCTGTCGCATCTTTGATGTGCCGCGGGTAATGCTCCCTGAAGTGCGGCCTTCGAGCGGATTTTTTGGAGTGGTCGATCCCACGCTCCTGGGCGCCGCGATCCCGATTACCGGCTGCGCGGGCGACCAAGAGGCCGCTGCCTTCGGCCAGGGGGTTCAAAAGCCCGGCGATGCCAAGACCACTTACGGCACCGGCGCGTTTCTTGTGTTCGCCACAGGTGAGTCGATCGTCGAAAGCTCCCGCGGTCTGCTCACCACGCCGCTGTGCTCAGTCGGCAACGGTGGTCATCGGCCCGCGCCGGCCTACTGCCTCGAAGGCTCCGTCTTCGTGGCGGGAGCGCTCGTGGGCTGGCTGCGGGACGGCCTGGGCATCATCGATCACGCCGCCGATATCGAGCCGCTCGCGCGGAGCGTCGAGTCGAATGGCGGCGTCGTGATCGTGCCGGCGCTCACCGGGCTCGGCGCCCCCCATTGGGACCCAACGGCCCGCGGCCTTCTCATTGGCCTCTCGCGGGCGACCCACCGCGGGCATGTTGCGCGAGCGGCGCTCGAAGCCATGGCGCTCTCCGTCGCCGACGTCGTCGAGTGCATGCAGGCTGATGCCGGCACGCCCCTGCGCCGGCTCCGCGTCGATGGCGGCGCGACCGCGAACGATCTTCTCATGCAGATCCAGGCCGACATTCTCGGCGTCCCCGTTGATCGGCCCGCCGTGCGGGAAACGACATCCCTCGGAGCGGCCCTCCTTGCCGGCCTGGCGACAGGATTTTTTCGTGACACCCAGTCCGTTGCCGCGGCCCGGCAGATCGAGCGGACGTTTGAGCCCGCCATGCCGCCGCAGGCCAGGGCCCGGCTCGTGGCTGCCTGGCGAGACGCGGTCGAGCGAAGCAAGGGCTGGGCCGTGCCGCGGTAGCCGGCGCGGTATCCTCAACGACGTTCCGACCGAGCCCGCGGAGACCGAAGAATGCGGCTGGCCGTCACCGCCTTTGTGATAGTCGCAGCCATCGGCGCGGCGGCGGCACCACCATCGGCCGAGCGAACCGTGGCCGGCCTCGACGCCGCGGTGCATGCCTCGTGGACCCGCGTTCCGCTTCGCGACTGGACGACACGCGTGACCGAGCTTGCAGGGCGACCAGTCATCCTCGACCGACGGATCAATCCTGACCTGCCCGTCACGCTCGTCGCCCGCGGGGAGCCGCTGCGAGACATCCTTGACCGGGTCGCAGCCGATGCCGGTGCCGCAGTGGACGAGCTCGAGTCTACGATTCGGATCGTCCCCACGGCAGTGGCAGGTCGCGCGACCCGCGCCGACCACGACCGTCGTCTTGGCGTCGCGCGAACAGCGCCCGACCTTCGTCGCCGGCTCGTTGCCACTGCGCCCTGGACATGGCCCACGGCTTCGCGGCCGCGCGACCTCGTCACAAGCCTCGCGGCCTCTGCCGGCCTCGACCTCGAAGGCATCGACACGGTTCCACACGATCATTTTCCGCCGGCCGAGCTGCCAGGGCTCTCGCTCGCCGAGCGGCTCGATCTCGTGCTCGCCCACTTCGACCGACGGGTGATCTGGGACGGACGAACCGGCAAGCCAGCCGGCCGGATCATTGCCATCGACGCCGAGATTGCTGCCGCCGCGCACGCCGCAGCGAATGGACCGAAACCCCGGTCGCCCCCAACGGCGAAGCCCAGCCGCACGGTCAAGGTCCGCGACGAGTTCACCCTGAAGCTCGAGGCGCCGCTCGATCAGGCGCTCGCGGCGATCACCCGCCAGCTCGACCTCGAGCTCGAGCTCGACGTCGCATCCCTCGCCGCCCGCGGCATCGCCCCCGGCGAAATCGTGCGGGCTGATGTCGTGAAGGCATCGCGTGAGGATCTCTTCAACGCGATCCTTGGCCCGGTCGGCCTCACGTGGCGGCTCGAAGGCCGACGGCTGATGGTTTTTGCTGTTGATCCCGCCGGGAAGTGAGCGATGTTCACCGTGGGTTCACGACCACTCCTCCACTCCATGCCGTGGCGTCGCGCTGTCCTCGTCGCAACCATCGGCGTGATATCAATCGCCACGATCCCTGTCGGGTGGGCGGCCGAGTCACCCCAAGCTCGCGCCGCTGCGATTCGCGAACGCGTCGCTCTCCAGCTCGAGAAACCGTCGGTTCATGACGAGCCGGAGGCTATCGACCACGCACTCGCCGACGCAGGCGTTGCCGAGGACACGATCGTGGCGTTCCACCACGCGGTGACTCAGGCCAACCTGCCGAGCATGACGGGCACTGTGGACGCGTTCCTCTTTTTCACCCGCGATCCGCAGTGGCTGGCGCTGCGGCAGCACTTCTGCGAGTTTCTCGAGCTTCCTGATGTTCTCGAGCCCAATGCCGCCACGATGCGGCTCCTGGCCGACTACGACGGCGTCGCCACGTTCCCCTCGGTCACCGAGCTTTCGCCCAAGGCCGCCGCGGCCTGTCGGCATTTTGGCGAGACGTCGTGGGGCGCTGCCCTCGAGTTTCCGGGGGTGTCTGAAATCACGCCCGAAGCCGCTCGAGCGCTCGCTCCGTGCCCGGCCCTGCTCGTGTTCCCCAATCTCCAGAGGCTCTCTGCGGAAACCGCCAGCGGGCTCGCCCAGCACGAAGGCGTGGGGCTTGTCCTGGGTGGTCTGACCTCGCTCGATGCCGACGCGGCCGCCGCC
>CAYZHH010000384.1:0-2676 GCA_964478275.1 uncultured Candidatus Kuenenia sp.
TGGTGGGTCTTGGGCTCGGGCTCGTCGTGGCGATCGTCTTTGCGGCAGCGTCGTGGGCAGGGGGAATCGCGGCGGGCGTGGCGGGCTTGTCCTGGGCCGACGAAGTGAGCCCGTATGAGGCGACCGGCGAGGCCACCGTGGCACGGCTGGCCGCCTGGCTGGCAGTCGGCGGGTTTCTCGCAGCGGGTGGCCATCTTGCCGTCGTCGCCGGTCTCGTGGATAGCGTCGGCCGGTTCCCTGTCGGAGCGGTGGCAAGCGATGGATTCACGGGTCTGTTCGAAAGTGTGTCGTCGACGCCCGCAGCCGCGCTCGAGCTGGCATGGTCCCTCGCGGCTCCAGCGGTTGCTGCCGTCATCACGTTTCACGTGGCTGTAGCGATCTGTCTGCGGAGTATCCGTTTCACTCCGGGAGCGGGGCTGCTTCAGGCCGCGGCCTCGCTCGTCCTGCTGGCCGCGATGCTGCAGGCCGCGACGACGTGGACGGATGGGTTCGCCGCCCTGGCGAGCGGTCCTCTTGATCGTGGGCTCGTTGACATCCGTCCATAGTTCGTAGGCGATTCCTAACATGTCCGACTCCTCCGATCACACGATCCCCGCGACGGCTCGCAGGCGCGAGCAAGCCCGCCGCGCTGGGATGGAGCCTTCCGCCGCGCTGCCTGCCTGGGCGGCTTCGGCTGGAATGGCGCTCCTCCTCGCGCCCGCCTGGGCACGGGCCACCATCCCGGCCGCAGCAGACGCGTTTCGGGACGCCGCAGCCTCCGCGATGCTTGGTGGGGCTGCATCGCCGGTCTCGCTTGCCGTGGTGATGCCTACGCTCGGTCTCGTGGCCGCTTCCGCCGCCGCAGGGCTGGCCGTACGCATGGCATGTGATGGCCTATCGTTTCAACCCGGCCGAGCGGCCATGGATCCCCAACGAATCAGTCTCCTGGCGGGCCTCCGGCGGATCATCTCGTACGACACGCTCATGGGCATCCTCGGGCACGCCGCGGCACTTGTCGCGCTCGTCGGGGTGGCGGCGATTGCAGTCCGGCCATTGGCAGGGCTCCTTTCGGCACCCACTGAGACCGCTGCTGTAGGGCAGGCTGCCTGGAATGCCGTGATGTGGCTCGCAGCGGCGGCGGCGATGCTCGCCATTGCCCAGTGGCTTCTCGCCCGCCGCCGGTTCGAGCGGCGGATCAGGATGACGCCTCAGGAGTATGCCGAGGAGGCCAAAGACCTCCAGGCCGATCCTCGCATCCGACTCCTTCAGCACCAGCGGAACGCTCAGCCGCCGGCGACCTCGGGCGGGCGGTAGCCGTAGCGGTCGAGGAACGGCTGCCAGCGGCGGATTATCTCCGATACGATACGTGGGTCATGCTGGTACGTATTGGTGCGGTACTTCGTCATCTGCCGCGAGCGGGCGTGCTCGTCGAAGGCGGGCTTCGTGGCAGCGAAATCGCCAAGGCCAAGGGCCTCATAAGCCTCAGCCAACCGGCCCACGGGATCGCTGACGAGATCTTCGTACCGCACCTCGTGAAGCTGCCCGTGAGCGAGCTTCGGTCGGTCTCGCTCGAAGGCCGCATACATCTCCTCGAAGCAGGTGAATACGTACTCCTCGAGCCGCTGGCCATCGTCCACTTGGAGCCCCTGCACCGCATCGAGTGATCGCCAAAGACGGACCGTCGAAGGGAATACCACGAACGGATCGCGGACGACGTGGAGGAACCGAGCCCCGGGAAACATCTCCGCGAGGATGCCGATCCGCGCGGTATGCGGCGGGCTCTTGAGGACCGGTCGACGCGGGTCCCGCACCGCGAGGCGGACGAGGAATCGACGCATCGCGGCCTTCCACCGCGCCAGGTCAGCCGCCGGTAGTTTCGCAAGGTCGAGGGCCACCGGTGTGGCCGCGCTCGAGGCTGGGAAGGCCATGCGACGGTAGGGCGAAGGCGCGCCCATGTTGGCCAGTGCGAACTCGTCCTCCTGAGGCCGCGACCAGCCTGCTTCCACGTTGTCCATCGGCCGCTTGGACGGCATGATCCACGACAGCGCCCGCGTGAAAACCGTCTCGGTCAAAAGGAAATGGCCGGGCGCGAAGCACTGGTAGGTCGTAGGACAGCAGAACCGCTTGTCGAGCATCATGAGCTCGTGCAGGAGCGTGGTGCCGCTCCTCCAGTGCCCCACGATGAAAACGGGCGGCGGTGTTGCAGGGGGCTGTCGGAGGCGACGGCGAAATCGTGCCTCGCTGAGTGGCCCAGCCAACGAATTGAATGCCGCGGCGGTGGAGATCGTGGCTGCGAGCCCGAGTTTCGTGAGCCCGATCTTGCCACGGTGTTCGGTGACCAGCTTCCACCACACGCCCATGGGCATGCCGTGCCAAAATCGGGGGCTCCACCACGGGTACGTGTGGAGCGCATCCTTACCGGGAGGGGGGGGAGCTGACGAAGCCATGATTCAACATCCTAGCTCATGGTCGCGGCTATCGGCTCGTGTCGACCGGTTGGCCGGCAATGCGACGGGGTGTTTCATCGAGGGCCGACTCGAGGGCGACGGCCAGGCCTACCCGGGCATCGGCCCCGGCGGCCCGAAAGCTCTCCCGCCGTTCTCGATCGAGGACGATGGCTGTCGGGAATGCGTGAACGCCAAACGAACGGCAGGTGGCCGGCTCCCGGTCCGCATCAATGGCGACGCACACAACCCG
>CAYZHH010000385.1:0-2639 GCA_964478275.1 uncultured Candidatus Kuenenia sp.
GTGACACGGCGATCGTTCCCTTGGCAGCGTCGTACTGGAACTTCGTGCGATCGGCGAAGAACGCTCGCGTGTTGGCGGCGAGCTGGTCTTCCAGCCTCGCGGCGGCGTACGCCTCGTTGAGGAGCCGCGGGCAGCCGATGGAGGCACAGACGATCGCGAAGTGAATTCGCGGCTCCCCCATCTTCCGGAGAATCTCGTGCTCGATCTGCTCCAGCGAATACTGCTTCCCATCGACGATGAGCTGGAGATCCTTCCAGATGTTGTAGCCGAAGAGCTTCGCCGTGTGGTTGCGAATGCTTGTCGTGGGATACTCGCGGAGGATTCCCTTCGCGGTGACGGCGTTGTAGGCGTTGATCCAGAAGGCAAGCTGCGCCTCGCGGCTCGATGGCTGCGAGAGGCTGGCCTGAGACAGATGGACGAGATACGCATCAAGCGCCTGCTGATCCGCCCCCGCGGCCTTCCATGTGCGATAGTCGACCATGCCATTGGCATCGACGTACCGGCCAAGCAGCGTGTTCCACGCGGTGTGATCGATCGCGTCGATAGCCACGCGATGGTTCGCAGGCACGTTCGCACCGACCGTCACGACCGGCCCGGCCACGGCGGGCACCGCGGAAAGACTCACGGCGACGGTGGCGACGGCCACCCCGAGCACAATGACATTTCGATGGACACGCATCAGGCGATTCCTTTCTGCTGGCACGGAACGACGAGGGGAGGACCGTGACGGGCGTCGGGCGACGCGCGGTTCATCCATGGTGCCGTCACGAGCTCCGCGGGAATATGTATCGACAAACAAGCTGTGCGGGTCTGTGAACCCTGGCACACTTTGCCTGCGCCGAATGCTCTGGCAGGCCTCCCAATCCCCCCTCCCTTCAACGATTGCCGCAGCTTCCGGCACGTCCGCCGTCGCTGCGCCAACACTTGCTGGCGCAGCGATACTCTTCGTGAGCGTGCCGTGGCTCACAGACACCACGGCTGGTCTCGACAACACTCTTTGCACGTTTGACCACTGACCCAACCGCGAGGGAAACGCATGGCGAGTGACACGGGAGCCTGGCCAGAGGTCCAGCCGTTTGACGAGCACAACGAAAAGCTCCTTGGGAATGTGCATCCCCAGGACTGGATCAATCCGGTGCCGAGCGGCCGGTACAACCTTGTCGTGATCGGGGGCGGGACGGCCGGCCTGGTGGCCGCGGCCGGTGCCGCCGGGCTGGGGGCGAAGGTGGCGCTCATCGAACGCCGCCTTATGGGGGGCGATTGCCTCAACGTCGGCTGCGTGCCGTCCAAGGCGCTCATCCGCGCGGCGCGGGCCGCGGCCGAAGTCCGCGATGCTGCGGCGTTTGGTGTGAACGTGCCGGCGGGCACGCAGGTCGATTTCCCGGTCGTCATGGAGCGGATGCGACGGCTTCGTGCCGACATCAGTCCGCATGATTCCGCGGCGCGGTTTCGGGGGCTGGGCATTGATGTCTACCTCGGGGGCGGCCGCTTCACCGGCCCCGACACAGTCGAGGTCGCAGGCCACGCGCTCCGCTTCGCGCGGGCGTGCATTGCCACTGGCGCCCGGGCAAAAGCCCCACCGATTTCCGGTTTGGAAGAGGCTGGATACCTCACCAACGAGACGGTTTTCAGCCTCACGCACCTCCCTCGCCGGCTCGCCGTGATCGGCGCGGGGCCGATCGGATGTGAGCTCGCGCAAGCCTTCGCGCGGTTCGGCAGTGAGGTGTTCCTCATCGAAGCGATGCATGGCGTCATGCCCAACGAGAGCCCTCGGGCGTCAGAGGTGGTTCGGCGGGCGCTCCTGGCCGACGGCGTTCGCCTGCTGTGCTGCGGCAAGGCCCTCGCGGTCGACAAGAACGCCGACGGCAAGCATCTGCATGTCGACTCGCATGGCGAGCACTATGACCTGACGGTGGACGAGATCCTCGTGGGGGCCGGCCGGACGCCGAATGTCGAGGGCCTTGGGCTCGAGGCGGCCGGTGTCGCGTTCGACCGAAGTGGCGTCACGGTAAGCGACGGTCTCCAGACGACCAATCGACGGATTTTCTCAGCCGGTGACGTCTGCTCGCGGTACAAGTTCACTCACGCCGCCGACGCGATGGCGCGGATCGTGATTCAAAACGCTCTGTTCTTCGGTCGGAAGCGGGCCAGCCGGCTCGTGATTCCGTGGTGTACGTACACCGATCCGGAAGTGGCGCATGTCGGGATGACGCCGCGGGAGGCCGACGAGCGGGGCATCGCGATCGACACGGTGGCCATCGATCTTGCGAACGTCGATCGCGCCGCGCTCGACGACGAGACGGCGGGTTTTTTGGAGGTGCATGTCCGCAAGGGGACTGACCGGATTCTCGGCGCCACCCTCGTGTCGCGGCATGCTGGGGAGTCGATCTCGGAGCTCACCCTGGCGATGACGGCCGGCATCGGCCTGAAGTCGTTGGCCGGCGTCATCCACCCGTATCCCACGCAGGCCGAGATCATCAAGAAAGCGGGCGACGCCTTCAATCGCACCCGGCTCACCCCGCGTGTGAAGTGGCTCTTCGAGACCATCCTCCGCTGGCGCCGCTGACACCGAGCCGGCGATCGTCGACTGAGGCCTCCTCTCGCCTGGTGCAGTAATCCAGAACGGTCGTGGTCATCGT
>CAYZHH010000386.1:0-1404 GCA_964478275.1 uncultured Candidatus Kuenenia sp.
ATCGCGAAGGGGCGTGACGATCAGAAGAGGTCGCTCATCCCCCTCGAGCCCGTCGATCACTGCCGAGACAACGAGCTGTCGCCCGCGCACGAGCTCCGCCTTCCCGGCCACGATGGCAAGGAGGTGGTGTGGTTCCGACGGCCTGGCTTCCTCACCCGGAATCCGCCACGTCAGTCGGGGCCGCTCGATGCGAACCCGCGCCGGTGCTGCGACGGCCGTCCAGGGTGCGACGAGCCGCGAGGCCGACACCACCACACTCTTGGGCGCGATGACGGCATAAACCACAGTGAGGCAGACCAGCAACGAGAGCGTCCAGGCGAGCCAGACCGCCGGCGTCCGATCGACCACCCCATCGTCAGGCACTTTCGAGAGCCTGCGAGCAGCTCGGCGGCGGAGGCTCTTGACGACGGGCTCAGCGGCTCCATTGGCCCGATCGCAAACGAGGACCGCATTGACGAGGTCATTGTGGAGGTCGGCATGACCACGCTCGATCTCACGGGCGGCATACACAAGATTCACGCGGTAGCGAATGAGCGGCACGAGCCACACAACCGCCGCCACCAGGCCTGCCACTGCGGCGATCAGGAACCACATCCAACGCGCCCAGGCTGCAAGCCCCCCCGGCACGAGCCAGTGCTCGATCAAAACTCCGAGAAGAAACCAGCCCAGGGTGGCCAACGCGACTCCCAGCAGAAACGTCGCCAAGGCCGTAGCCTTCAGCTCGGCGCTGGCAGCGGCAAAACGCCGGGCCAGGTATTGCTCGGATTTTGAATCCTGAGTGGCCGCCCTGCCCCAAGGAGCTACGGACAGTGGATCGGTCGTGCGGTCGGATACCGAGGCCATATAGAACATCCTTGGCAGACCGCAAAAATCGCGGCCCACGAATCCTCTCCTCAGTATATCGGCAGCGAACACCCTGGGCTCGCCTCATTGACGCCACACGAATGCCGCTTCTATGGTGCATGATGGCCCGAAGACACTGCCACGAAAGTCGGCTGTATATGTCGATCCTTCCCGATCCAGAAACCTTCAGACGCCTTGCCGACGGGTCCGCAGCCGGCCTCGGCCCAGCAGCTGCCAGATCGCTCCTGGCGGCACTGGCAGGGCCTTATGGCCTCATCATGGCCGGCCGCAATCGCCTCCACGATCACGGCCTGCTTCCGCGACACCGTGCGCCCCTTCCGGTTATCTCGGTGGGAAACATTACGGCGGGAGGCACTGGAAAGACGCCACTCGTTGCCTGGATATGCCGGCAGCTTGCCAGTGTGGGTCGCCGTCCCGCCATCGTCAGCCGTGGCTATGCGGCTCGTCCGGGCGAGACGAGCGACGAAGCGGCGGAGCTTGCGATCCTGCTGCCGGGCGTTCCCCACATCGCGAACCGTGACCGCGGTTCCGCCGCACGAG
>CAYZHH010000386.1:1414-2639 GCA_964478275.1 uncultured Candidatus Kuenenia sp.
GAGCCGCTGCCCGCATGGGCGCCGACATCGTCGTGCTCGACGATGGCTTCCAGCACCGCCGCTTGCATCGCGACCTCGACCTCGTTGCGATCGACGCAAGCGACCCGTTCGGCTGCGGGCACCTCCTTCCGCGCGGGCTCCTCCGGGAATCAGTCGGCGGGCTCATCCGCGCCGATGCGATTGTCCTCACTCGGGCGACCAGCATCGCGCCGGCGGCACGCGAAGAGATACGCGCCGCGGTCACCCGCGCCCGACGAGGCTCTCCGCCCCGCGTATGGCTCGAAACCGAACATCGCCCCGTCGCGGTCCGCTCGAGCAGCGGTACGCGAGAACCACTCGAGACGATTCGCGGGCAACCGGTGGCCGCCTTCTGTGGGATCGGCAACCCGGCGGCGTTCCGCCGCACGCTCGTCGACATCGGGATTGATCTCGTCGGATTTCGGAGCTTCGCCGACCACCACGCGTACACAGCAGCCGATCTGGACGAGGTCGCCCGCTGGGCTGAAGCGCTGGGTGCCACGATGCTCCTGACGACGCTCAAGGATCTTGTCAGGATCCGCGCACCTCGGCTCGGCGAGCTTTCACTTGGTGCGATCGAGGTGGCTCTCGAACCGCTTGGGTGCGCCGATGCCCTCGAACGGCTCCTGAATGACGACGTGTTGGCCGAGGAACACTCCCGATGACCACGCGGCCGACGCCCGGTATTGCGATCGATACGTCGATCCTCGTCACCACATTCCGCCGGCCGCGGCACCTGGCGCTCGTGCTCGAATCGATCGCTGTCCAGCGAAATGTGCCACGCACCTTCGAGGTGGTCGTGGCCGATGACGGCTCGGAGGATGGCACCGCCGACGTGGTGGCGGCATTCGCAGCGCACACCGACATCCCTGTACGGTTCACGACCCAACCCCACGAGGGTTTCCGCCTGGCGAGGGTTCGAAACAACGCCGCACGACTGGCCCGAGGACGCTACCTGCTGTTCGTCGATGGTGACTGTATCCTTCCCCCCTGGCATCTCGCCGCGCACATCCGTCGGCGGCGGCCGGGCGGAGCGCTCTTGGGCTACTGCGGCCTCCTGAGTGAGCAGGACAGCCGGCTTCTCGTGCCGGAGAACCTGGCCGTCGCCAATGTTGCAGGGATGCTCGCGGCAGACGAGCTTCGATCACTGATCCGCCGGCTAGCCGCGGCTTCGTGGGATGCCGAACAAGGGTGTGCCAGCGGGCAC
>CAYZHH010000387.1:0-2631 GCA_964478275.1 uncultured Candidatus Kuenenia sp.
TCCTTGGCGATTTCGGGGTTCTCTCGGATCGCCTGTGCAGCTGCCGCGTGCGGGGCGGTCGTCCGGTGGGCTGCGTCGATCACTGCCGCCGACACACCTACGGCCATCACAACTTTCCAATCGATCCGCTGGAGAAACTCGCTGCCCCCCCTCTGATAGCCCTGCCAGAGAAGCGCGCGCGTGGCGGGAGAGACGGCACGTTCGGCGGCGAGCACGAGCCGTGGAAGATCCTGGGTTGGTGCGTTCCTGGCCAAGGCACTCCCGATGTCATCGCCAAAGGCCTGGAAGGCTCTGCCACCGAGACCAGGAGCCCTGGCTTCGAGGTCGAGCACGACCGGACCATACCGCCGCGCGAGCGGAAGCAAGCGATCAGCCTCGAGGGCCAACGCCCGCTGTCCCATCGGCCCAGCACCCTTGGCGAGCCGTAGGACATCATCGCCGTGACGGGCGGTCGCCTCGAGGAGTTCGAGACCGCCGTGCGAGACAGCATTTGCCGCCGCCGG
This sequence comes from uncultured Candidatus Kuenenia sp., assembly GCA_964478275.1. Taxonomy (GTDB): domain Bacteria; phylum Planctomycetota; class Planctomycetia; order Pirellulales; family UBA1268; genus QWPN01. Next base: position 504 of record CAYZHH010000387.1, read on the forward strand.
CCCCTGCCGCCGAACCGCTCCAGCAATCGCGTGTTCCGCGGTTTCTCGGGCGGCCCGCTCGAGGCCCTCTCGACCACTGACGATGCATGCCCGCTCCAGGACCTCCCGCATGACCACGGTCGCTGGAGAACCGGCAGCAATCCTGGTCGGCACCAGGGCGGTGGCGAGACAAACGATGAGCGAAAGGCGAATGGTGGTCATGGATGGCTTCCTCGAGGTCATGGGTGTTACGGCAGCAGTAACTTGGCGGTCTCGTCATGAATACGGGCCTGAAGCTCGGCGTGTGACACCACACGCTTCCGCAGGCCCTCAGAGACCTCCCGGTGGATCGCTTTTCGCGCCTCCGGCAGGCTGTCCCTGATAGAGGTGGTCAGTTCCGTCTCAAACTTATGGCGAAGCGAGTAGATGTCGTACGCCGTCCAGGCTGCTCCGACGAGCGCGATAATGTCGCCGATTGGCAGCGGACCGTCTGCTGCCACGAGCGTGACTTCTGCCGCCGCTGCCGCCATCGGCCGGGCGAAAATCCACTTGCCCAAGTCGATGATCTTTGTGATCAGCCACTGCGCGATCCGCGTGTGCAGCAGGGTGTAGACATCGATGGCGATCACGGGCGTGAGGATCGCGCCGTGGTAGCCCAGCTTTTTCAGGGCGGCATTCAGGGAGAGCTTTTCGAGCTCTTCTGTAGTGGAGCCCGGCACGGAACCCTCACGGCCCGTCGCCCCGATGGCAGCGACCTCGGTCGCCATCCTGAGGGTACTCGCAGCCAACTCCCGATCGAAACGCTCGACTGAAGCTTGAATATCTCGATTGCACGCCGTGATCCGTGGTGCAAGCCGCGAATCAATCTTCCTTCGCACCCAGTCGTGGGCGTCGGATCTTCCGCGTACTGAGTCCGACGCAAGAATCGCAATCAGCCGCACACAGTTCGTATAGGTGGCCGCCTCCTTAGCAGCCTCCTCGGCCGTGAAATAGAGCCCTGTGAACTCGCGGTCGATGATGGCGTTGATCTCGGACATGCAGAACGTGAGCGCCGCCTGGTTGCGGGCGTCGGCCGACACCCAGCTACGGGCCAGCAGGGCAGTAAGTCCATCGGCCTCCGCCGGCTGGCTCACGGGCCGCAACGCTTCGACCCGCCGCTGCATTAGGGAGGTTTCGTTCAATGGATTGGCGAAAAACGTGTAAAGACACGCGGTCAAGCCGCCGCAGCAGAGGAGAAACAAGGCGACTTCGTTTAGGTTTTTCGAGACGCGGCGGCTCATGATTCGTGATCCCTTGGAGGTCTGACGCATTTACCTCTTCCTACGTCTCCCGTGAAAAAGTGTGACGGCTCTGGTCGCGGATTGACCCGTCCAACGGATCGGATACGGTCATGTGGGCCTTAATCACTGGATAGACTCATCGTTTTTGGGATTGCCCGACGACCGTGGACGCAGACATGACGCATGCAGCTGAAAGTGCTCCGGCACGCAGTCCCACCACCGCCACAACGCCTCCGGGACCGCTCGTGATCGAGCAACACCGGTTCCTGCTTGAGCTGCGAACAACCGGCCGACTCGTTCCATGGATGGGGCCGGCCATTCGTGGCATTGTGGCCCTTCGATTTCGTGCCGCCACGTGTCTTCAGCCACGGGAGACATGGCACACCACATGGCAATACTGCCGCGGCTGCCCGCATATGACGGCATGTGGTTACGGCAAGGCGTTCGAGCCCGATGCGGTTGGCCAGGCTGGCGGGAGCCGGGATGCCCCCCGGCCAATTGTGATCTCGCCGGAATACCCGGTGCCAGTGAAAGCCGTGCCAGGGCTCCGTTTCCATGTCGATGTGACGGCCATCGGGCCAGCGGCCCTGCTTGCCTTGAACGATGTCGCGCGATCGCTGGTGGACGCGGGTCGTTTCGACGGCCTCGGGCCGGATCGGGTGCGTTTCAACGTCATTCGGGATACGATACCGCCGATCCGCGCGACCATCGCCGCAAACGCCCTTCCCAAGCGAGCCGCCCTGGAACCGCTCGTCAAAGATGCCTCGATCCGGCTTACCGGCCCGCTCTTCCTGAGAGAGCGAAAGCAAGCTGGTAGCCGCCGGCAGATCGCCGCGCCGACTCTTGGCCATTTGTTTCGGGCGAGCATG
>CAYZHH010000388.1:0-2621 GCA_964478275.1 uncultured Candidatus Kuenenia sp.
GCCGCTTCGCGAGGAGGTTCGGCCAGGCGTGGTGGAAGTGGGCCTGCTCCGCTTCCCCTGTTGCTGCGCCCGCTCCCACTGCATAGAGCCGTAGTTGACTCCTGAGAGATTGAAGCTGCGGTAGGGATTCTGCGGGCTCACAGCGTGGGCCGCCGGGGAGCCAATCGCGACGGCAGCGACCGCGATCATGGAAACGATGACAACTCGCAGCATTCCCATGACAGAGAGCCTCCCGCGACGCACACCGAACCGAAGGAAAGTGTACGCGGCACCGGCTCCGCGCAGCCCGTAGCTACCCTTCGCCGCGTTTGGGTCGATACCCGACACTTTTGCGAGGCCGTGGACGCCGCTCTCCGCGGATGTGGTCACCGCTGGTCTGTTCCGTGAACGCCCGCGTCGCGTCCCGACGTTTGTGGTCGAGCGCTTCCTTCGGTGGCCGGTCGGGAATCAGGCAATCACAGCCTGTTCCGATCAAATCCTGGCGGCCTGCCTCGAGAAGAGCCTTGTGGACCTCGAACCAGTTTTCCGGCTTGAAGAATTGAAGGAGGGCCCGCTGCATGCGGCGGTCCCGAAGCCCTTTGACGATCTTCACGGGCTGCATCGTCATCGGGTCGAGGCCGGTGTGATACATGCAGGCCGCGATATCGAACGGGCTCGGGATGAAGTCCTGCACCTGGTCGGGCTTGTAGCTATTCCGCTTGAGGAACACGGCCAGATCGATCATCTCTTCGACACCGCTCCCCGGATGGCTGGCGATGAAGTACGGCACGGTGTACTGCTTCTTGCCGACCCGCTGGCTGGCCGCCCGAAACTCGCGGTCGAACTCGACGTAGTCGTCGGCCGACGGCTTCTTCATGAGCCGCAGGACCTCGGGATCAGTGTGTTCCGGGGCTACCTTGAGATGGCCGCCCACATGATGGGCCGCGAGCTCCTGAAGGTATTCGGGGTCTTTTCGGGCCAGGTCCATCCGCACGCCGCTGGCCACAAGTACCCGTTTCACACCTTCCACGCTGCGGGCCTCTCGCATCACCTCCTTGAGCGGTCCGTGGTCTGTGCCCAGGAGCTTGCAGACGGTGGGATGGACACACGACAGCCGCCGGCACTTCGCTTCCACCTCCGGCCGACTGCACCGCATCTGGTACATGTTGGCCGTTGGCCCGCCGATATCCGAGACCGTTCCCTTGAAGCCGGGCTGCTTTGAGAGCAGCTTGATTTCAGAGATGATCGAATCCTTGGATCGGCTCTGGATGATCCGTCCCTCATGGGCCGTGATCGAACAGAAGGTGCAGCCGCCGAAGCAGCCACGCATGATCTGCACGCTCGTTTCAACAACCTCGAAGGCGGGGATGCGGGCCGAGCCGTAGGATGGGTGCGGCCGCCGCGTGAAGGGAAGGCCGTAGACCTCGTCCATCTCCTGCTCGCCAAGCGGCAGGGCGGGAGGATTCACCACCACGGCCTCACGGCCATGCCGCTGCACGAGCCGGCGTGCGTTGTGCGGGTTGGTCTCGAGGTGTGAGATCTTCGTCATCTCGCAGAAGGCGAACTTGTCGGCCACGACCCGCTCGTACGCAGGGAGCTCCGCGGTATCAGTGAAGCAGGGGCCCGGTCCGCACGGCGGCGGCTCACTCGCGCCGAGCCGATACGCCACGCCGCGGAGGTCGCGGAGATTCGTTACCCCGTGACCTTCCGCAAGACTCCGCGCGATCTCGAGAATCGTGCGCTCGCCCATCCCGAAGGCCAGAATGTCGGCCTTCGCATCGAGCAGAATCGAGCGGCGGACGGTGTCGCTCCAGTAGTCATAGTGGGCGATCCGGCGAAGTGACGCCTCGACGCCACCGGCCACGACAGGCACCCCAGGAAACGCCTCGCGCGACCGCTGGCAGTAGGCGAGGGTTGCGCGATCGGGCCGTCGCCCAATCTGGCCGTCTGGCGAGTAGGCGTCGTCGTTGCGGAACTTTCGGTTGGCCGTGTAGTGGTTGATCATCGAATCCATATTGCCGGCCGACACACCAAAGAAGAGCCGCGGACGGCCAAACGTTCGCCATGCGTCGCAGGATCGCCAGTCGGGTTGGGCGAGCACGCCGACGCGGAAGCCAGCCGCCTCCAAGAGGCGTGCGAGGAGGCCGTTGGCGAAGCTCGGGTGATCGACGTAGGCGTCACCGCTGACGAGCACGACATCAATCTCGTCCCAGCCGCGGGCGACCATCTCCTCACGGGATGTTGGGAGCGGTGGCGTGCCGCGAGCGGGAGGGGTGAGTCGGAGGGACACAGGAACAGCCGAAAGCAGGGATTTGAAGGCCGCAGAGGCGGCGGTGGTGACGACGCTAGTGAAGAGTGTAACCCCCAGTCGAGTTCAATTCTTACTCCGTGACATGCACGTGGGCTGCGCGTGGAGCTGGAGCTGTTCGAGGGCTGGAGGCCCGAGTTGCTTCCGGCCGGAGGGCCGGCAAGCGCAGCAGGGCCATGGATGGCCTGCTGCGCGTGGAGCTGGAGCTGTTCGAGGGCTGGAGGCCCGAGTTGCTTCCGGCCGGAGGGCCGGCAAGCGCAGCAGGGCCATGGATGGCCTGCTGCGCGTGGAGCTGGAGCTGTTCGAGGGCTGGAGGCCCGAGTTGCTTCCGGCC
>CAYZHH010000389.1:0-2524 GCA_964478275.1 uncultured Candidatus Kuenenia sp.
TCTGACCAAGGATCAGAAGGGCCATGGTTCGGATGCGCTGGGGCTGAACGTCGGCCGCGGCCCTCCGACACGATGGCACGCTCGAGCGACCAACGGACAACGGCGTTCCGTACCGTCGGGAGCACCGCTGGTCCTAGCACCGTGGCGCCAGCAACACCGAGAAGCATGATCACCACGAAGGCCCGCTTCAGCGGGCCGGCCGTCGGCGGTCGATCGGCTCTGCGCGGAGGCGAGCCATCGCCGTTCGTGTCCGGGAGGTCGAAGTCCGGCGGAATCGGGAAGCCGAGGCTGTCGTATCGCATGGTGGATCGTGCCGAGGCCAGTCGTGAAACCTTTGAAAGTGTACGCTCCAGCACGAGGTCAGACATAGCCACTCGGCCTCAGGGAAGCCATGCCCCGCATCGGCAAGTTTGACGCCGCCGGCCTTGTCCCGTAGCCTTCGGGCGTTCCGTCGAGGAGGAGTCGCAATGCCACTGTTCGAGATCGAGACGAGCGCCCACATCATTATTTCGTGGGCCCCCGACGAGGCAGCCGCTGGCGCGGTCGTTGAAGACGCCTACCCGGGCGAGGAGATCGTGCGGCTGACGCGCCGCCCTCGGGATACCTGGGTGATTTCCAAGTCGGCCCTTGGCCTCACGGATTCGAGGATTGATCCTTGCCACACGGCCCGCGACTGCCTGTCGAAGGCGGCTGGCGACAAGGTCCACGCGATCCGGCTCTATATGCACGAGACCGGCGATGACCTCGATCGGGCTCGGAAGGTCATCGAGTCGAACATGGTGATGGGCTGGTAAGCCGAAGGGCGAGGAGCGTCGCGCCCGCGAGGGCGGCGGCCGCTCCGATCCACGACGCGTCAAAGGCTTCCGCCCCTTCGTGCATCACGAGCGTCACCAGTTGATTGGGTGTGCCAAGCCCACCGTTGTCGGCCACGCCCACGAGCAGCCGGCCACCGCCGTTCACGCGCGGGCCAAGGCAGAGGCCCTCGAGGTTGCAGCCGAGCGAGTCTCGCCAAAGCGGTGTCTTCGCGACATGGAGATCGGCTCGCTCGGTGAGCTTGCCGGCGATGCCCGACACGTCGGTGGCCCGCGCTACGTCGATGAGATGGATTCGGCTTTCGAAGGGGGGTAGTCCCGGCGCCCCTGATCGCTCGAGGACAAGCAGCCGGTCGTCGCCGAGGGCCACGAGCGCGACGACGCCCGAGAGTGCGCCCCCAGCAGCGACGCTGAAAAAGCGATGGGGTGGATCAACGGCATAGGCGAACTCGACGGTACCATGCTCATGGGCGTCGATGGCATCGGGAATCGCGATCCGCGCGAGCCTCACGACCGTTCCTTCGTTTTCCACGGCGGGCGGCCCGTCCACAGGGAGCGCCTCCTCATTCGCGGTCCAGACATGCGCCCCGTCAGGATCAACTGCCAAGGCCTCGAGCCCACGGTTTGGCCGTTGGGCGTTGAAGATCGCGGGAACGGGCACAATACCGAGCAAGGCACCAGAGGCGAGGTCGATCGCTCGGATGGCGGGCGTCGACTCTTCGCAGATCAGAACGCAGCGGCGGGGAACCTTCTCGCCGCGATCCTGCTGACGGCGGGCGATTCGCGCGGCGAGTCGATCGGGGCAGGGGGCGAGATCTTCGTAATCAAGAACGCGGCCGAGGACCACGATCGCGAGATCCTGCACCGCGCGCGGGCTGCCGTCAGCTTCGCACTCGAGGCGAAACATGATCAAGCGGTCGCTGTTGTCCATGATGGCCGCGTAGCGGTCATCACCAAGCCATGTGATTCCGCTGAGGCCGGTGATTGGAAGGGGCTCCCCGTTGAGGCCGTGAGCGGTGTCGGGGAGCCTGAGGGTGCCGGCCAGGGAAATCCGTGGCAGCGGCCCGTCGGGGGCGGTGGTGTCCGCTGGAGCTATGCCCTCCCACGAGCAGACCGTGAAAAGCATCACCGAAACGGCACACCACAGTCGTCGCGTCATGACCGGAATCTATCACGGCGATGCTGTGGGATCGTCGGGCGGTCGACCGCAGCTACTGCGGCGGTGCTTCGAACGACACGGGCTGTACGGGGTTCATCCCATCCTCACCGGGCAGGAGCGACCGTGTGGGGCGGTAGCTCGAGGTGCCCCCGGGACGGTAGCCAGGATCTGGCCTTCGAGTGGGGGGAGGAATAGCCCCAGGGAGCGAGCTATCGGCAGACGGCGCGGGCGTGGCAGGTGGTGGTACGGCTGCGGGCGCGGTGGGTGGAGGCGTAGGTGACCACTGGGGCTGGGGCATTGGCTCAGCGGGCGGCATGGCTGGCGTCCCTGCCGAGAAACGGCTGGTTGTCACAGCGCCGTAGCGGGAATCAGCCGGTGGCGCCGAAGGTGGAGCAGCCATTGGTGCTGTGGCCTGGGTAGCTGCAGGTGGCTGCCCAGGCGGCGTGGCACCCCAGCCACCGCCACGGGCATCAGCAAAGCGATCGCTCGCCGGCGGCGGCGGCGATCGCAGCCCAGGTTGGTCCCTACGCGCCGCTGCAGCAGACGCCGTCCG
>CAYZHH010000390.1:0-2520 GCA_964478275.1 uncultured Candidatus Kuenenia sp.
CATCATGCGATAGTCTTCGGCGGTCTCGCCGGGGGCTTCGGCATGACGGACCGCCACGACGCTTGTGGGCTCGGTGCCAGCGACGTAGCGGCACCAGTCAACGAGCTCCATCACTTCACGGACGGTGTGGCCGCGGTCGCGTGGCTTTCCAGCCTGGGTCCGCGGGTCGTGGGGCATCCGTCGGTGACAAAAAAGCATCCGTGGCGCTCCGAGCCTCGTGGCAACGAGCTCCTTGAGCCGCACGGTCGCCGGGGCATGCCGCCTGGGCAACTCGGCCATGAATGCGATGCCCGCTTCGTCTACGCGATGGCGAAGTGCCTGCGCGTCTCCGGAATCCACGGGGAGGTCGATCGCAGAATAGATCGCCTTGCCGTGATCGCACGCAGCGAGAATCGGCGTGATGCCATACCACTGCTCCGCGAGGCAGAGGATAGCATCGATGTCGTCACGAGCCACAAGCGCGCGGAAGCCGTCTACCGCCGCGGTCCCGAGCTGCGTCGCGGCTCGCTGCGCTCGGTGGGAGACCTGTTCGCAGATGCCCCTTACCTCGAACCGATCGGCCAGCGCTCGCAGCGCTGGCAGGTGCCGCGTCTCCCACTGCTCACCGAGCCCGACGATGCCGACGCGAAGCCTCATGGCGCTTCTCCTCCCGGTGCGACGGGCTCGGCTGGCGCGACCGCTTCGGCCGCGAGAAGTTCCCGCTCGCGGTGAAGGCCTTTGTCGGCAATGTCTTTGCGACACCAGCCACCCGGCCAGCGGATCTCGCGGACCCCGGTGTAGGCACGCAGTTTGGCTTTTGCGAGCGACTCGGCGATTGCCGTCACAGCGAGCACCCGGCCGCCATCGGTGACGACACCGGTCTCTCCCGCCCGCGTCGCAGCGTGGAACACCTCGACGCCTTCATGGGCGGCCGCCGCCTCGAGGCCACGGATCGGGCGTCCCTTGGCCACCGCTCCCGGGTAGCCCTCGCTGGCCATGACAACAGCGACGCTCGCCCCGTCCTTCCAGACGGGCGGCTCCACTGTGTCGAGCCGGCGATCGGTCGCAGCATCGAGCAGATCAAGGAGGCTCGATTCCAGCCGAACGAGAAGGGCTTGGCACTCGGGGTCGCCAAAGCGGGCGTTGAACTCAAGGACCTTCGGGCCTTGCGACGTGAGCATGAGGCCGCCGTAGAGGATTCCCAGGAATGGAACCTTTGCACGCCGCATGGCATGGACGGTGGGCACGAGAATGCGGGCCTCGATCTCGGCGAGCATGGCATCATCCACAAAGAGGGCTGGGCAGTAGGCCCCCATGCCACCCGTGTTGGGGCCGGTGTCGCCGTCGTACGCGGCCTTGTGGTCTTGCAGCGGTGGCAGGGTCACGATCGTGCGGCCATCGGTGATGGCCATCACGCTGACTTCAATTCCGTCGAGTCTTTCCTCGACAAGGATGCCCTGCGCTGCTGCCGAAAACTGCGGGTCGTCGGCGAGCGTTGCCACCGCGTCGAGTGCCGTCGCCCGGTCATGGCATACGAAGACGCCCTTGCCGCCCGCGAGGCCATCCGCCTTCACCACGACCGGCATGTCTTCCCGTTCCTCGAGATACCGTCGGGCCGTCGCCGCCGATCGAAACTCACGAAACATCGCGGTGGGCACATCGCCCCTATGGAGAATCTGTTTGCAGAAGAGCTTGCTTCCTTCGAGCTGCGCGGCCTTCGCCGTTGGCCCGAAGATCCGCAGGCCAGCAGCCGTGAAGGCGTCCACGATCCCGGCAACCAGCGGGATCTCCGGGCCAACGACCGTGAGGTCAACGTCGCGGGAGCGGGCCACCTCGATGAGTGCGGGGATGTCATCCGCCGCCACGGCTACGTTTTCAGCCACCGCTGCTGTGCCGGCATTCCCCGGAGCCACGAGTACCTCTGCACCATCGCGGGCGAGCTTCCACGCGAGGGCATGTTCACGGCCACCACCGCCGACGACCAGAACGCGCCGGGATTTCTTCAAAGTTTGGCTCCTCCGAGAGGCTTTACGTGCTCGAGCTTTATCATGGCTTCGCGCGGTCGCCGCTGACGGCTGCGCGCCGGAGACGTTGTACCTCACTGGCAGCGGGCTGCAGCCACCGAGCGCCCGGGCTGGGGAGGCATCCCTTGCCATCGCGGTGCCGTGGCAGGATCTTGTGGGCCGCATGGCCCAGACGGCCGACATTGACAGCCTGCGCGGCATCGATACAGTTAGGGAAAGAGTTTGTGAAAAAAATCACGAACTCGCTCCGCCGCGGCCGAAACCGCAAATTCAAGCTTTTCGAGGCCCGGTTCACCGCGGGGTGGAGTGGGGCTCGCTGGACGAGGGCTTCGATGGCAGACAAAAAGAAGATGTCGATCGCGGAGATCCTCGCGGCTGCGAGGGCGGCCGACGGAAAAGGGGCTCCCGCTGCGGCGTCCCACGAGTCAGCGCCAACCGAGCAGCCCGCTGCCGCTGCCGAGGAGTCCGTATCGTCTCCAAAGTCGCCAGCCATTCCTGGGGCCAGGCCGAATGTCGC
>CAYZHH010000391.1:0-2503 GCA_964478275.1 uncultured Candidatus Kuenenia sp.
CCGACGGGTGGTCGGCACTATCCGCCCCCCTGCCGTGGCGCTCGACCGCGGCGGCTTGCACTCAGCACCGGCTGACTCGGAGACACGGATGAGCACGCTACCACGCATCGTCGCCAGCATTGCTGCCGGCTGGCTCGCGATGGCCCAGGTTGTGGCGGCCGATCCAGCCCCGGCTGCTGCCGCCGCTGGTGATGTCGTGCTGCTCGATTTTGCTGCGTCGTGGTGCGGGCCGTGTCGTCAGATGGGGCCCGTCGTGGCGGAGGTCGCCGCCGCCGGATGGCTCGTGCGGCATGTGGATGTCGACCACGAAGCAGACCTCGTGAGGCGGTTCGGCGTGAGCGGCGTGCCCTGCTATGTGCTTCTGGTCAAGGGCCATGAGGTGGGCCGCATCAACGGCGCGACGACTCGCGGCGAACTGGAAAGCCTTCTTGCCAAGAGCGCCGAACCACTCGGAGGACGCGCCCCCGCGGCCTTCACGCCACCACCGGTTGCCCCGGGCGCGGCCCTGCCGGTTGCCGCTGCGGCCCAGCCTTTGGCCACGGAGCCGCCACCCCTCTCCCGTCAGATGCCCCGGTCACCAGTGAACGCCCCCGTGAAGCCCGCGGCCTTCACCGACGCAGGCCAGGGTCAGCCGTTGCCCACGATGCCCGCAGCGATGCCGCCGCGGGACGCGCTCGACGCACCGTTTCAGGGAACGGCATCATCGGAAGGCCCGCTCAAATCCACGATGCCAGGCGCCGCGCCCCCACGCGACGCGCTCGAGGGAAAGCTTCTCGCCGCGACGGTGAGGCTGCGGGTTGATGACGGGTCGAGTGTCTCTCGGGGCACGGGCACGGTGATCGACTGTCGTCAGGGCGAGGCGCTCATTCTCACCTGCGGCCACATCTTTCGTGATTCGGATGGAAAGGGCCGCGTCGAGGTCGACCTCTTCACCTCCGGTGGGCCGCGAGGCGTCGCGGGTCAGGTTGTGTCGTGGGACCTCAAGCGGGATCTCGCGCTCGTGAGCATCTTTACGGACGTGCCACTCGAAGCGGTGCGGGTCGGTTCGCCCGAACGGATCGTGAAACCTGGGGATTCGGTCGTCACCGTGGGCTGTGATGGCGGGGCCGATCCAACGCTTCATCACAGTCGGATCACCGCCGTGGACAAATATCTCGGTCCCGCCAACGTGCAGGTGGCTGGCCAGCCCGTGCAGGGCCGCAGTGGTGGCGGCCTGTTCGCGATTGACGGCACGCTGATCGGTGTCTGCAACGCCGCCGACCCGGCCGACAACGAAGGACTCTTCGCGGCGCTCCCGACGATTCACGAGCAGCTCGAAGATGCGGAACTGGCCTTCGTGTACCGCAACGTCTATCCGAGCGGTGGCGTCGACTCGCTCGCAACGGTCGGCGGATCGGCCCATGTGCCCGCCATGCCGCCCGACATGCCGCCGGTGTCGTTTGATCGCCGTGATCGCGGCGATGCCCTCCCGACAACATCCAACGCGACGACGGCCGAAGCGATGGCGTCTGAAGTCGCGAGCGCCAAAGCGCCGCGCGCGTCCGCCGCCGCGGGATCGCTCAGCCCTGGCGAGCGGGCGCTCGTCGACCATGTTCGGCAGCAGGAGGGCAAGGCCGAAGTGATCTGTATTGTTCGGCCGCACGGTGCGACCAACGGCTCGAGTGAAGTCTTTGTGCTCGATGCCGCTGGCAAGGATTTTGTCGAGCATCTTGCAAGAGCTCACCAGGAAGCCGCCGCCGGCGCGGCCCCCACGGGCGTGCCATCCGACATCGCCCGCCTCCCGGACGGTTCCATCCAGCGGTGACACCCGTCCGCTTCCGTCAGTCCATGACGGTGACGGTCACGGGTGTGGCGTTGACGCTCTCGGCGGCAGACCTGCCGCCGCGGCCGGTTGCGTGAATCGTCACGCGTCCCTGCCCGAGCATCGCCGCGGGCACCTCGAGCGTGCCCGACTCTCCCGTGATCCGTCCCAGCACGCGACCCGTCGCGAAGACCGTGACACCCTCGATGCCACTCCCATCGATCGACACGGTCACCTTTCGGTTGGCCGCAATCCGATCCGGCACGGCCTTCATCGTGAGTGTCTTCGTACCGTTGGCAAACGAGACGGGAACAACAAGCCGCCCCTGCGTCTCGATGGCGGTGGCCGCAATCGCGACGACCCGCAACTCGTGATAGCCGTCGGCAAGGATCGTCGTATCGAGCGAAAGGCCTTCGCCCGAGGAACACGAGGCGACTCGCATCCCATCGACGTAGAGCTCGAAGCGGTCGGCCGCGCCGCCGTCCGAAAGCGTCGCCGAAGGCATCACCTCAATCGAGCCTGAAAGACTCACGCCGGGGTCAAGCGGATTTCCGTCGGCGAGCGCCGCCCGCACCTCCGGAATCACGGCCCACGGCTGGCAGAGCGGGTCACCGACAACGAGGAGCTGATACGGCGAACTGACCGACTGATAGAAAGCCTCGGCGAGGCTGGCACCGCGGCAATAGTGAACATGGATGCTCG
>CAYZHH010000392.1:0-2501 GCA_964478275.1 uncultured Candidatus Kuenenia sp.
AATCGCCTTGCCCGGAGTCGCTGCCTTGATGCCGATCAAGTCGCCAACCCATCCAGATTCGCGGACGTCGCCGTCCCGAAAGTGATCAAACGCACCGGAGCTGAAAGCGCCATCGTTGCCGTTCGCGTACAGCGTGCAGCCGCGGCCAAACCCGGAGAGATTATTCAGGCTCCCCGAAGCATTCGCTGCCGAACGAGCCTGAGAGAGCGCTGGCAGCAGCAGGGCGACCAGCGTTCCGATAATTCCTATGACGACCAGCAGTTCGACGAGCGTGAAGCCTCGTCGACGAAGAGATGTCGTAGACATGATGAGAAACTCCTGAGAAGAGAGAAAAAAGGAAAGAAAAGAAAAGAGAAACCAACCATCAAAAAACAAACTGGAAATCCCCCGGGGCAGCCCCTCGGCCCAACCCCATGAGTAGCAACTTTAACCCGCCCCAGACATAATTGCAAGGGTTGGAGAAGGATTTTGCCACTTGGACCTAGCGAATAATCTGATGAACCCCTCCAGAATGCCTGGTGCCGGACACTTGTGTGGCCCATGCGCTGCCATCCCAGCGGCGGTGTGGTCGCTCGGAATTCTGCTTTCCCTCGGCGGAATCGCCGGGGCGGCCCCGCCCGCCAAGAAGCCAACCAAGCCCGCTCAGGTGGCCCCTCCCGAGCGGAATCCTGGCCCCGCGCTCGCGGAGGCTGCGGCCATGCGGGCCGCCAGAAAATTCGACGCCGCCCTCGAGGTTCTGCGCAACGAAAGCCGTGAAATTCGCAAGATCGAGGGGGAAGAGTCGCCGAAAGTGCTGCTCGTCAATGACTTGGCGGCCGAGGTTCTCGTCGACCAGGGTGAGCTCGAGAAAGCAGAGGCACTCCTCGGCCGGACCATCGACGCACGGAAAGCCCTCGTCACGGCAGGCCAGCAGGGTCATGCCCTTGGCCTCGGCAAGAACCACCTGGCGCTCGGGAAGATCCGAATGGCGGCCAAGGCAACTCAGGGGGCCATCGACTCCGCGATGGAATCGCTTCCCCTCCTCGACAAGGGGTTCGGGCCGCGCAGCGAGGAAGTGCGGCAAGGCTCTGAGCTGCTCGAATCGGCTGTCAAGGCGCTGGATAGCCTCCTTGGCCCCAAACACCCCGTGACGATCGAGGCCCGCCAGCGCGCTGCTCGGCAGTTTGAAGCGCTTGGAGACTTCGGGCGCGGGATTGCGCAGCGGCAACAGATTCTGGCAGGGTACGCGGCCGGAGCAGGCAGCTCGGGGGAATCCGTCGCCGAGGCATCGGAGCAGCTCGCGCGGCTGATGGCGATGACTGGCCGAGCCGGCGAAGCCCTGGCCATGCTGCAATCGCTTCCGCCCACACCAACGCCTCCTAGCCCGTCCCACCTCCGGCTCGTGGGTGACATCCAGTTGGCTGCAAATCGGTTCCGGAGTGCCGATGCAACGTATGCGAGCATCACGGGTTCTGAAGCCGCCCGAGGCATAACGTCGCTGGTGGTGATGGCTGAGCAACTCCGACGACTCTTGGTGGACATCCGCCGCGGCAGGCCAGCTCCTCTTCCAGAATCATTCAGCACGGCGCTCCCGGGCTTGATTCGTTCGTCCGCAGCAAACGAGGCGACCATTGATGCGCTCCTCGTCGTTGGCGACGTTCTGGTGGCCATGGACGATGCTCCCGCCGCGATCAGCCCCCTGACCAAGGCCGTTGAACTTGCCGGACGAGCCGAAATTTCCCCGGCGAATCGGGCGACCAAAGGGCCGGCCAGGGCACCCGCGAAGGCACCGCCTAAGCCAGCCCCGACGGCACCGCCTAAGCCACCTGCGACGGCATCGCCCACGCCACCCACGACGGCATCGCCCACGGCACCCGCGAAGGCACCGCCTAAGCCAGCCCCGGGGGGCGCACCGAAAGCGGTTCCGGTGCCGCCCCTGAGTGCAGCCGCGAGCGAACGACTTGCAGCAGCGGCCGGCCGCCTCGCCGCGGCCCACCTCGCCGTCGGTGATGCGGCCGCGGCTCGCCAGGTCGCCGAGCCGGCCCTTGCCGTCGCCGCCGAGGCATTGGGCCCAGGCCACGGCAGCACGGGATACCTCCGGGTGGTGCTTGCCGACGCGCTCCGGGCGGCCGGTGACACGCCAGCGGCCACGAAGCTCGCCAAGGAATCGCTCGGCTATGGTCTCGCGAGGCCCGACGATCGCTGGGAAGAATCGGTAGTAGCGGCCTACGATCGACTGGCCGCTGGCGACGCCCAGGACGATCTCCGCGGCGAGTACATCGCTTCACGGGAGCGTCAGTTTGGCGAGCGGCACCCGCACGTCGCCTTCGCCTCGAGCTGCTTCGGCAAAGCCCGACTGACCGCTGGCGACTGGCCCGCTGCCGCCAGTTATTTCTCACGGTCGCTCGATCTCCAGCGGGCCATCTCGGGCAACGACCATCCGGATGTTGCCGCGGAGCTGGCACTTCTTGCCCACGCCACGCGGGCCGGCGGAAACGCCGCGGAAGCCGCACGAATAGCGA
>CAYZHH010000393.1:0-2496 GCA_964478275.1 uncultured Candidatus Kuenenia sp.
GTGCGGCCCACCGGGTATGTTTGAAGGCTCGGGGTTGAAATCACCTTCTTCCAGCGAGGCCCGCCCTTGAAAGCAGAATTCACAGCGATCATCGAAGCGGCCAAGGAAAGCCTCAAGGCCGCCATCGAGCTCGTTCTCGATGATCACCGCGCCGACATGCTTCGCGGCCTTCCTGCGGAAGCCATCCAGGCGACGGTACACATCGGATGAAGCGGCGCGACCGCAGGGCATGCCCGTTGGAGCAGGGCTTGCCCGGCGACCGTAAGCCGAAACCGGGACGGCGGCGCCGGGACGAATGGAGATGCCCAAAGGAAGCGTTGAGGGCGCCTCGGCGGCCATTGTCCCGCACGTGTCAGGAGGAACTCCCTGGGCGACTGCCTCCATCGGCGAGAATTCGCTTCAACCGCGTCCAGGGGGTGATGTCCTCGGCTGCTTCACAGATCGGAAGGAGTGTCTTCTCGAGGTACGCCACATCGATCGTGTCACGGTGGCGACGGACGATGCCGGTTGCGTCAAGGATGTCTTTGTCGCGGCCAGCAAGGAGTTTGAAGAGAATCATGTCTTCCGGCGAGGGGAACGGAAGACTCATGCCGAAGACACGATGCACGCTGGCGCGGTCGTAGGCGGCATCCTCAAACGGCAACGAGGCCGTGATGAGATCGAGCTGAAACCATCCGCGGCGGAATCGCATCGTGCCGGTCGTGGCCAGCCGCTCCCGCTCAATGTCTTCCCGCACATCGAAACCGGCCTCCGCTGCCTTCGCGATGAGGGCTTCGGCCTGAGGCGTTGACAGAAAAACGATCGCGTCGGCGTCGGCCGTGAGCCTCGGCTCGCCAATGACAACGACGGCAAGACCGCCCACGACGAGAAACCGTACCTTCTGCTCCTCGAGAAACCCGAAGGCGAACCGGCACAATGCGTCAAACTCGTTCGGAGCCATCGCCGAGACTCCGCGGGGCATGAGCGTTGATACCCAGCGCAATGGCCAGGCTTCGCGGATGATCGTCATCCGGGAACTCGGCAAGCATCATGACGTCGCTTGTCAGAAGAGCCTCTCCGATCGCAATGGATTCCTCGACCGTCATGCGCCGCAGCGCCTCATCGTCCTCGAGTGCTGCCTGTCTCTGATACGTGCCGCGGTCGGTGATCATTCGAACAATCCTACCGGCATCCCGGCTGCAATCAAAAGTGAAGGCCACCAACCGTATTTTCCGATCGGAACGTCCTCACGTTCTTCGACCACGAACACTCCGACGACGAGGACCGCTTCGTGACGATTGGGTTTTCACATCGGGTAGAATTCTGGTGATTTCACACACGGAGCGGGGCGAAACAACCCGCTTGATCTCTGCTCGCCCAGCATCAGTCCGTGAACGAAAGGGGTATTTCGATGCGAATCGAGAATGACCACATGCCGCCCGAGTATGACCTCGACTCCATGGGTCCGCCGGTCCGTGGAAAGCACTTCGAGAAGCACCAGCGGTAGGTACGGATGGTTCAACTGAACGAGGATCTGGCCGACCGCTATCCGGATGCCGAGGCCATTCTGGCTGCACTCCGCCGCGACTCGGCGACAGACCGAAAATCTGGCCCCAACCCGTAACGCGGCACTGCCCATCCGGGCATACTCCCATGAGCGAAGCTGAACAAAGCCGCGACGACATGAAGACGGAGTACGATTTCTCCCTGGAGGATGGCGCGATCATGCTCGATCCCGATCTCCGGCTGCGATTCCCGGATTCGGAATCTGTTAATAGGGCGCTGAGGTCATTGGCTTCACAGGGATAGGGGCAACGAGAGGGAGCCTTGCCAACAGGAACATCCCGCGATACTTCCCTGGCCGAAGCCTGCGACGAGGTCGAAGGCATGGACGGCCGCAGGGATCGCCGTCGAAACGCGGACGCTGCAAAACTATTTTCCGAAAGTATCTTGGCCGCGGGATCGTCGCCGAGATTCGACGCGTGGGCATCGAACGGGCCACACGCGAAGCCCGGAGTGAGGCGGGGCTCGAGCGAGAATCGAGGGGGGGCCCCGCATTGAGAGCGGCACGGTTGGGCGCGGTCATTGGCGACCGCCACGACACGGGGCATGCACGGTGCGAACCGTATTGATCCGGTTGCGGAGGAACAGGCCTAAAGAATGAAGCATCCGCGAGGGGTTGCCCGTGGGGCTTGGCATGGGAGCGATGGTCATGTATACTGAACGCATGACCACATGATTGGGCAAATGGAACAAGAACCACGACCGTAAGAGACCGGCATGGAACGAACGATTCACAGCGTAGGGAGCCTTTCGCGAGACGCCCGGTCGGTCGTCGAGGCACTGGTCGGACGCCCGCTCCCCGACGACGAAGCCTTTGCCATTGTGACGCTCGGTGGGCAGGGTGAGGCTTCCAGGGCCGAAGCCTGGGACGAGGTCGAAGGCCTGATTGCCTGATTGCCTGATTGCCGCGATGCGGAAAACGGTGGCAACATCACGGCTCTCAGCGACTGCGAT
>CAYZHH010000394.1:0-2453 GCA_964478275.1 uncultured Candidatus Kuenenia sp.
GCGCCGCCTAAATAAGGCTTTGCAGGCTGGGCTGGACCCAGCCTGCCCTGTTCCCTACGTTCCCGCCGCCTCGGTGCGTTCCGGGGTTTCTGGAGCGTCACTTCAGCACTGTTGCTCGTTCTGTCCCGTCTGATTCAAGGAGTCGCCTCGTGGCCACGCTGCGGTCCTCGACAATGCGATTGATCCTGTCGTTTCCGCTGGCGGCTGTCGCCTGGGCGGCGGCCTCACACGCTGACGACCTCGAGGGTAAACCCTCGGAGCCACTTCGTGTGCCAGGCTGGATCGAATCCATCGGTCAGCCCTTAGAAGAATCGACGGAAGCGCCACCGACGGTGACGCAGGTCTCCGGTGCGAACGACGCTACCGATGACAGCGCCCTCGTGCCTGCCGTTGGCGTCGAGAGCGACCCCACAGCCAACCGTCCGGTCGCCGACTGGCAGCAGCCCGCGGCTCCATCGCCCTCCACGGCGCCACTCACCGCGCCCATCATTCCAACGGCGACCCAGACCAAGCCGGCGGGGCAGCCGAAGCAATCGCCATCGGCCCAACCGGCTCCATCCGGCAGCGTTCGCCGCTGGATTTCCGATCGGTTCGCGTCCGCGCCACCCGCCGCCGCTCCGGCCGCGGCTGTGCCTGCTTCCACTCCGGCGCCCGCAGGCACGGAACAGGCGGCGCCCTCGGGCGGCGTGACCGCGCCGATTGCCGCGACGCCAGACGAGATGCCAACGCTCTCGATCGATCCCGCCAGCTTTCGCGGCGCCTACCCTGGCCGCACCAGCCGGACTGAGCTCGAGGCCACCTGGGGCAAGGGCGAGCCGAGCGAAGACGGCGATCCCAATTCCGCTTTCTGGAAGCTCGAGCCATTTGAGCGGGTGGAAGTGACGTTCGCCGACGACAAGGTCGCTGCGATCGGGATCAAGCTGGCCGCGCCCATGCCGCTGGCTGACCTCGCCCGCCAGCTCGAAATCACCGACCTTCGCACGGTCACCATCATGAATGACGAAGGGAAGGATATCGGCGAGGTGTTTCCCGAGCGGGGCGTGATCCTGAGCCTCGAGCCGGGCACCAAAGAGGCCAACGCCATCCTTATCGAACCGCTCGATCCCGAGGCCTTCGTGCTGCGTGCCGAGGGCGAGATCGATTCCTGCTCCGCCTACGCCACGGCCGACCTGAAACACGCCATCGAGATCGACCCACAGCATCTCAGGGCCCATCAACTGCTCCTCACGATCGCATGCGATCAGGGGCAGTGGAACACGGCGCTCAAGCTCGCGCAGGCCGCCACGCGGCTCGCACCCGATGCCACCTGGGCATCGCTCAAGCTCGCCCGAATCCTGCTGGCCCTTGATCGGCCAGCGGAGGCACGGGAGCTGATCGCCAAGGTGGAGACGTCGGGCGAAACCTCACCGCTCATCGCGGCCCAGTGCCAGCGGCTCCTCGGTCGCGCAGCGCTCGCCGGCAACAAGCCGGATCACCGCGCGGCAGTCGAGTACTTCACTGAGTCGATCCGGCTGGCCGCCCCGCTGCTCGCAAAGAAGTCGCCAGCCCTCCAGGCCGCCGTCCGCGAGCTTTTGCTCGACGCGCATCTTGGCACGGCCCTCGCGATCGCCAAGGGAACCTGGCAGCAGAAGAGCCGCGTGATCCCGAAGTGGATCGTTCGCGCAGAGGGAGTTGTCAAGGAATTCACCGGATCGGACTTCGAACGACGCGTGCTCGAGCTCCAGCTCTGCCGCGGGGCCCTCGCGGTGGCTGCAGGCTCGAGCGAATCGATCGAACCGCTGCCGTGGGTGAAGCGACTGCTCGAGGTTCGGGATGCCATGGGTGAGACCATGGCCGATCCATGGCGGCGTCGGCAGATCGACTGGGAGGTGGGGCAGGCGCTCGCCGATGCCCTCGCGGCGGCTCAGGTGCGTGGCGATGCCTCCGACATGCTCGACAACGCAACGCTCACGGCCGCCTACCTCGAGCGCGGTGCAGAGCACCGCGAACTGGCGGGCCAGGAACGCAAACAGGTGGGAGATATCCTCTTCAGGATCGGCATCCTCCACAGCCTCCAGCGGGGCGACCATGCCACGGCCGTCACCTGGTTTGATCGCACGATCCCCCTCTGGAACGAGAACGAACGCTTCGAGGCCGACGGTGACCTCGGCCGCCTGGGTGAGTCGTACGTGAGCATGGCGATCTCGTATTGGCAGGTTGACCGCCGTGACGACGCGCTCGAGCTCGGCCGTCGTGGCGTCGATCTCATGGTCAAGGCGGTCGATGCGGGTCAGCTCGAAGAGCGGGCGCTCGCGGTCGCGTACGGCAACCTCTCGACGATGTATGCCGAGCAAGGCGACGACGAGCGGTCGCGAAACTACGCCGAGATGGCCACCCGTGCCGAAGCGTCAGGCACGACGCTTCGCTGACCACACCGGCAGTTGCGGCGGGCACCATCACACGGTGCAACGCAT
>CAYZHH010000395.1:0-2439 GCA_964478275.1 uncultured Candidatus Kuenenia sp.
ATAGTAGCTCGAGGGCCAGCGCGAATCGGACGGTCGCGCCGGGCGCGAGCGACACCACGCGGCCTTGCGACTCCTCAAACGACCGTGGATTCGGATGGTTCGTGGCGGGCTCGAGGCCGGTCACATAACCGTCGCGCTGGCTCCCCTGGTTTTTCCAGACGACAAAACAGGGGAGCGTGTCGGTCTGCCACGAGAGCGCCGCGGCGCGAGCGCCGCCGGGAGCCACGAGCAGCGCCGTGGCGGTGCCGTCGGCTGCCGGTCTGAGCCGCGCAAAGAAAACCTCCTCGCCGCGGCCAGCTCGCGGAGCGTCGTAGCGATTCCATGTCGGAAGGTCGGGCACGGCGGCGGCGTCTCGGGGTGCCAGCTCGTCGATCGCCGCAACGACCTCTGCACCTGCGCCAAGCATCGGCGGGCCCATGTTCACGTGGTAGAGCATCTGCATCGTGGCGGGACGGTCGGAGAGATTCGTGACGGTGTCGGTCCATGCGATGCGGTGCCGGCTCGCTTCCAGGACCAGCCGCGTCTCCATGCGGAGGGCATGGCAAAGAAACCGCGTCTCGTCCACGCTGGCGGTGAGCGTGATGGTGCCCGCGTCTTCATCGAGCGTCACGGCGACATCGTGTGCCGGCAGATTGGCGATGCGACCGTGAAGCCCGTGGAGGAGCCGACCGCTCGCATCAAAATCTGGTGCCCCATTACTCACGAGGCCGCACCGCGCCACGAGCTCATCGAATCCATCGAGCCATCCCAGGCCCGATGGCTCCGCAAGCGGCACGAACGACGGATGCACCGGTCCCTTGACCGGTGACTGCCAGCCCAGCTCGACGCCGCCAGCTGTCATCTTCCAGATACCGAGCCCACGGTCGGGCAGCACCACCACCCGCGTGTCACCAGCAGTGAGCTCCACGAGCCGCACGCCTTCGCGGCGACCATCCGACAGCAGCGAGGTGCAGACATCGAGCGGGCCCGCCGTGAGCGTGCAAGACGGGTCGATGAACGGCTCGTCGGCGGCGGTAGCGAGGCGGAGTGTGTGCGTGGCCATGAGCTGGTCCTCTCTCGTGAAAACAGTTCCTTGGCAGTTGTCTGGCCCGTGCCGTGGGCCGTCAAGTTCACCGAGGCTTGAAGCAAGCCCGCGGCGGCGTCACAGTGTGGCTTCCGGGCCGCGGTCGCCGCAGCCCCTCCATCGCCTCTCGAGCGATCCAATGAACGACCTGAAGATATTCTCAGGGCCTGCCAACACGGCCCTCACGCAGGATATTTGCCGCTATCTGAACCTGCCGCTGGGCAAGATCTCGATGGGGCGTTTCCCCGACGGCGAGATCTCCTGCAAGATCGACGAGGACGTCCGCGGCCGCGACATTTTTATAGTCCAGGCCACCTGCCCGCCGGTCAACGAGCACATCATGGAGCTGCTCGTGATGATCGACAGCTTCAAGCGGGCAAGCTCTTTCCGTATCACGGCGGTCATCCCCTACTTCGGCTACGCCCGCCAGGACCGCAAAGACTCCGGTCGCGTGCCGATCACGGCCAAGCTCGTGGCCAACCTCATCACGCGTGCCGGTGCCGACCGCGTGCTCGCGATGGATCTTCATGCCGCGCAGATTCAGGGCTTCTTTGACGTGCCGGTGGATCATCTCTACGCGGCCCCGGTCCTCAACAACCATTTCCAGTCGCTCGACCTGCCGAAAGACGAGCTTGTGTGTGTGAGCGCCGACGAAGGGGGCATCAAACGTGCCCTTGGCCATGCCAATCGGCTTGGCGCACCGCTGGCCATCATCGACAAGCGGCGTCTTTCGGCCGACACGATCACCAGCGCGAACATCATCGGGGCGAATGTCGAGGGCAAGACGGCTCTTATGTTTGACGACATGATCAGCACGGCCGGCTCAATCTGCGGCGCGGCCGAGGTGCTCCACCAGCACGGTGCGAAAGCCATCTACGCCGCAGCCACGCACGGTCTCCTCGTGGGCCCAGCGATTGAGCGGCTCAAGAGCGCCCCGTTCAAGTCGATCATCATCACCGACTCGATCCCGCTCACGCCCGGCAAGATGCTCCCGAACGTGCAGGTGCTTTCGGTTGCGAGCCTCTTGGGCCAAGCCATCAAACGCATCCACCGCAACGAGTCGGTGAGCATGATGTTTCAGTAGTCAACTTCACGACCGGCGGGCCATCCATGGCCCCGGCGGTCTTGCCGTGCCTCCGCACGGCCGCTCGCACCTCCGGGCTCCCGTTACCGTGCGCGAATGCGATGCCCGCAGTCGCATAAAAGCCCCTCACGCCAGTGAGGGGGCTGCGGGAAGTTGGGCGATCCCGCATGTGATCGCAAACGAAACAACATTCAACCCGCGGGATGCGCGGTTGCGGCCCCTTTCCCTGAGGGATATCCTTGGGGTTTCGTATTTGTGAGGGTGGGCGATGCCTGTGACTGCCGATCAACTC
>CAYZHH010000396.1:0-2435 GCA_964478275.1 uncultured Candidatus Kuenenia sp.
GGTGATGCCATGTTCGGGGCCGGGGCTAGAGGCCCGGGTTAAAGCCAGCCGGCGGAGGCCGTCCACGTGGCAAAAGGCCATGGAAGGCTTGTGCCACGGACAGTCGGATAAATGAACAGGATGTTCATGTTTTTCGTGGAGGAGCCGCTGCCACGCCCGCGAGGTCGTATCCCACCGCGGCGACAATCTCGACGGGGATGATGTGCCCGGCGAGCGAGCGGCCGGGTCCGGTACCCGCGGCCGTCACGTAGACGGCGCAGTCGATATCCGGAGCGTCGGCGGTCGTGCGACCGATCCACACGTCATCCCGCTCGCCGGAGGGCCCGTCGATGATCACATCCCGCACGCGGCCCACTTGGCGACGGGCGTGGTCGTGGGCGATGCCCTGCTGGAGCGCCATGAGCTCGTCGCGGCGAGCGGCCTTCTCCTCTTCTGGCATGTGGCCATCGAGCCTGGCCGACGGCGTGTCTGTTTCGAGCGAGTACGGAAAAACGCCCACCCGCTCGAACCGCCAGGTTCGCACGAAGTCGAGAAGCTCGTCGAATTGCTCACGTGTTTCACCGGGGAAGCCGGTGATGAATGTGGTCCGCAGAACGAGATCAGGCATTGCCCCGCGGAGCTTGCCAAGCAGATCCTCGGTTGCGGCCCGGTTCACCCGCCGCTGCATCCGCTTGAGAACGGCATCGCTCGCATGCTGCAGCGGCATATCGAGATACGGCAGAATTTTTGGACTCGATGCAATGCAACTGATGAGCCGATCGCTGAAGTGGATCGGATAGAGATACATGAGCCTGATCCACTCGATTCCATCCACCTTCTCGAGCTCCGCCAGAAGCTCCACCAGCCGCGGCTCACCGTAATGATCGATCCCGTAGTAGGTCGTGTCTTGCGCAACGAGCACGAGCTCCTTGACCCCGTCGGCAGCCAGCTCGCGAGCCTCGCGAAGAACATCTTCAATCGGCTTCGTGGCATGCTTGCCGCGCATCCGCGGGATCGAACAGAACGTGCAGGTGCGCTCGCAGCCCTCCGAGATCTTGAGGTAGGCGACATGGCGTGGCGTGACGCGAAGGCGATGGGAGTCATCGAGCGCCCGAGCCGGGGCAGGGCGGAAGACACTCCGCTGCTCGATTAAGCCACCGATGAGTCGCTCGGCTGTTTTCGCCACCTCGTCCCGCGAAAAGACCCCGATCACAGCGTCGAGCCCCGGCAGCTCATCGAGGAGCGACTCTTTTTGACGCTCGGCGAGGCATCCGGCCACGATCACGCCACGGGTGCCTCCCGATCGTTTGAGCGCAAGCATCTCGTTGATCACGCCGTACGACTCTCGCCGCGAGGCATCCAGAAACGCGCACGTGTTGACAATGACGAGGTCTGAGCCGGCAGCATCTGGCACAAACTGCCAGCCGTCGTCTCGAAGCAGCCCGAGCATCCGCTCGCTATCGACCAGGTTTTTCGGGCATCCAAGCGTCACGAGCGAAAAGGTGCCGCGGCGCGTGGCCGGATCACCGGCGGCGATCACGGGGAGCGGGCCGGCGGCCGTGCCGCAGGTGGTTTGTTCGACGATCGGAAGGGAGCGCATCAGGAAAGCCAGCGGCCAATGGTTAGCCAGGAGTCGCCACAGCCCGCCCGGCAATCAGCTTGTCGAGCTCGGACCGCAGCCTCGGGAGGATCGCGTCGTAGGGGAACGCGCCAAGCTCGGCGCTGCGGCGTTTGAGGTTGACGTGCGTAGGGCCGCACCAGAGGCCGAGGTCGGCATCGTCGGTCTCACCGGGGCCGTTCACTCGGCAGCCCATCACCGCGATCGTGATGGCGTGGTCGGATGCGTAGGCCGTCATCTCCTTGACCTGCCGGGCGAGGTCGATGAACGCCTCGTTCTCGACCCGCGAGCAGCTCGGACACGAGATGATGTTGAGCGACGCGAGACCGTAGTCGACGACGCTGCGGACGCGGCCCGCAGCAATATCCGCGAGGATCGCATTGGCCGCGGCAATCTCCTGAGGCTTGTCGATGTTGGGCACGGTGAGCGACACGCGAACCGTATCGCCAATGCCTCGCGAGATAAGCTGCTCGAAGGCGATCCTGGTCTTGATAATGCCGTCAGGCGGCATCCCCGCCTCGGTGACGCCAAGATGGAGCGGCACATCAGGCCGCTGCTCGGCGAATCGGCGATTGACCTCGATCACTTTCTTCGGATCGGAATCCTTGAGCGAAACGCAGTAGCGAGTGAAGCCGATCGAGTCGAGGAGCTCGCAGTGCTCAATCGCGCTTGCGAGCATCGGCCCGAGCGAGTCATCAGGGCCGAACTGCTCTTTCTTCGCCGGGTCGACGCTGCCGCAGTTCACGCCCACGCGGAGAGCGCAGTCATTCGCAGAGGCCACATCGACAATGAATTTTACTTTGTCTTGCCACGGCTTCGTGGGCTCGTGGTGGTAGAG
>CAYZHH010000397.1:0-2427 GCA_964478275.1 uncultured Candidatus Kuenenia sp.
CCGACGACACAGCAGCGACGATCGAAGTACGCGACCTCGCAGTCGATGCGGCGGGCCGTCGGCTCCTTGAGGGCGTGTCACTCGTCGTGCGACCCGGAGAGGTCGTCGGTGTCATGGGACCGAGCGGCGCTGGAAAGTCCACGCTGCTCGCGGCCATGGCCGGGAGTGTGCGCCCGGCCTCGGGACGCATCACCGTCGGAGGCGTCGATATGGCGACGCGATTCGATGAGCTTCGCGGACAGATCGGCTACGTGCCGCAGGACGACATCATGCATGCCGAACTTACGGTGGGGCAGGCGGTGTGGTACGCGGCGCGGCTTCGCCTGCCGCGGGACTACTCCTCGGCCGAAATCCGCCGCCGGGTCGCCACCGTACTCGACCAGCTCGGTCTCGCCGATGTCGAACACCTGCGCATTGGCACGCCCGAGCGACGGGGCATCAGCGGCGGTCAGCGAAAACGCGTGAACGTCGCGCTCGAGCTCATCACCGATCCCCCCATCCTTCTCCTCGACGAGCCCACGTCGGGCCTGTCGAGCACCGATGCAGACTCCCTCATGACGCTCCTTCGCGGACTCGCCAACCAGGGGAAGACCGTGATTCTCACGATCCATCAGCCGAGCAGAACCTTGCTCGAACGCATGGACGCCCTGGCCGTGATCGCCCGCGATCGCTCCAGTCGCGAGGTGGGAAGGCTCGTCTGGTTTGGGCCCGCGATCCCCGATGCAGCCATGTTCTTCGAGCCGGCCACCACGACAGCAGACCCAGACGCCATTCTTCGCGGCCTCACGAGCCGCCCGGTAGCGGCATGGTGTGACTCGTTCGGTCGCTCTCCGACAAAGCGCGCCTGGGTGGACCAGCGGCTCTCGGCTCCAATCCCGTCGGCATCAGCTCAGCCCCGGCAGCGACCATCCCTCCTTGATGCGATCGCACAGTGGCGTGTGCTCCTCCAACGCGCGTGCGCTATCAAGGTCGCCGACCGATGGAGTACGGCGGTGCTGGTAGCCCAGGCGCCCATCATCGCGTTTCTCGTCGCGCTGGTCTTCGGCAGCAAGGCTCGGGCGACGCTCGATCATGCGTCGTGGGGAAGCGTGTCGCAGGCTGTTGCCACGACGATGTTCCTCCTCGCATTGGCCGCCATCTGGTTCGGCTGTTCCAACGCGGCTCGCGAGATCGTGACGGAGCGCGCGATCTACCGGCGCGAGCGGATGGTCGGCATGAGCCTCGATGCGTACCTCGCAGCCAAGGTCGTGGTCATGCTTGGGCTATGCGCCGTTCAGTGCGGATGCCTCCAGGCGATCGTGAGCACTGCCTGTGCGCTTGAAGCAGAGCCGTCGCGGATCTATACGATTCTGCTTCTGGCTGCGATGACCGCTTCCATGATCGGGCTGGCGGTGTCGGCACTCGTGCGGTCGGCCGAAGCCGCCGGCGGCCTCGTGCCACTCGTGCTGCTCCCAATGGTGATCCTGGGCGGCATCCTGCTGCCCTTGTCAGAGCTCCCGAAGCCAACGGTGGTGCTCGCGGATGCGATTCCATCACGCTGGGCCTTCGAGGGGCTCGTGGTGCCCGAGGCGGATGCGCGGCCCGATATCGAGATGCCCGTGAGCAACGGGCTCGATTCCCTCGGCGAGACACGCGTGGTCGATCTCGCCGAGGGATGGTTTCCGGAGGATGGCTGGCGATCGAGCCCCAACACGCCGGCGTGGATGCTCGTGCTTGCGTGCCTCGTGGGGCTTGTTGCCGTTCGCACGATCATGGTGCGAAACGACGCGGTGGGACGCTGAGCGGTATCGTCACGAGCTCGGCGGAAGCCCACACTCCGCCCGCAGGCTGTCGAGGAAGGTCCGTGCCGTGCCGTAGCGGCCCGAGGAATACGTGGTCACATTATTCCGCAATCGCTCGATGACATCATCGATGCGGTGCTCGACGGCCTCCCGCGCGGCCTCGTCGAAACCGCCGCCCTGCGCGGCCCGCTCGACAAACGCGGCGTTGATTGCCGACGTGATGTCGGCATACCGGGGTTCCGTGAGAATGGCTGGCCAGGTGATCTCGCCCGTCTCCGGATCGAGCTCAGCCGAGGAGAGTCGTCGGGGAACACCCATGGCAGCGATGCGTGCAGCCTGCGCCATCGTCACGCCTGGGCTCGGCCCGAACGCTGGCATCTGTTGTGTGAGCCGCTGCGACTCGAGAGCAATCTTGCTCATGCGGCGCTGCTGTTCGACCGCCAGCTCACGCAAACGCTCGAGGTCGGTACGGGCCGATTGCATCCGTTGGTTGGCCTTCTTCGACGCCCTTTCGAGCGATGCCTGCTGGGCCTCGAGCGTGCTGCTCGCCGTCTCGAGGTCGTGCCTGGTTCGCTCCGCATCCGCATCGGCTTGGGCCTTCATCGCCTCGAGGTCTTGCTGCTTGTCGTCCAGTTCGCTCTTCACC
>CAYZHH010000398.1:0-1739 GCA_964478275.1 uncultured Candidatus Kuenenia sp.
CACTCGCACCATGGAGTGCCCCGCAAACTGGCCAGCAATAGCGGCGGTCGTGTCGGCGTCGTCGCCAAGATTTGTCGCCGGATGATCCGAACTTCATTCACCCCAGAAATGCCTTTGGCCACGGTCTGTTAGGATGAAGGTGTGGGGTCGGTGGTCTGGGCCGCGCAGACGGGCAGCGGGGGGCAACCCGTGAAGTACGTGATCGCCTATGACATCTGCGAGCCACGCCGCCTCAAGCGGGTGGCCAAACGGCTCGAACAGTCAGCCGTCCGGGTTCAGAAATCGGTCTTCGTGTTGGTTGGCACGCGGAAGGATCTCGATGCCGTGACCGGTGACCTCATGACCATGATCGACGTGACAGAGGACCGTATACAGGCTTGGCCTGTTCACGACTCGGCTGAGATTCATGGCTGGGATGGCGGCACGGCCCTTCCGGGCCATGTCGCGGCGGTTGTGCTCTGCCCCGACGGGGTCATCTATCTGGAGGATCGCGCATGAGCTGGTTTCGGCGGGCGCAGCGGGCGGAGGGGGAGAACCGCGTGGTGCCAGCACTGGCGGCACCGGTGGCTCATGTGATTGGGCCGGGGCGGCTATCGCTCAACTCGGGACGCATTGTCCACGAAGACGAGGAGGGTCGTACGCAAGCCACAGTCCTGCTTGAAGGGCTCGAACTGCTCGCCTGTCACGGTCGCGTCGCCATTGACCCGAGCTGCCTTGCAGCCCTGGCCGAAGCCAATGTGTCGGTGGCCTTTATGTCGGCCGACGGCCGAAAGCTCCTAGCCCGTGTCACCTCGGAGAGCGATCCTCGCCTGATGGGTCGGGTGATGCAGCACCGCGTGCTGGCGGATCCTGCTTTGCGGTCCCGGCTCGCCCGGGCGATCGTCGCGGAGAAGATCCATTCTCAGGCGGGCGCTGCACGACATTACCAGCGGCAGGGCAAGGCCGTTGCGGGCGAGGATCTCGAGCGGCTGACGGATCTCGAAAAACGTGCGGCCGAAACCCGTTCTGTGGAGGAGATTCTGGGTCTCGAGGGAGCCGCCTCCGTCGTCTGGTTTGGCGTGTTCGGTCGCCTGCTGCTCAATCCATGGGAGTTTGACCGGCGGACGCGGCGGCCTCCCGCAGATCCAGTCAATTCCATTCTCAGCCTAGGCTACACGCTCCTCTACCATCGCGTGGCTGCCGCGTGCCAAGCGGCCGGTCTCGAGACCGCCCTCGGCGCGCTGCATGCGTATCGGGCGGGTCGTCTGAGCCTGGCGTGTGATCTGATGGAGCCGTTGCGAGTGCCGGTGGTGGACCGGTGGGTTGTCGGCCTCCTGAACCAGCGGCGGGTAACTCTCGACGACTTTCATGCCGTGGATGGCGAGGGTGTTCGACTCACCAAGCGAGCCTTTCCGAGGGTGCTTGCCGACTGGGAACGGCAGTGGAATGAGTCGCGGACGATGTCGGTCGTCTCTGATCGCGTGCGGGCGTTCTTGGCCGACGTCAAAGATCTCTCGCCGGGGTTCAAGCCGCTCATGAGGGAGCTCGAGCAGAACGGCATCGCCGAGCTGGCATGAGTGGCCGTATCGGCGGCGCGAGACCATCCGTCAGCCGAACGCAGCCTTGAGGCTGGACATCCCCTTGCCATGAAGCTCCGGCCTACGGCCGGGGCTCGCGATGCCATCATTGCACCAATCGCTACTGCGGCGGTTCCGCAACCTACCTTGCCAATGAGGACTATGACCTTCCACTTAATCCGC
>CAYZHH010000398.1:1749-2427 GCA_964478275.1 uncultured Candidatus Kuenenia sp.
CACTCAGTTGAACGATCTGTTGACGAACCTCGGCTCGCTCCTCCGCTGAAGCATCCGTAGGAAGCGTATCCTTGATCGCTGCCATGCCCTGGCTGATCACTTCGACTACTTTGTGGCTTAGCCTATTTTGTTCTGAGGCGATGCTCTGGATCGCGGAGTACATGGCTGGCAGTGACGGGTTGGCCAAGTCAAGGTAGGCCAGGAACGCCTCCTTATCGAGCCTCTTCCTGCTGATGGAGGCATCGACGACGCTTCGGACCGTGCTCGCACCGGCATCCCAGGGCTCGCTGATCCCGAGTTGTGGGAGCTTGGCCATGGCGTTCCGCATGGGTCACCCTATGAACTTGAGGGGCGGGCGTGCCCTCCGTCTCGGACTACGACGCCAGGGAAACAAAAGTGACACACTTTTTCAGGTCCGGTTCACAGCCGTGCCGCCGTTCCTTCCCCACTGGGCAAAACTGACGCGATCCGAAGGGCATGAATGCCCTTCACGGGGGCGGAGGGGCTGTAACCGAGGACTTCCAGGAGCTTCGGGAGTTCTTCTCCAGGTCTCAATGCCCTTCACGGGGGCGGAGGGGCTGTAACGAGGAGATTACGATAGAAGAGCTCCGGCCTATGTTGTCTCAATGCCCTTCACGGGGGCGGAGGGGCTGTAACGAGCACGAAGGGCTGGTGTTC
>CAYZHH010000399.1:0-900 GCA_964478275.1 uncultured Candidatus Kuenenia sp.
GTGGGCACAGAGCACCTGCAGCCGACGCTGCTCAGCCAAGGCCTCAGCCGGACCCTGATCGCTGACCAGCCTGCGCACGGCGGCTGCATGCTCGACGACCTCGCTCAAAACCGCTTTGTATTCAGCCGAGCCAGGCACGACCCAACGGACCGACTGCGGGTCGTCCGGCATGGCATTGCTTGGATCGGGCGGGGGCACGATCGGTCCCGTGAGAATTCCGAGGGCACGGTCCTCGTCGCTCGCGAGAATCGCATCGGCCAGGCCGCCGATTCGCGGGCCAAACCGATGGCGGACTGTCAGCGTCGTCGTGCGGGCGGCAAGAGGCGAGCCGGCGGTGCTCGCCGCCTGGGCGATGTCCCCGAGAACCGATCCTGCATCAACGCTTGCCAACTGATTCGGATCGCCGACGAGCAAAAGCTCCGTGCCCGGGCGGAGCGACTCAAGCAGATGAAGCATCAGCGAGCTCGACAGCATCGATGTCTCGTCGAGCACCACGAGGTCGTAACTGAGACGATTACCGTCATGAAACTTGTAACGCGGAGCCCCGTGTGGCCGGTAGCCGAGGA
Source organism: uncultured Candidatus Kuenenia sp. (assembly GCA_964478275.1). Taxonomy (GTDB): domain Bacteria; phylum Planctomycetota; class Planctomycetia; order Pirellulales; family UBA1268; genus QWPN01. The sequence goes on from CAYZHH010000399.1 coordinate 567, forward strand.
GCTTGTGGATCGTGACAGGCCGGGCGGCCTCGACCGCCGATCGCACTTCAGACGAGGCGGTACGGATCTCGTCGGGTGCCTCCGGGTCAGAAAGCCGTTGCCGCAGCGCCTCGGCCATCCGGGCCGCTGCCTTGCCGGTAGGCGCGGCTAGCGCAATCTGCATGCGTGGCGCATCGCGGAACCGGCCGATCAACTGCCGGGCAACCTCCGTCGTCTTGCCCGTACCAGGGCCGCCGAGCAGGATCTGCACCTTCACTGCATCCGCATCGCCTCCGCGAAGCCGGCGGGCGATCTCGTTTTCCTCGCGCAGCGAGCGAGCGAGGTAGAGGCGGTC
>CAYZHH010000399.1:910-2416 GCA_964478275.1 uncultured Candidatus Kuenenia sp.
CCGGCGGTGGCGAGGGCCACCTTCCAGGCCGCGAGGTCGGCTGGCCAGTTGGCCGGCGGCGCCGACAACTCGCCCTCGGCATCACTTGTGGTCGGCGGCAGTGGGACCGCGGCAAGATCGACGCAGGTGTGGCTGTCGCGGGGTGCCCGCAGTGCCAGGCACATCGCCACCCAGGCAGCCGGGCTTGGATCGACCGCCGGACTGGTCCCGCGGGCCAACTCCACGAGCATTCGCGCCGCGGCCACGTCCTCCCGCGAGAGCAGCCTGGCCTTCACGTAGGCATCGAGAATCGCCGGGGGCTTTACCCGGTTCTTAGCCGTTGCCTTTGCAGTACGAGTCACCGTGGCATCACCCATCTAAAAATCCCTCCCGGTCGCCTGCCAACAGATCACTCAGCCGCCGCCATATGCCCGCCGGTGGCTGCCAGGTGAACACTCCATACCGTCGCCCCATCGCATCAACGGGAGTGTCGGGCCCCTTCATCCCACGGACGAATCCATAGACCACGCCGGCGATGCACTCGCCCGGATCCCAGCCGGCCGGCTTCGCATTCCCGATCCGCCAGCGGAGCATCCGGTAGACCGCGGTGCCGTACACAAGCGCCTGGAGCGGGTAGTCGCCGTGGGCCATCGCTTCGGGGAGTCTCGCGGGTTCATACGCCGCCAGCGGATGGGGATCGTCGCGGTCGTGGAGACGGTTGGTCTTGTAGTCGGCGATCACCAGCCGCGGGTCGTCCGCTGGTCGGCCTGGTAGCCGCAGAATGGCGTCGATCGAGCCATTGATGAGCCCAGCGAGCGGGACATTGAAGGCCTTGCTCGCGACCCGCTCCGCATACTTCCGAAGTGGGTCGTCCTTGGAAAGCATCTTCGCAAGCACACGGCCGACATCGCTCGCCAAGACGTTGCGATTGATCCCGGCGACCGCCATCTCGAAGGTCATCTCGGCGAGCCGCTCCTTCGCTGGAAAATCGTCGAACCGCCGTTCGGCAAAGATGGCAGGCCCACCGAACGGCGTCTGCACAGCGGCCGTGAGCAGATCGGCGAGCGGCTCATGATGGCCGGCGAGGAACCGAGAGGTGGCCAGCTCACCGACGAGGTCATTGATCGCGGCCGCCACCGCCGCCGGATCGGGCTCGATTGGCGGCTCGAAACGTTCGAGGATGTCGTGGACGACGTTGCCAAAGGCTTTGCCGGCAGGCAGGTCAGCGATCGTGAACGAATCGACGACCGCAGGACCCGTCTGGGGCTCGGTGTCGGTGACGTTCGCCATGTCGTCATCGTCATCGTCATCGTCGTCGTCTTTGACGTTTGCGCCTTCGTCGTTGCCCCTGCCTTCCTCGGCATGAGGGTTGGCCTTGCCGCGGGTCACATTGCCAATGATGCCGCTAAAGGATGTTCGCAGGACGGTCCGCTCGGCCCGCTCCGGCAAGGATGCAATGCCGTGCTTGGTCGGTGCGCCGCCAGTGTCGGCTGGCGGTTTCCAGGTGACGGCCGGTGGGAGCTCGGT
>CAYZHH010000400.1:0-2405 GCA_964478275.1 uncultured Candidatus Kuenenia sp.
GCTCCAAGCCACGGGGGTGAACCGTGAGCGTACGAATGACCTTGTCGGAATACCCGGAGGCATGCGCCGCGATGGAGATCTCACCGCCACCCGCTTCGCGGATCAGCAGCGGCAGCATCTGCCGGACGCGGCCATTCGCGGCGATCTGGGCCGTAGGCTCATCGCCACCCCGGGCAACTCCCTTCGGTGTGCGGATCGATACCGCCACATCGTGCATCGGTGTCGAGGTCGAGGTCGCATTGACGATTCCGAGTGGGAGATCGATCCGATCGCCGACGGTCACGTGAAGCGGGAGTTTGGGTTCGAGGTAGAAGGGTTCCACCGAATCGATCGTGACCGTTCCGGCGCCAAGGGCACCGTTCCCGCTGAAGGCGTCAGATGCCACGCGGAATGATGTGACCGAGTCATTCAGCCCGAACTCTGTCCGCCGCCGGCTCGGCGGCGCCGTCCGCCAACAGTTGCATGGCAGGCGGCGCGGCGGCCGCGAGAAACGTCTGGAGATCGACCGTGGAGGGCGTGACGTCGGCCATGCTCCCAAGGACGACACCCGACTGCTTGACCTCGGGCGTAGCCTTGCCATGGATAGCTGATGGTGAGGGTGTATTGGCCACCCGCCTGTTCCGTGGGAATCGGCCAACGGAAGCCGAGGACGCTGTCTTCGGCCTGGACCATCCCCGAGGCGACGGAGTCGCCCTTCGGCGGCGATCCCGCAGAAGACAAGTCCGGCCACAAGGAGCAGCCCGGCTCCCGCGTGCGTCCAGCCCTCGAATGCCTTCGTTGACATAACTCGTCCTCCTGAGAAGCGCGTGATGAAGGAGGAGACGCAGTGTGGACGAAAGAAGTTTCCCGATGTCGATACTGCCTATCTCGCCACGCGGCAGGCTGGATCGGGCGGCGTCGGCTCGCCAACCTGATCGACGGGGTGGGTGAAAAGGTATTTCCAGACGGGCTCGTAGCGCATCGAGCCGTCAGGGGCCGTAGGGGATCGCCTGCCGGGCTGGACCGCGCCATGGGCCTTCTTGCGGTCACCGCCAACGTCAGCTGCGGAGACAAGTCGCCGGGTGTTGCCGTAGGGGGGCGTCGCGGTGTCCACATCGACGATCGGCCCGAAGTCCGCCATGCCGAGAACCTCCCATGACCGGCAGTAGTGATGACCGATCCAGCCATCGTCGAGGACGTGCGAGAACGCGAAGAATCGCTCAGCGGGCGTGGCCGAGGGGAGCGACTGCCAGTCCTGATCCTGGTCGCGTGGTCCGCAGAGCATGACCACCCGGTCGCATCGAACCTCCTTGGCAAACCGTGCCGCCGTCGTGGATCCATGCGACGCGCCCGCGAGAATCACCTTCTCCCAGCGAACCGCCGTGCCATCCTCTGTAAGGAATTGCTCCCACTTGCCCTCTGGGTTCTCACGGGTGAGCCACGTCACAAACACTCGCGTTCGCTCCATCATTCCGTCGGGGTCCGGAATCGCGACCTGGTCGCTCACGTCGCGGCCGGTTGCAGCCTCGAGCCGCACGAGCCCCCTCGCCATCCGATCGCGTGGCTTCACAAGGGCAAACCATTTGTTGGCGTAGTGGGGCTGCACTCCATGAAGGCCGTACGACGCGAGCCGGTCGAAGAGCGCGGGGTTGTAGTCCATGAGCCACACGACGAGCCGCCCACGCGAGCGAATCCGTGTATCGACCACCGCGTGCTGAACATCCGCCGGCTTACCTTCCCGATCGAAAACAAAATCGATCTCGGGATGCGGTCGGGCACGCGCATCCAGCTCGCTGGCACGGGCCGTGAGATTGAATGGGCCCGAAGCGTCAGACTCCGGCGGGGCGGCCGTGACACCTGCCACCGAGGTGAGCCACCATGCTCTCGAAACAACCATCCACCACAGAGAATTCCTCATCGCTTCACGGAATCACGAATCTCCCGCAACAACAGAATTTCCTCCGATGGGCTGGCTGGCTCGGCAGGCTTCTGCGTGTCGAATGTTGCCTTGGCGGTGCTGATGATCTTCACCACGAAAAATATCGCCAGCGCCACGAGGAGAAAATCGACGACCGACTGGATGAACGGGCCGTAGTTGAGGACTGGGTAGTCTTGGACGAGCATGACGGGCTTGCCGTTCTCCATCACCATCGTGCCATCTGGGGCGAGCTTGGGCGCCTCCGTCCGGACGCGGAGCGCGAGGTCGGCGAAATTCACGCTGAACTTGCTCGTCAGGAGGTTGAGCGGCGGCATGACGATATTCGCCACCAGCGAGCTGATGATCTTGCCGAATGCCGTTCCGATGACGACGCCGACGGCAAGATCCATGACGTTGCCTCGCATCGCGAAGTCTCGGAAGTCCTTCAAAAGTCCCATGGGAGTATTTCCGGAGAATGAACGGGTGGTAGCAAGGTGCAGCCAGCGAC
>CAYZHH010000401.1:0-2392 GCA_964478275.1 uncultured Candidatus Kuenenia sp.
ATACGAGCGCGACTGACCGCCTCGTCGATGACCGGGATGATCCGTTCCACATGGGCCCGTGACGCCAGCTCGGGCACGACCCCCCGCCATCGGGCATGGATCGCCTCCTGGCTCGCCACGACGCTCGCAAGCACCTGACGCTCGCGGGTGATCACCGCCGCCGCCGTCTCGTCACAGGTCGACTCGATCGCAAGCAGCGGCATGACGCGATTCTCGGACAGCCCTTGTGACACGGCCTCGCGGCCGCGTCAAAAGTCATACCACATGCCGATCCCGGCCCGGTTCTGGTTCGCAAGCGCGAACTCATACTGCGGGTCGGAACCGTAGAGATACTCAAATCCGAGGCGGAGGAGCTTCTCGGTTCGGTCTCCGCGCCAGGCCCAGCCGGTCTGCACCGTCACATTGCCGCCGAAGTCGAGCTCCTGACGGCTCATGCCGTTGACCGCCAGGAAGGGCGCTCCGTGGGGGCCAGTGGCCCGGGCCTGGATGAGCTCGGTGCCAAATTGGAACTCCCATGGCTTCGAGCCGCCGGCGTTGTAGAACGCCCAGCCCACCTCGCCGTAGAGTCGCATCCAATCGTAGGCGTACCAAGAGTTACCCCACACGAACACGTCGCGGACGTAGTTCAATCGTGGATAGGTGGGATGCTTCAGCTGCGCCTCGTCGCCGAGGTGGGCGCTCAGGTGATAGTAGGCGAGCTTTGTCTGCCAGCGGCCCACGCCGTAGACGAGCGGAATGCCGAAGCGGTAGTCGGCCGACCGGAGGTCGCGTTCATCTTCGGGATCGAGTCGGACGAAAGCAGCGCCCTCGATCTGCACCTCGAAGCCCTGTGGATGGAGGACCGAATCGGAGCCATAGCGAAGGATCGAGGCGCGGCCGCCGAGCGTGCTGTCCCAGAGCCATCCGTTGGGGGTCGATGGAGCGAACGGGTCGGGGGCGGTGTCGTCGTACCACGCCGTGGAGAGGCGTGACTCTTTGGGCCCCGCGAGGTAACTCGTGTAAATGAGATTGTTGGGCATGAGCTGCCAGGACCAGGGCCGGGGTGCCCAGAGGTCGTCGAACGCACCACGGATTGGCGCTGCGGAGCCGTCGTCCCCGTAGTCGCCTGCGACGTACGGTCCCTCGAGGACCACGGGGCCCTGTGGCTGGGGCGATGGCAGCAGGTCGATGTCCTCGCCCACACCGCCGGCCTGAGGTGAATCCACGAAGACGTAGTCCTGCGCCGCCGCAGACGCGGCGGCTAACGAGACGCAGGTGAGGAGCACACGAGCGAGTGCAGCTGTCATGGCGGAGAGCGCGGTGGACGAAGACGGCGGACGGGACGACGGCACGGGCGAACCTCGAAAGCGGCCGCCGAAGCCCCGGGGTTGCGAGCGGGACACACCTGCCGCAAGACTCTAGTGGCCGTGGTTACCTCGATACAGACGAGTTGATCGGCGGGCGCTCGCCGAAGCCCGCAGGAGCGAGCCCGGCGCCAGCCTCACATTTCCGCGACGCGTCAAAGTTCCCATCATCCGAAGTGCCCCCGCTTGCCGTCGTTCCGACATTCCCGTCGCCACCCTGTCATGCCCGTATCCCCAATGGTGATCTCACCCATGAGCCAAACCAGCCCAACGCCCGCCCATCCTGGCTCCGACGATGAATCGGTGAACCTTCAGATCGCATCGGCGCTTGGACGCATTCCGAGCGGCCTGTTCGTCATCACATGGCGAGCGGACGAGATCGATCACGTGATGCTGGCAAGCTGGGTGATGCAGGCTGGATTCGAGCCACCACTCGTATCCGTGGCAGTTGGCACTTCGCGGGAACTTCTTGCCGCTGTCCGCGGCGGAGCTCGCTTCGTGGTGAATGTTCTTGCCGAATCTCAGCGAGCGGTTCTTGCGCGGTTCGGCAAACCCTTGGCCGAGGGCACTGACCCGTTTGTGGGGCTCTCCATCGAGCGCACAGCGGATGGCCTGGCTGCGTTCGCTGACGCACCCGCGTGGCTCGTCTGCCGCATGGCTGCCGAGGCGGTCGTGTCTGGTGGCGATCATGTCGTGATCGTCGCACGAGTGGAAGCCGCCCGCGGCACACCCAATACCCCACCCCTTGTTCACGTTCGCCGCAACGGTCTCAAATATTAGCTTCACGCTCGCCGGGCCATGGATGGCCCCGGCGAGCTTGCCCGGCCTCCGCCGGGAAGTGGCGACGCAGCCAGCGTCGCAGCGAAGTGGTTGGCACGGCGATTGCGTGGACGACAGAAGCGAGCCGCATTGGTTCGCCGGCGGTGACACACTCGGAGCCGTTGTGCTTGTCCGAGATGAGGTGTCGGCAGCCGAGGAGCTGCTTGAACGTGCGGAAGAACATCTCGATGACCCACCGCTGTCGGTAGTTCTCCGCGCTCAGTTCTCCG
>CAYZHH010000402.1:0-2347 GCA_964478275.1 uncultured Candidatus Kuenenia sp.
TAATAGATGGCCCGCTTCGCGTGTTACCGATCGTCGTACACGCTCGTCGTCTCTTCCTTCGTGATCGGGTTGGGCTGGTCCTCGCTCACGAGCCGCACCTGGATTCGCTGGTGACCGGCACGCAGACCACGGGCTCTCACCCGATACACCGCCTCTTCGCCGGCTCCGAGCTTGGCGAGCGGCTCGAAGGCGACGGTGAGATTCTCGACGCGATGACCGCCTGGGCCGCTGGCTTCAACCGGCTCGAGATCGCCCACGAGCGTTGCCGCCACCTGTACGCCGGTCGCGGCCTTCGTGCCTTCGTTGGCCACGCGAATCACATACTCCGTGAGTCCACCCACCTCGACCGGGTCTTCGCTGTCGGCAACCTGATAGGAGACCGCGGCCAAACCCTCGACCTGGCAGGAATGCAGCGCCTGATCGGATGGGCCGTCGGTGCTCCGTGCGGCAGCCACGATCCGCTGCTCGCCCGCATCGATCGGCATCATCACCACTTCGACGCGGCCGGTCTCACCGGCAGGCAGTTCTTCGAGGTTCCAGAGCACACGGTGGGTTCGCTCGTCGTGCCAGCCGGCATTGTTGGCGCGCACAAACTTCATGCCCGGAGGCATCTGCACTGCGAGCTCGACGCTCCGCGCCGCTGCGGTGCCGGAGTTCATCATGGCGATCGTGCAGGTGGCTGGCCGCTGGAGGAAGCGACGGTTGGGCATGTCGATGGCGATCTCGAGCGTGGGGGCCGTCACTTCCAGTGGCACTTCGACGGTCGTCTCCACGCCGCCGTCGGCGCGAGACACGAGCCGCATGGGCGTGTGTCCGGGACCGCGTGTGCCGAGGACCAGGTCGATCGTTCGCGTCTCGCCGGGCCGCAGCTGACCCACGTCAAACTCGAGCTCGGTGCCGGCCCGATGCGACACCGTGTCGGGCAAGTAGCCTTCGAGCACGACCCCCGTGGCAACGCCGGTGCCAGGGTTCGAGAGCGTGAGCGTGACGGGAATGTCGCCGCCGATGCGGACGGGCTTGAGGGGCTTACAGTCGATGGCCAGCGCCGGCTTCGTGGCGACCGAGCGCATCGTGGCATCGGCGCGGAAGCTCACGCTCGCGATGCTCCCGATCTCCCCTTCGGTCTCAGGCATGAGCTCCATGAGCACACGAGCCTCGCCTCCGGGTGGCAGTTCGCCGAGCGCCCAGATGAGGTCGCTCGAGCCTTCGGCCGGCGCGGCAGGGGGCGTGGTGGCGATGAGCGAGGTACCGCGGGGCACGGCATCGCGGAGGGCCACATCGTGCGCGGTCGCCGTGCCGACATTGCGCACGATGATCTCGTAGCGGGCGGCCCTGCCTACCTGGATCTCGCGCGGCCCGCGCTTCTCGACGGCGACCTGCGGCGTCTGCACGCCTTCGAGCTGGATCGGTCCCGGCACGGCCTGCCCGTTGATCGCGGGAGGCGGCGTGAGCGGCGACGGACCGGCCACGGCGGCTTCGTCGTCGTAGCCGAGAATAGGGCCTGCCAACGGCTGCGGCGATCTGGCAAACGATGGCGGACTCGCCAGCGGCGAAGCACCGGGTGTCGGCGAGACGGCTGACGGCGGCAGGCCAACGGGCGGCGCGGTCGCGAAGGGCGATGGTACTGGGAGGCCCACAGGGATGGCGGTAGGTCGTGACTGCGTTGCGGCCATCATCGACGGCGGGACATCCGACGGAGGCAAGACGGCGGGCGGCGTCAATGGCTTCACCAGGCCTGGCGACGGCGCCGACGGCTGCACGGTCACCCCTGCGAGCTCGGGGGCGTTCGCCGGCGGTGGAATCGGAATCGGTGACGGGTCTGCGGCAGCGACGACCTCCGGGCGAGCCGCTTCGGCGACAGGCGGTTCCTTGCTCGTTGCGGGCTCGGGCGAAGCAGCTACGGTGGCGTCGGGCGGCGCGGGCTTGGCCATTGCGGGAGGCGCGGCCGCGGAGCTTGTTGGCTCAGGCTGGGCGGCGAGCGACTCAGCCGGTGGTGTGAACGCGAGCGGTGTTTCATGCGTGTCGGCGGCCGGCATCGAGGCCGTGTCGTCAACCGGCGATGCGGAAGGCTTGACGACAGTCACCGTCGGCACAGTATCGACGACCGCAGCGGCGGGCTCATCGACGGCCTCGGCCATCGGCGGTTCCGTGGCTTCGTCATCCGGCATGCTTGCGGGCACAGCCGCGGGCGGCGGCTCGATATCCGCAGCCGGGTGCAGCGGCGGCAGATCGGGAGACGAGAATCGCGAGAGTTGCTGGTCTTCGGAGCGATACTGCACGGGCGTTGCGCGGTCGTGCGACACGGGCCTCGCTGAGTAGCGATCGCCCGCAGGCGACGCATCGTCGC
>CAYZHH010000403.1:0-2329 GCA_964478275.1 uncultured Candidatus Kuenenia sp.
GATAGAAGTTGTCGAGCAGCCATTCGGCAGCGGGCTCGATACAGCGGCTTTGATCTGCGGCTGCACTCACGAGATCGTACGTCTCGATGAGGACACGCTCGTTTTCGCCGAGTCGCGGCAAAAGCTTGTCGCCCGCCCGCCCGACAGCCAGACGATGGGAGGCCGCGATGGACTTCGCGTGCCGCTCGAGCTGGTCAATACTAAAGAGTTCTGCGCGGAGCGGCTTTTCGTCAGCGCGGCCGGCCAGCATGGCTTCGAGAGCTGCACTCCGCCGCCACGCCATTAGCCGCAGCAGTTTTTCCAAGAAATCCGAAACATGCACTGAACCTCCCTTGCATGTGCGCCGTTGAACGCATCAAGCGCGAAAGCGTCGAGTATACAGCAAATCGAACATCTCCGGAGTCGTGCGCGACGGCGTCGAGCGTGCAGGCCTCGCCCGACGGGCTGCCAGCGACCGACATTCACTTGCGGTGACGAAGGCGTCATTGACCGTCCTAGACTTCCCGCGACACGATGATGCAGTTGTCACCAAGGTCGAGGTCGTCTTCCTCCTCGATCGGCTTGCCGCGGTCATCGAGCTTCACGTCGGCCTCGGCTGTCTTCCGTTTGGCCACCGCGAGAAGCTGCTCGTAGAGCTTCGCCCGATCGACGCCGTTGATCTGGGAGACGGCACCGGCCACTTCACCCAAGTACCGCAGGAAGATGTTCCGCCGCTGCCCTTCCTGGGCCACGCGAAGCCGGCGGCGGAGGTACATCCCAAGCTTGCGGCCAACAGCCTGGAGCGCGAGGCGAAGCTCCTTCTGAATCTCGGGGTAGTGGGCAATGGCCTCCTTCGATTCACTCGTGAAGGGCACCCACACGCTCGCGACATGCACCATCACCGTCACGGGCCCTGAGGGGAGGCTCCCGCGAGACTGCGAGAGACCGTAGGACCGCCAGTTGGTAGAAAGGATTGTCTGCGTCACGGCGCAGGCGGCGTGCTGGAACTGGAGTGGCACGCGGTTGGCAAACCGCAGGACCGACATGCTCTGTCCTTCCTCGACGCTCACATGCTGCATCGCCTCATGGAGGGCATCGAGCTGCTGCTTCTTGAGCTTTGAGGGTGACTGCCGCGGAGCGAGCTCTGCCTCGGTGAGAATCTTGTCGGCCCCTTCGGCTCCGACACCGGCAAACGTCGTCGTCAAAAACTGCCGAAGGCTGCGGGCATCGCTCTCTCCGGCAAGCTCGCCGAGGGCCTCGCGAGTCACCTTCTGCGTGGCCACGCCGCCACCAAAGGCGAGTGCCGCCTCGATCACGAAAGGGTTGCCGCGATACACCGACGGAGGTCTGGTAGCCGCGGTAAAAAACTCACCGGGCACCACTTGCCGGAGACCGGCTAGGAGTCGCTGCTCACCGATCGGCACGACGCAATCGGTTGCCGGCGGCGGAATCTTTGTGTCCTGAATGGCTTTGTAGAGAGCATCGGCCTCGCCGCGGCCGAGTTTGCCCGCGGTAACCCGCGTCGAGAGTTTCGCCGTATCGCAGAGCTTCTTGGCCGTGCCGTGGGAGACCCGCGAGAAGGACTGCGTGAGAAACTGTGCGAGCGTGATCTTGGGATTTTCTTGGAGCATCGTCACGAGGCGGCCCAACTCAACGCCGTACGGATGCGGCTTAATTTCTTTGGGTTCTGGCGGAAGATCATCACTTGCCCGTTCGAGAATCCGTTCCTGCCCGTCGGGCCCGGCGAAGTGAATGCGGGCATGCGGATTCGAGATCGCGGTCTGTTCGAGATACTCCTCGACGCTTCCCTTGCCCCGCTGGAACTTCGCCTCCATCTCGATCGTGACACGGGTGCCATGGTTGATCGGCTCGCCGCGGTCGTTCTCCGCGACCCACTCGATCGAGTGCTTCTTCATGAGCTCGGCCCCACCCTTGCCGACCGGGATATCGACCCCTTCTCCCTTGCCGTTCAGGATCTCGGGCTGGTTTGTTTTCGTGTCGATCCGCAGCTCGTAGTAGTGGGCCGGGTGTTTCTTATCGATCTTGGAAATGATCTTCACCGGCTTGCCGGTGGTGAGCACTCCATACATGCCGGCCGCCGAGATGCCGATACCCTGCTGGCCACGACTCATCCGCAGCCGATGAAACTTGGAGCCATAGAGCAGCTTGCCGAAAATGAGCGGGATCTGCTTGCTGACAATCCCGGGGCCGTTGTCCTGCACCCCCATCCGGTAACGACTGCCGCTTTCCCCGACCTGCTCGATATGAACCCAGAGCTCCGGAAGGATGCCTGCCTCTTCGCAGGCATCGAGCGAGTTATCGACGGCTTCTTTCACGCTCGTCAGCAGCG
>CAYZHH010000404.1:0-2328 GCA_964478275.1 uncultured Candidatus Kuenenia sp.
CGAGCCCACGCCCGATCCTCTCGCGGCGGCGGGAATGTCTTGCTCGCGGGCGTACCGCACAAAATCCCACACGATCAGGAAGTAGCTCGCGAAGCCGAGCGTGTCGATCACGCCGAGCTCGCGTTCGAGCCGATCGAGCACGGCCGAATCCAGCACGTCGTTTCCACCGGAAGAGGGCGTCTTCCCGTCGACCCAGCGCTTCGGTATCGCGGCGTACCGCTCGCGGAGCCCATCGAGGCAGAGCTGCCGAAGCTCCTCGGAAGCCGTGCGGCCCGATGGAACTTCGAAGCCCGGGAAATGCCGCTTCCCGAGATCGAGGTCGATCGAGACGGAGTCGGCAATCTCCTGGCTGCGATTCACCGCCCCGGCGATGAGCCCACGATCGAGCCCCGCAAACGCGGCGTGCATCTCCTCGGGGCTCTTGAGATAGAACTCGCTCGAATCCATCCGCATCCGCGACGGATCGCTGCGGAATCGGCCCGTGTTCACGCAGAGCAAAATGTCCTGGGCCTCGGCATCCTCGCGAACGACATAGTGGCAGTCGCAGGTGGCCACTGGCGGAATGCCGAGATCGCGAGCGATGTCGAGGGCCGCCTCGTTGACCTGTCGCTGAATGTCGAGGCCGTTGTCTTGGATCTCGATGAAGTAGCGATCGCCGAAGGTCTTCTGGAACCAGCCGGCGATCTCGCGGGCCTCAGCGAGCGATTCGGCCTGCCCCGGCGCCGCGCCGATGAGGGATCTCGAGAACTCGCTCGAAAGGCATCCGGAGAGACAGACGATCCCCTCGCCAAATTCCTCGAGCAGCTCCCGATCAATTCGAGGCTTGAAATAAAAGCCTTCGAGGTAGGCCTTCGTGGCGAGCTGCAAGAGGTTGGCAAACCCCTGCTTGTCACGGGCCAGAAGCGTGAGGTGATAGCTCGAATCCTTCTGACTGCCGGCGTCTTTCTGAAACCGACTCTTGGGCGCGATGTAGGCCTCGTAGCCGATCACGGGATTGATCCCGGCCGCCTTGCACGACGCGTAGAACTCGAGCGCGCCGTGGAGATTGCCGTGATCGGTGATGGCCAGGGCATTCATCCCCAGTTCGACTGTGCGGTCCACGAGCCGGTCGATCGACGCAGCCCCATCGAGGAGGCTGTAGTGGCTATGGCAGTGCAGGTGGGCGAACTGTGGCATGCTCATCCGAGCGGGCATGCTCATTCGAGCTGGCGCGCTCATCCGTGGGCCTCGCGAGGAAGCCGGCATTGTAGCCGCGTGGCCCCGTCATCCCGAGGAGGGCTCGCCGATCTGCCGAAGAAGTTGGGCCAGCCGAGCCTGGAGATCGAGGACGGCCTGCCAATCGGGGAACTCGAGCTCCACCCGTTCGCCCCCGCCTCGCACCACCGCGCCCTCGGTGGCTGTACGGAGGATGCCCTGGATGTAGTCGAGGAGTTCTGAAAACTCGGCCGCCTGGGACGGGCTCAGCCGGTCCGGAAGCGGCGGTGGCCCCGATGGCAAGAGGGGCGACCGCACCGAGCCCATATCTTCGATCACGTCGGAGTGGTTGGAGGCGATCCGGTCGAGACGGTCTCGAACCTGCCGAGCGTGGCCTTCATCACCGGCCGGATGCCTCGCGGCGATGCGGCGGTCGATGTCGCTGTGCGAACCGACGAGAAGCAGTGAGCGACCGAGCGAGATCATGTCGCCGTCACGGACAATCCGCACCTGGATGTCTTCGCCGTTGACCTTCGTGCCGTTCGTGCTTTCGAGGTCGGTGGCGACGACCTTGTCGTTGTCGAACTGGAGCTTGAGGTGGTAGCGGCTGATCCGCTCGTCGTTGAGCTGGATCGAGTTGCCTTCCTCGCGGCCGATCGTGACGGGTGTGGGAAGCCGCTCGTAGACGGTGCCGCGGTCGGGACCGTGGAGCACGCGCAAGGTGATATTCGCCATGATTCGTTTTCGCCCGCCCTCCGACGACTCCTCGGTGATCAATCATATCCAGGAGGGACGACCGGCGCAGCAACCTGGCGGCCGAGACCCCCGCGGGCAATGGTGGCGAGCCGGCAAAACCGGTACGATCAGGCCGACGCACCCGTAGCTCAATTGGATAGAGCATCGGTCTTCGGAACCGAGGGTTGGGGGTTCGAGCCCCTCCGGGTGTAGTGCGGCTGACTGGCGGGCACGATGCCCGCCCAGCCCAGGCACCGGAAGGTGCCCAAGCGATGGGAGCCCGGAAGGCGACGCAGCGCGTAAAGCAGCCTGGGGGTTCGAGCCCCTCCGGGTGTAGTGCGGCTGACTGGCGGGCACGATGCCCGCCCAGCCCAGGCACCGGAAGGTGCCCAAGCGATG
>CAYZHH010000405.1:0-2327 GCA_964478275.1 uncultured Candidatus Kuenenia sp.
CGCGACACTTGAGCTTCCGACTGTTCGGGCGATTAGCTCAGTTGGTTAGAGCACTAGCTCGACAAGCTAGGGGTCACAGGTTCGAGTCCTGTATCGCCCACTGATGAAACCACTGCACCACCCGCCTCTTTGCGGGTCCTACAGGCGACGATGGCGAGCGGCAGACGTGCCGGTCGTGGGCCCAGTTGCCACTTCCGTTCCCTGTCACTGCGGCGGGGCAGCGGGCGCGAAGCGGGTTTCCACCGGGTCGTAGACGATCCGCATGCCGATCGCCGTGTTGATCCGCAGCGCCGCGCGGCGGAGATCGAGCAGGGCGTCACGATACTGCCGCACGACGTCGACGTATTCCCGTTGCGACTGGAGATACGCCAGCATGTCGGCCTGGCCCCCCTGCACCTGGGCGAGCGTGAGGTCGCGAATCCGACGCGCTCGGGGGACGATCGTCGTTTCGAGTCGCTCGGCCCGCTTTCGGGCTACGTCAACCTCCGAGGCAACCTGACGCACCTCCATGTCGATCCTCCGACAGAGCTGGTCCAGCTCGATCTCCGCTTGGGAGCGGCTTGCCTCCGCACGGCGAATGCTTCCCTGGTTGCGGTTGAAGAGTGGAACGCTCGCCATCCCGCTGACGCCCCATGAAGTCGCGTTTTGGGCACCCAGGGCGGTGTTGTCCACCATGCCCCACGGCGTGTAGAGCACGAACACGTCGGGGTACCGCTCCTTGACGGCCAGCTGAACCTCCGCTGAAGCCCGTTGCACCCCGAGCGAGAAGGCCTGGATATCGGGTCGGTTCTGCCGCGCCACCTGCACGAGCTGGTCCGCAGGAGGAATCGCGTTGGTATCCGTGTGGAGCGTGCCGCGAATGTCGAACGGCACCTCGCCCGGATCTGGCAGCATCGTCACGAGTGCCAGCCGCTGCTTCGCCTTGGCAAGCGCCACGGCGGCTTCGGCGCGGGCAATGTCAGCAGCATCCAGCTGGAGATCGATGCGATCGAGCTCGAGACTGCTGAGCTCGCCTCCGCGGACGAGCCGGTCCACGGTACCGCGGACCTCACCCAGCCCGACAATGCTGGATTCGACGTACCTGAGCGTCTCCCGGGCCGCGAGGACGTCGGTGTAGAGCGTGTAGAGCGCGTCGATCTCGAGACGCACGGCATCCTGGTATTGGGCGTGGATCACGCTCTTCGCCCGCTGGGCAGCGATGATGCGATAGCCGCGCTTGTTGTTGACGTCAAAGGGCTGGATGACCGTCACCGAATACCCCGGCTCCCCAGGCCGCTCTGGCGAGTAGCTGCCATACGGCACGCTGTCGACACTCCCGAAGACGGACGGGTTGCCGCGAAGCCCAGCGGTTAGCACGTCGGCATCGGCCTTGCGGATCTCCTGAAAGCGAGTCTGGAGCGACTGGTTCCGCTCGATGGTCAGCGTGATCACCGACTCGAGCGTCAGGCCATCGGGAGGCCCGGCGTCTTCGTGGGACGGAATCTCGAGAGGCCCGCCGGCTGGCAGGGCCGCAGGCGTGCGCGGAATCGGCGTCGGAATCGCCTCCACGCGTGGCCTCGCCATCGCCGTGGCAATCGGATTGGCGGCGGCCGCGAGCACGTCCCGATTGCGAGTGAACGCATGAGCGGCCCCTGGCACAGGCTCAAGGCCAGGGACAGCCTCGCCCGGCGGGATGACCAGGCGGTTGTAGTCGGAGCCGGGGCCGCGGTCGCCGGCCGCCCGTTGACTCTCCACCGCTCGCTGCCCGGAATTCAAGACGATGAGATCGTCTGCGAGCTGCTTCTGCGCGAAAGCCACTTCCGGCAACGCACACACCGAGACGGTCGCCACGAGGAGCACCGCCGCACGCAGTTTCCGGTCGATCGGGTCAAGCGCCATCGTCGTACCTACAGCCCTAAGGCTTCACGCTTTCGCCGCTCGAAGCGACCCCATCGCATCACTCCTACGATCGGCATTCCCGGCGCTTTCGCTTGAATCGGAGCAGCCCGCACAGCCGTTTTCGCCCGTAAGGGCCGGCCGCCTGCAAACACGGTGCGCGCGTGGCCCGCGACGCCTCGGCGTTTGACCGCCGGTCTTGCGCCTGCGTAAGATGGGGTCTGCGACGTGTTTTCTGTTTGCGTTGAGTTCGCCACATGAGCCGTCTTTTCCTCATTGCATGCTTCAGCCTGACGTCGGTCTTCGGACCGCTCACGTGCTGCTGCAATGCAAAGGCGGCCGTTTCCAAGGTGGCTGAATCTCCATGCTGCCACGGGCAGGCGGACTCGGCCCCCCTGCACCATGAGCACCATGAGCACCATGAGCACGATGGCCGTGAATGCCCGTGCGGA
>CAYZHH010000406.1:0-2316 GCA_964478275.1 uncultured Candidatus Kuenenia sp.
GCTGCGGCGGAAGTGGCCTGCGCCGAGCCTCGAAAACCGTGCTTCGACAGCGGATTCCACGGGCGTGTGAGGCCGTCCTTCGCCTCGCAAGACAGCCGCAAGACAGGCTCAAGCACCATCGGCTACGCTCAGAAGCCAACCAGCCGACAGCGCCCCAGTGCGGAACTGCCGTTGACCGTCCTATCCTTGGGCTCGAGCGTGCTCGTGTGGGGCGTCATCGTGCGGACCTTGGCGGTCTGGCACATTACATGGAGCGTCAACTCGCTCACACACCTCGCGCATACGCCACCGATGAGAACAGCCGCAACAACTGGTTCGTCGGCCTCGTAAGCAATGGCGAAGGCTGGCACAATAACCACCGTGCCGAACAGCGTGCGGCGGCGCACGGCCATCGCTGGTGGGAGTGTGACGTCACCTACCTGACGATCCGGTTTCTGGAACGCGTCGGGCTGGCGAAGGACGTTGTGCGTCCCCGGTCCTGGTCCGAGCATACCCGTCCCGCTCCTCAGCGACGCTGATCGCGGCGGAACTGCGTAGCCTTCTCCTCGGCTTCGCGCCATCGCCCCGCCTCTGCCAGGGCGATGATGTCTGCGTACCAGGAGTATTCGTCGGCACTGATGACGCCGGCCGCATGGTCCTTTTCGATGACGTCCTTGGCCCGTACGAGCCGCGCTGGCTTCTTCGTGTTCGTCGCGGTCCGAAGGAGCCCGGAATACTTGAGATTGGCACTCGCGATCGCCGGGGCCCGCGGGCCACAGCCCGATAGCACCGCAGCGATCAGGGCCATGGCCAAGAGGAACCGGGCCGATGTCTGCCTCAGGAATCGCGAATACCTCGCGGCGACGATGTGCTTAGTACGCATCGCCTGGCACCTGTTCGCCGCCGTTGAAACTCGACAATGCAGCCCAGATATCGTGGTCGCAGTTCTCGGCTATGAACCGCACCGCGCCGTCACCGAGGCACACATTGGCACCCCCCAGATGATCAGAAAACATCTGGCAGACATGGCATGCCGGATCATTGGGGGGATGGATAATGTCTCCTTCGGCTCCTGCGGGACCACTGTGGACCAGCACGAGCGTGGCCGCCCCGTCAGGCTGCGAGCCGGCCGTCCCGACAAACTCGTCGCTCGCATGGCTGAACGCGCCAGGCACGGTGCCGGCCCAGGCCTTCTGAGAGAGCCGCTGGGTGTGCTCCCCGAGAAGCACGGTCTTGGTCATGCCATCACTGATCTGTCCGACCTTGAGCCAACTGTTGCGATAGAGCGGGCCGTTTGCCAGCCCGGTCCAGTCATCGAGCGAGTCAGCCCAGGGCTCTTCGTGACCGGCGTTTCCGACGTAGCTCGAGCGGCCCAGGAGCGCACCCGAGGAGTGCGGCGAGCCCGACTCGTCTTCGACCTCGAACGGTGTTGAGGGGCCGCCATCGGATGGGCAACGAAAAATGGAAATCGCGGCCGACACCACCGGCTGATTGACTGGATCCGCGATGCCGAGGCCCACCGAAGCGTCATACCGGTTGACCATGCTCGTCTCCTCGAGATACGGCCCGATGAGCATGCCCCAGCCGGTGCCCGGCGGACGGTCGGCTGTCCCTGGGTCTCGCGGGAGCCTCGTGGACTTGCTTACATACCCGGCGGGGAGGCGACGCTTCGAGGACTCGTGCACGAGAATCGCCAGGCCGAGCTGGCGCATGTTCATGGCACAGTTTGTTCGCCGCGCTGATTCGCGGGCACTCTGCACGGCCGGAAGGAGCATCCCGATGAGCGAGGCAACGATCGCAATCACCACAAGGAGCTCAACGAGGGTGAAACCGCGCGGGTCGCCAGGAGCCGACGCTCTGAATTCGCCGTGAAAAAAGCTCATTTATGGTGATTCACCTCCAGGAGTTCCAGACACTGTTTTTGGGTGTTCAAAAAAAAGTTTTTGATGACTCAAAAACTTATATTCGACCGCACACATCGTGTCAATGGGTCGGGCCTGGGGGAAATTAGGGACGGGAGCGATTTTCCCCCAATAGGAAAGGGAAAAGGGAGGGGCAGCCATAATCCCGCCATTGGGACGATGGTGTCTGGCCAGTCGTGCGATTTCTGCCTCGGCAAGCGATCAACTCCTGATGCCCAGGGCGTGATCAACCTCACGCCGCACGAGTTTTTGAGTCGGCTTGCTGACCTCGGCCCGCCGCCGCGCAAGCACCGGCATCGCAACACGAAAGTGTTCGCGCCGAATCATCCGCTGCGGCCGCTCGTGACGGCGATGGCAATCGGGAGCGTCGCTTTGCTCCCTCGCCCTCCGGGAGAGGGACGGGGTGAGGGTGGTT
>CAYZHH010000407.1:0-544 GCA_964478275.1 uncultured Candidatus Kuenenia sp.
CATGATGAGCGTCGACTTCTCGCCGCCTGGTACCACGGGGAACGGCGTCCTGGCTCAGATCAGTTGCGGCTCATACATGCCACGTCGATGGGAAGAGGCCGTGAGCTTTCGCCCGCCAGCGGCGCTGCAAGCAGCCTGCGCGGAGGGCATTGCCTTCATCGACCTGCCATCGAGCCTTGTCTGGTTCGATACGGCAGGCCGTCACCAGGAGTCGCTCGAGAGCGAGCGGCCTGTGGGAGAGCAGATGCTGGTCCAGTTTCACCGTCGCGTCACGAGCCTCGTCCGCAGCATGAGCGGTCTCGACGACGCCCTCGCGGCGATCCGCGTCGTTCAAGCCGGTGAGACAAGCCTCACCGAAGGCCGACGCGTGTGGCTGGGGTGACAAGTCGCTATAGAAGCCCCTCGCGGCAGCGAGGGGACGGCGGGTTGTAGAGCCCGCCCGCTTCTGATGGCAACCGGGACGACGTTCTACCCGCAGTCCCCCGGCTCGCGCCGAGGGCTTGTATTCGGCGGTCAACATCGAAGGCGTCACGCCAGCGCGGCG
>CAYZHH010000407.1:644-2304 GCA_964478275.1 uncultured Candidatus Kuenenia sp.
ACGACCAAGTCACCCACCGCCTTGGTTCCATACCCCATCTTGCCTGCGGCCTGGCGCAGGCTTCACGCGGCAATGCCATCCATGGCCAGTGCCTGCTTGGCTCATCGGCGGTGAAGCCAAGGTTCACCGCGATGAGCGAGGCCGGCATCCTGCCGGCGAGGGCCAGGCGGCGTCACGCCAGCGCGGCGACGACCAAGTCACCCACCGCCTTGGTTCCATACCCCATCTTGCCTGCGGCCTGGCCCTTCATCTTCGTGCCAGTGACATGGGCGACGGCGCGTTCGATGCGAGCGGCAGCGGCCGGCTGGCCGGTGTGCTCGAGCAGCATCGCCATCGCATTGATCGCCGCGATCGGATTGATCTTGTCGGTGCCGGTGTACTTGGGGGCGCTGCCCCCCATCGGCTCAAACATGCTCACACCACCGGGATCGGGGTTGAGATTGCCACCGGCCGCCACCCCCATGCCTCCCTGCAGGATGCCACCAAGATCGGTGATGATGTCGCCAAACATGTTCGTCGTCACGATCACGTCATAGGCGTCGGGGTTCTTCACCATCCACATGCAGCACGCGTCCACGTGGTTGTAGTCGGTCTTCACGTCGGGATAGTCCTTCGCCACCTCCTGGAATGTCCGCCACCAGAGGTCATGGCCAAACGTGAGCACGTTCGTCTTGGCGACAAGCGTGAGCGTCTTCTTCGGACTGTTTCGCTTTCGCGTGTAGTCGAAAGCCCAGCGGATGCACCGCTCGCATCCCTTCCGCGTGTAGATGGCCTGCTGCACCGCCACCTCGTCGGGCGTTCCCTTCTTCAAGAACCCGCCGACGCCGCAGTAGAGATCTTCTGTGTTCTCGCGGACGATGACGAAGTCGATGTCACTAGGGCCGCGGCCTGCCAGCGGCGTCTCGACACCGGGCAGAAGCTTCACGGGGCGGAGGTTGATGTACTGATCGAGCTTGAATCGCAGCTCGAGGAGAAGCCCCTTCTCGAGGATTCCCGGAGCCACGTCCGGGTGGCCGATCGCGCCGAGGAAGACCGCGTCTTTTGATCGCAAGAGATCGAGGCCGCCTTCAGGGACGATCTCGCCAGTTCGCAGATACCGCGCGCCACCCCAGTCGAGCGACTCCACGTCGGTGGAGAAGCCCTCGAGCTTCTCCACGGCCGCGAGCACCTTGAGCGCCTCCGCGGTGACTTCGGGACCGGTGCCGTCCCCGGCAATCGTGGCTATCTTGATTGTCGTCTGGGCCATGAGTGAGCGGTATCTCCGTGGTACTCGATGCGAGTGGAGTCTACCGACGCCCGAGCCGCCGACCAGACGGGCCGTCTCTCCCGGCCCAGGCCACCGTGAAGCAGGCTCAGCCTCAGAGAATCGGCTCGTGCCCCGTCTGTTCGCCACGAGCCACAACGCAAGACGCACGCGCACGCGAGCCAGGATGTGCGAGCGGCGGCCGGAGGGCCGCGAAGATCGCCGGGGCCATGGATGGCCCGCCGGTCGTAAAGACAGATGTGCGAGCGGCGGCCGGAGGGCCGCGAAGATCGCCGGGGCCATGGATGGCCCGCCGGTCGTAAAGACAGATGTGCGAGCGGCGGCCGGAGGGCCGCGAAGATCGCCGGGGCCATGGATGGCCCGCCGGTCGTAAAGACAGATGTGCGAGCGGCGGCC
>CAYZHH010000408.1:0-2296 GCA_964478275.1 uncultured Candidatus Kuenenia sp.
GTCAGGTGTGGTGTTTTTTTTTCGCGCGGCGCAGCGGGCCCAGCAAGTGAGCGAGGGGACGGTGCGGCCCCTCCCGCCACCGTCACTCGCTCGACGGCGGTGGAGAGATTGTCGAGATCCTCCATCGCCGCCAACCGCACGATCGCCATCTCAGCGAGTACTGCGGCATGGCCGCTGGTGCGCATACGGGCGAGCGCCTGATCGACAATCTGGAGCATCGCGAGGATGGTGGCGGTCCCAAGCTCGCGGCCGATCGCCGGCACGTCCACGCCCAATCCCGTGGCATTTGCAAGCATTCCGTCGCCGCAGCCAACGCTCGCGAGAAGACCGTCGCGGAGCGCCGCAAGAAGCTGTTCAAGGACGCCGCCCGGGTCGGCTCCGCCGGCAAGCGCCGTGTCGAGCGCCGCCATGCCACCCGCCGCGTCTCGGGCGGCCACGGCGGCGAGCAGTTCACCAATTCGCTCGTCGCTCCCCGTGCCGATCACGGCATGGACGTCATCGACAGTGATCGGCCCGTTGGCCGACCCGAGGAGTTGTTCAAGGAGCGACTGGCTGTCTCGCATGCTGCCGGCCGCTCGCCGCGCGATGAGATGGAGCGCCTCGGCCGACACATCAGCCCCCTCGGCCTCCACGATCTGAGCGAGCCGCTGTGCGATCGCCGGCGCTGCCACCGTCACAAAATCAAACCGCTGGCAGCGCGACAGAATCGTGATCGGCAGTTTCTCGGGCTCGGTCGTGCAGAAGACAAACTTCACATGTCCCGGCGGCTCTTCGAGCGTCTTCAAGAGCGCATTGAAAGCCTCACGCGTGAGCATGTGGACTTCGTCGATGATGTAGACCTTGAAGCGGCCGCGGGCCGGGCGAATGGCGACGTTCTGCCGAAGCTGGCGGATCTCGTCGATGCCACGGTTACTGGCGGCGTCGATCTCGACGACGTCGATATCCTGGCCCGCCGTGATCGCGATGCAGGCGTCGCAGGCGTTGCAGGGCTCGGCGGCAGGGCCCTTGTCGCAGTTGAGGGCCTTGGCATAGATCCGCGCGGCGCTCGTCTTCCCCACGCCGCGGGCACCGGTGAAGAGATACGCATGGCCGATCCGCCCGCTCTCGATCGCCCCGGAGAGGCCGCGGGCCACGTGCTCCTGCCCCACGAGATCGGCAAAGAGCTGCGGTCGGTAGCGGCGGGCCACCACCTGATAGCCGCCAGCCCCGGCGGGCTGTGGCCGACTCGCTGGTTGCTCAGGCGTGGCCATGTCTCGGGGCTCTGGCGTCACGTCGGAAGCCGATGAGAGGCCCACCGCACAAAGAGACGACTGCTTATGGCTGCTGCGGTTAGGCCCTGACCAGATTCACAGATCCCCATCGCAGGGGCCTCTCATCGGCGCCCGCGCGTGCAACGCGTGCTCGGGAGTTTGTACGCCCCACCGGCGCAGCGGTCAAAGCCTGCTACATTTCCGCCCATGGCAGGCGCGAAGTCGTCGATGATGCAGCAGTTCGAGGCGGCGAAGGCCCGCTGCCCGGGGGCGATCGTGCTCTTCCGGATGGGCGACTTCTACGAGCTCTTTGGAGACGATGCACGAGAAGCCGCAGCGCTCCTCGATCTCACGCTCACCAGTCGCGAAAAGGGGCCGGATGCGGTCCCGATGGCGGGCTTTCCCCATCACCAGCTCGACCCCCAACTCGTGAAGCTCGTCGCGGCCGGCCGCCATGTGGCCATCTGCGAGCAAATCGATGGGCCAGCTTCGTCAGATGGGAAGCCTCATAAGGGGCTGCTCCGTCGCGAAGTCACCCGCATCGTGACGCCTGGCATCGCCGCCGATGAATCGCTTCTCGATCCGAATCGCAGCAATTTTCTTGTGGCGATCCTGCCCGAGCGTCGCCGCAGCGACGACGAGC
This sequence comes from uncultured Candidatus Kuenenia sp., assembly GCA_964478275.1. Lineage (GTDB taxonomy): Bacteria > Planctomycetota > Planctomycetia > Pirellulales > UBA1268 > QWPN01. The sequence continues at coordinate 1,894 of CAYZHH010000408.1, forward strand.
AGGGCCGTGTGGGCCTCGCCTGGATCGACGTGGCCGCGGGCCGTTTTGAAGCGACTGTCGTTCTCCGCGACGACGTGGCCGACCATCTTCAACGGCTCGATCCTGCCGAGTGCCTCTGTGCCGAGCGGGATCGCGATGCCGTCGAGACGCTCATCCGCGGAGCGGGAAGCAGCCGCATCACCACGAGCCGACCCGACTGGTGGTTTGAGCCGGCCACCGTCGAGGGAGCGCTCGGCCGAGCCCTGGGCGGTCGTCGTCTCGAGGGGCTTGGCTTTGAGCCCGAAGACGACGCCCTCGGCATCGCGGCGGCTGGCGGCATCATCGCCTACCTCGAGGAGAACGAGCCGGCTGCCGTGGGCCGCATCGACTCGCTCGCCCCGTGGCGGCCTGGCCTGCGGATGGA
>CAYZHH010000409.1:0-2277 GCA_964478275.1 uncultured Candidatus Kuenenia sp.
GCCGCACGTGAGATACCCACGGAACTCCTCCTCGACGTAGCCCGCGACAGGCTACGCTAGCGATGCTGACGGGCCAAGCGAGCCAGGCCGGCGGCGCCGATCGAGCCGGCGTCGCCACCAAGACTCGCGTAGCCAATGACCGTCTTGGCCGCGAGTGTTGGGAACGCTCGCTGGCGCACTTCATCGTGAATGCGAGCGAGAAATGCACGCCCCACGGGAGCTGTGTTGCCACCAAACGTCATCGCGCCGCCGATCATGACGGCCGCGGGATCGATCACGTGGAGGAGCGTCACGACCCCGATTCCCAACCACCGAGCTGTCTCCATGACGAGCTCGGTGGCAAGTGGATCACCGGCCTCAGCTTCGCGGCCTATGAGGATCGGCGTGAGGGATTCCCCGCTGGAGAGCGCTTTCGTGAGTGATCCTGTGGCACCCGCAGCGACCGCCTCGGTTGCCCGCGCGACAAGCGACTTGGCACTCGAGTACGCCTCGAGATGGCCGCGTTGCCCGCAGGGGCACAGACGGGCTGATGGCGACGGGTCCACGATCATGTGGCCGCACTCCGAGCCGTGGCTATGCGCGCCCTCGACGTTGGTATCTCCGATGATGATTCCGCCGCCAACGCCGGTGCCGAGGGTGAGGAGCACGAGCGAGTCGAAGTCGCGGCCTGACCCGACCCAAAACTCGCCGTAGGCGGCGGCGTTGGCGTCGTTGGCGAATGTCACCGGCAGACCGCAATGGGCAGCCACTCGATCCCGAAGTGGAAAGTCGTCCCAGCCGACGAGGTTGCCAGCTCGGACAATCGTGCCCGCAGTGAGATCAAGCGGGCCCGGCGAGCCGACTCCGACTGCTGCGATGTCGGTCGTGGCCAATCCCACCTGCCGTGCTAGGCGATGGACGGCCTCTCCCATGCGGGCCGCGGCGTCCTCCGGGCCGCGATCGGCGTGGGTCTTCTCGGTGTGGTACTTGAGCAACTGGCCACGATCGTCCACGAGGGCCGATTTAATGTTCGTGCCGCCGAGGTCGACGCCCGCGAAGAATGGACGAACGGCCTCGGCAATGGGCGTGAGCGTGCGCGAGGGGTTCATGGGTTGGCCGCCATCGGCAGTCGGTCCGTCTCGACCGGCGGGGTGTCGCTCGTGCAGGCCTTCATGAACTCCACGAGATCGGCTCGCTCCTGCTCAGTCAGATTCAGCGGTTTGATCTTGTCGCTCAACGATGGATTCGGATGGCCCCCTTTGTCGTACCACGCCACCACCTCTTCGAGCGTGGCCAGGGAGCCGTCATGCATGTAGGGTGGGCTGAGGGTGACATTCCGCACCGTCGGTGTCTTGAAGGCGCCCGTATCCTTTTCGTCTTTTGTGATGGCGAAGCGGCCGAGATCGGGCGCATCGACGGCCATCCCGACACCGAGGTTGTGATACTTCTCGTCGGCCAGATTGGCCCCGACATGGCATGCGGAGCAGTTGGCCTTGCCGAAGAAAAGGTCGCGGCCGCGGATTGCCGACTCGCTCATGGGGTGAGCCTCGGCGGCCGCCTTCGCCTCGGCATACTTGGCCGCAAGCTCTTCGTCATCGGCGATGTCGTCTTCGTCCATCCTCGTGAAGGGGAGGAGCTGTTCGTAGAAATCGAACGGGGATGGTTGGGTCACGATCACCCGCTCGAACGATGCGAGTGCCTGGCCGACGCGATCGATCGTGAGCTCACCGAAGATCGCCTCGAACTGCCTGGTGTAGACCGGAGTTCCGGCCAGCCGCTCGACGACTCCCTCGTGGGTGAAGCCCATTTCGATCGGATTGGCGACAGGGCCCACCGCCTGGGCCTCGAGCGACTCAGCGCGACCATCCCAGAACTGCGGGCCGGAAAGGATTCGGTTGAAGGAGACAGGCGAGTTTCGATTGCCCGCCTGGGCTTTCATGCCAACCCCCGTCTTCGTGTGGGCCGTGTAGCCTGTCTCCGGATGATGGCAGGTGGCGCACGAGACCGTTGAATCAGCGGAGAGGCGGGGGTCGAAGTAGAGCTGGCGACCGAGCTCAATCTTCGCGCGAGTGAGTGGATTGTCGGCGATGCCCTGGATCTGGCCAGCGCCTTGCGAGAGGCCAAGCGGCAGCTCTGGCTCGAGCACGGCATGGTTCTTTGTGTCGGCGAGCCAGGCATCGATGTGGTCGAGCGTGATCGGGCCGCTGCCGGGCACACCCGCGGTCAGCGACGGTTCCCCGAGCATGACCTTCTCGCGCTTGCCGTTCGCGGCGGCGGTCGCTTCGCGGATGGCATCGG
>CAYZHH010000410.1:0-2267 GCA_964478275.1 uncultured Candidatus Kuenenia sp.
CCAAGACCTGGTCGAAATCACTGAGACTCGGATCCCTGTCTACTCGATCAAGAGCATCGCCCGCCTCAGGGTGCCGAAGCCGTGACAGTTAAAACGTACCAGAGAAGGATGGACACAAGCCGCCTCTTTTCCTCTAGTGCTGTGTCACGTCTTGAGTTTTAGGTAGAGGAATTTGAGTTTTCCGCGTGCGTCCGTGACTCGCATCTGCCAGTCTACGCCGCGTTGCGTGGAGTTAACATCAGTTTGTCTTGGTTCCGACTCCAACCCCTATTCTTCGAACGCCCAACGCTTCTCACCTGCTAGCACGGCATGCAAGCATTGCCAAGAAGCGGCTCACACACCGAAACAAACCGATGTGACCGCCCGTGAGACACCTGAGAAGTGCGAGTTACACCCAGAGGATTCCATCGTGTCACTCGTTCCACCTGATCACGTGGCCCCTTTTGAGCCGCCGGACATCCCGGACTCCATCACCGCCATCATCAGGGGGCTCAAGCAGCCGTGGGATGATGCTTCTCCGATCCCAGAACCATTCGCGTCTCGGATTCTTGAAAAGATTCATTCAATCGCGAACGGGTATCGCTTCCGATTCAAGGGACGCGCGTTTCATGTCGCGCCAGATGTTCCGCCAAACAAGCTCGAGGAAGTGTATTTAGCCCTTGGTGTGCCGCGTTCGGACCATGTGATTGCAATGCTTGCCGCGACGGCACTTCAAGGTTGGAGGACCGGGCTCGCGGTCACCGACCAAGGCGTTTATTGGCGGCTCGGAGCCTTCACGAGTGGATTGGAGATAGGACCATTCCGCATTTCCTACGCCAAAATATCGAGGTATATTATCCGATGGCATGGCTCTCATAAGTGCGCATTCATCGGGAGTCCCCTGTTTCAAAGAGACATGGCGGCCTCCTTCGGGATCGGTGGGGACATTGATCGGGTCATCTACGAGATGCTCCAGGAAATCCAGCAGGCTGTCTTGAGTGGCTGCGGACTGCACCCCGGCGTTTTGTTGAACGGCATCGCATATAGCCGGGGCGCGGCCTACCACTCCTGACGGCCACCCTGCCGCCCGGCGATCACCAGCATCGTCCCGTTACATGGCCTTGTCTGCGCCATCACGTGATCCAGAACACGGGTCCCTTCGGCACGAACGGGAGTCGCCCGCCGCGGGGCACGAGGAACGCGTGGTCGCGCCGAATCTGAAGCCGGTCACACTCGCCGTCGGTGATCACGAGGATCGGGCCCGACGATGGAAAATCCTCCGCACGCTCGAGGAGCGTGATGCCTGGCTGCAAGACAGTCCCTCCTTGACCGCGAATGCGGACGCGTTCCATAAGCGCTTCTGGTGGCACATAGCCCTCGTCGTACGCCGCGGCATCGCAGAACACCAGCCGCACGAAGGGCACATCGCGGGCGAGGCTGTAGCTCGCGATTGAGCCGAGCCCTTGCCGAGTAGCCGCGAGTCCATCGAGCCCGAGGTGTCGAGCACCACCCCGAAGGTTCGGGCATCGATGGCCTCACGGTCCAGGAACCATCGAGGCCGTGAGATGTCGGGCGTGGCTGATTGCCGTCGGCTTAGCCGTGCGTACGTCCGCCGACTCGCAAGCGGCTCGAAGTAGGCATCGAACCACCGGGCAAGCGCGACATCCCAGGGCACCGCTGGCTGATCGAGGGTGCGAATCTCCTTGACGAGCCCCGCGGGCAATAGTCCCCGGCCCTCGGCCTCGCAGTAGGCAAGTCCCTGCACAAGGGCGCGACGACAAAACTCATCGAGCGTGAGTCCGTCGCCTCGCTGCCACCATTCGGGTTCCCGCGGTTCGAGGATGTCACACGCCCCTTCACCACGAAACGTCCGCAGCTTCCGCGCGCGCCGCAGATCGGTGGCGAGTCGGTGGGAGATCGTTTTGCATCCCCTGGGCAACGAGCATGGCGTAGAGCGATTCCTCTCGGGCGACGGGCAGCATCCAGTCCACCGGGAGTGGCTCGGGCCTCGAGCCAAACTTGAGGGTGCAGAGGAAGTTGGTCACCACGGCATCGCAAGCCGTGTTCCAGGCGATCGGGTCGTCCCGCTTCTGAAAATGATTGAGTCCCAGGTGCAAGAGGCAGTGGCCGATCACGTAGGCCCATTGTTCCGCTGGGGCCTGCCGGTGCGGGTGAACATGGATCGTGCCGCCCGCGGTGACAACCGCGAAACCTTGGGTAGGGCAGAGGTTGCCTTGATCACGCCTGATCCAGCACGATTTCAGGAGTGGTCCAAAAAGTGGATGGAC
>CAYZHH010000411.1:0-2243 GCA_964478275.1 uncultured Candidatus Kuenenia sp.
CCCCCCCTCCTGCCTTGCCCAGAGTGAAGGGTGCCTGGACGAGCGACAACAAGATCTCGGTGATTGTCGGGATCATGTGGATCATGTGGAGGAAGAGCCAACGCATGAATGAACGCATGAAGGGCTCCTGAAAGCTGGCAGCCGTCGAATCCCGCGAGGTGACACCATCCCCAATGCCCGCGGAGGCTATGGCATGACGGGGGGCTTCGTCAAGCAGCCGAAGGCTAATCTCGCCGGCCGCCGAGATTAGCCGGGTTAATCTTCCGGGCAATAAAACGAGGCGGTGCTCGCAACGAACATCCGGTTCCGGAGGAACCGGTCTACGGCACCGGACTCCAAGAACGCTTCCGCGATGGGTTGCCCGTGCCATGGAGCCGGCGTTGGAGGCCGAGCGTAGCCCGGATGGTGAAGCGAAGAGTCCTCCGAGCGACCGGAGGGCAGGATGCCTGAGTTTATCTTGCGTCGCGATGGCCGGTGTCGGCTCGACCGGCACCATGGTTGGCCCGGATTGTTAGGCACATCACGCAAGTCGCGAGTGGCGGACGCTACCCCATGCGCGTGCGGACGGTCTCGAAGGCGGCGATGGCTTGTTCGAGGTCGGCGCGGGAGTGAGCGGCTGAGACTTGTGTGCGGATCCGGGCTTTGCCCTGCGGGACGACCGGATAGGAGAACCCGATGACGTAGACGCCTTCACCAAGCATGAGGTCGGCCATGCGGGTTGCCACCGCCGCATCGCCGAGCATCACGGGCACGATCGGGTGCTCGCCTGGCAGAATCGAGAACCCGCGACGGGTCATCTCCTCGCGGAAGAAAAGAGTGTTGGCCTCGAGCGTGTCGCGTAGCGTGGTCGATGCTTCGAGGAGGTCGAGAGCTTGGACGGCTCCGGCGGCGATCGGTGGCGCGACGGTGTTCGAGAAGAGGTAGGTGCGGGATCGCTGCCGCAGCCAGTCGATGAGCTCCCTCCGGCCTGATGTGTAGCCGCCGCTGGCGCCTCCGAGGGCCTTTCCGAGCGTGCCGGTGAGGATGTCGATGCGGTCCATCACCCCAAAATGCTCGGGAGTGCCGCGACCATGCGGCCCAATAAAGCCGACGGCATGGGAGTCGTCCACCATCACGAGGGCGCCAAACTCATCGGCCAGCTCGCAGATGCCGGGCAGGTTCGCGAGATGGCCATCCATCGAGAAGACGCCGTCGGTGGCGATGAGTCGGTAGCGGGCATCCTTCGCCTCGGCGAGCTTGGCCCGCAGGTCGGCCATGTCGTTCGTTTTGTACCGCAGCCGCTTCGCCTTACAGAGCCGGATTCCGTCGATGATGCTCGCGTGGTTGAGCTCGTCGGAAATGATCGCGTCTTCAGCGCCGAGAATCGTCTCGAAGAGACCTCCGTTGGCGTCCCAGCAGGAGTTGTAGAGGATCGTGTCCTCCATGCCGACAAACCGACTGAGGCGGGCTTCGAGATCCTTGTGAAGCTGCTGCGTGCCACAGATGAAGCGCACGCTTGCGAGGCCGTAGCCCCAGGTGTCGAGGGCTTCGCGAGCGGCGGCCACCACGTCGGGGTGGTCGGCCAACCCCAGATAATTGTTGGCGCACATGTTGAGGACGGTTCGGCCGCCGACCTCAATCCTCGCTCGCTGCGGCCCTTGGAGCACGCGCTCGGTCTTGTAGGTACCCGCAGATCGCATGGCCGCCGACTGCTCGGCGAGTGACTCCCAGATGGCGCCGTGGCTCATGCGTCCCTCCACGACAGGATCACCTTGCCGCTCTCGCCACTCTTCATCGCTGCGAAGCCCTTCTCAAACTCACTGCAATGGAATCGGTGGGTGATCACCGGCGCGATAGCCAGGCCGCTTTGGATCATGACGGTCATCTTGTACCAGGTCTCGTACATCTCGCGGCCGTAGATGCCCTTGAGGGTGAGCATGTTGAAGACCACGGTATTCCAGTCGATGGCGATCGGCTCGGATGGAATGCCGAGCATGGCGACCTTGCCGCCGTGGCACATGGCTTCGAGCATCTGCCGGAGCGCTGCCGGCGAGCCCGACATCTCGAGCCCGACGTCAAAACCTTCCTTCATGTCCAATTCGGCCATGGCCTGCCGGAGATCCTCGGAACGGATATCGAGGGCCACGGTGGCCCCCATGCGCTTCGCGAGGGCCAATCGATAGGGGTTCACGTCGGTGATGACGACGTGCCGTGCCCCGGCGTGTTTCGCAACGGCCACGGCCATGATGCCGATCGGGCCGGCC
>CAYZHH010000412.1:0-2242 GCA_964478275.1 uncultured Candidatus Kuenenia sp.
GTGGCGAGCGAAGTGGCGAGCGAAGTGGCGAGCGAAGTGGCGAGCGAAGTGGCGAGCGAAGTGGCGAACGGCGCGTCGAACGAAGTGGCGAACGGCGCGTCGAGCGAAGTGACGAACGGCACGACGAACGAAGTGACGAACGGCGCGACGAACGAAGCGACGAGCGAAGCGACCAGGGGGATGAGATTCGGCCCGCCCTGCCCGTGGCTTCCGGCAACGCAGACGGCCCGCGGGAAGGCGACCGTGGCCCGCGAGATGATGACGGCGATCGATCGCGGCGGCGGCGAGGTCGCCGAGGAGGTCGCGGCCGACGGCGCAGCGATGGGGATGAGTCGCCCCGCGACCGCGCGGAGCCCGCGACCACCGGCGCTGAATCCGATCCCCGCCCGCGGTCGGATGATGAACCAGGATCCTCCCGACGCAGCTATGACGAGCCGGAAGCTCGACGGCGGAGCGACACTGAGGCGAGCGACCGTGACGACGATCGCGGTGACGTATCGGATGTTGACATCGACTCGGAGCGACCGCCAGCTTCGGAAGGCGATGAGGACGGCGAGGGACCGCCACGGAAGCGGCGGCGGCGTGGCCGCCGCGGTGGGCGTGGAAGGAGCCGAAGCGGGGAGGCCGCTGAGCAGCCAGCACCGGAACGGAGCCAGGACCGTGCAAAAGAGGATTTGAATGAAGAACCCCTCCCGGCTGGTTACGGCAGCCGTCCGATCCCGGCGCGTCCGGCCGCACCCTCCAACCGTCCTGAGCGTCCTGCGAAATCCGAAGGCGACCGAGGCGATGAACGTCCCCGGCGGCGACGCCGCACCCGCAGCGAGGGAAGTGGCTCGTCGTCCGAGTCCTCCTCGACCGCGCGGCCGGAGCCCTCAGGCCGGGGTCGCCGGGAGCGCCGCCGAGAGCCAGGTGAATCCCAATCGCGGCGTGAACCGGGGCCACGGGCCGACTTCTCCCCCGTATCGGGCCGCTACGACGAAGACGACGAAGGGCTCGAGTTCCTTGGCGTCGAGGAAGCCGCTCGGGAGGGGGCAGCACGCCCGCGCCACGACGACAGCGACGACGTCCTCGAGGAGAGCGGGCTCGGCTCCGTGCTCGATGTGCCGAGCTGGGTGGAGGCGATCGGAATCGTGATCGCTGGCAATCTGGCCGCCCGAACCAAGTCTGGCCGAACCGGCCGCTGAGGCCCACGGCCGATTCGCGCGACTACTTGAGCGAGATCGTGCGGGCGAGTGGCCGAAGGATCTGGTCGATGACACACGTCTCCACGACTTCGCGGGCGACGGCTGTGAGCCGTTCGAGGCAATCGACGTACGTCATGTCCGGATCGAGACTGCCATACTGCCGCGCCGTCACATAGATACTCAACTGTTCTTCGGCAAACTCCCCCGTACGAACCTGGAACGCGTTCGTACGAGTCTCCGTGCCGATCCGCACCTGCGTGCGGCAATCCTCATCGAAGGCCAAGGTCAGCGACGGCTCATGGTTGATCACCCGTGCGCCAGGGATATCGGCAAAGTGCTCGAGCGAGGGCCCCACGCCGAGGGCCTCGGCGAGGAGCGCATTGTGGTTGCCCCGGTACGCGAAGTCGAAGCCAAAGAGCACATCGAGTGCCTCGCAATCGAGCGGGCTGACCGAGAGGAAGGGCGGCGCCAGGTCAAGCACGAGCCGATGCTGGGCAATCGCCTCGTCGATCGAGGATGGGTTGACCTGCCCCGAGCAGAGCCTCCGCGGCTCGACGGCGGCCCACCGGTAGCGGCCCTGTTCCTTGTCCTCTTCGAGAACGTAGTCCCGCTTGTCACGGCAGTAGAACTTCCGCATTGTGGGATACCGCCGCTGCACTTGCTCGAAGTACTGGAGGATGGTTTCCCGCTGCGATGGGAGATCCATCTCCGTCGCGAGGTTCATATTGACGTAGAAATCGTCGGCAAGCGACGCGAAAGGCGTCATGATGGGCTCCTCTTCCCCGCGTTCGTGGACGAACGGCTTGGGGCTCGAAAACTTCGATGATAGCGGCGTTGCGAGAGCCATGTCAAAGCATGCTGGGGCCTGAGGCGATGTCGCGGGCAACCCCTCCGCCACGTCATCGCGCTGGCAACGGGACCATGAACGTGGCATACTCCTCGTCGGGGACGCCGCTGGGCCAGTCGCCCCGCGGCGGCCCGCACGGCAGGTGATCTCGATGAGCGGCAACGCCGAACCGGTTCGTATCCCCGATGAGCGCTTCTCGATCGAGAAGCGC
>CAYZHH010000413.1:0-2239 GCA_964478275.1 uncultured Candidatus Kuenenia sp.
TGGTCCTAGCGTTCCCGGTACGGTTTTCTTCGGAACACTGTTTCTCGGAACCAGGGGCCACCCCGCCCGTCCGGCTGTGGGAGTATCAGCATGATTCGGAAATCCGATCCGGACGTCGTCGTCATCGGGGGCGGCCCTTCTGGCAGCACAACCGCGACGCTCGTGGCGATGCGTGGCCACGCCGTCACGCTTTTCGAACGGGAGCGGTTCCCTCGCTATCACATTGGGGAGTCGCTGATCCCTGAGACATTCCAGGTGCTCGATCGGCTCGGCATGCTCCCGCAGATGCGCGGCAGCCGGTTTGTCGAAAAGCACAGCGTGCAGTTTGTCTCGGAGCAGGGCAGGCTATCGGCGCCCTTTTACTTTGCCGATTACAAGGACCATGAGAGCTCCCGTACCTGGCAAGTGACACGCCAGGAGTTTGATCAGATGCTCCTCAACAATGCCCGTGCCAAGGGCGTTGACGTGCAGGAAGGCGTCCGCGTCCTTGAAGTGATCTTTGAGGATACGGCGAGTGGTGAGCAGCCTCGGGCCGTGGGGGTGCGGGTGGCCGACGATTCGGGGAGCGAGCGAATCGTTCGCTGCCGAGTGGTCGTGGATGCCGCCGGGCAGAGTGGCCTCATCCAGGATCGCCTCGACTTGAGGCAGTGGGACCCCGATCTCAAGAAGGCAGCGATCTGGACCTACTTCAAGGGGGCCAAGCGGGAGCAAAACCGCGATGCCGGCGCCACGCTTGTGCTCCAGACGGAAGGCAAGAAGGGATGGTTCTGGTACATCCCGCTGGCCGACGACATCACGAGCATTGGAGTGGTAGCCGACCACACCTATCTCTTTCAGGGTCGTTCCTCAAAAGATCCGGCAGCGATCTATGCCGAGGAAGTGGCTCGCTGCCCTGGGCTCATGCCCCTGCTCGAGGGAGCGAGTCAAACCCAGCCCCACCGTGTCGCCAAGGAGTATTCCTATCGCTCCCGGCAGGTCGCTGGGGATGGCTGGGTGCTCGTCGGCGATGCGCTCGGCTTTCTCGACCCGCTCTATTCGTCGGGGGTTTTGCTCGCGCTCACCAGCGGGGCCCTGGCCGCCGATGCGATTGCCGACGGGCTCGAACGCAGCGACACATCGCAGGCCGCCTTGGGCTCATGGGGCCCCGGGTATCTCAAGGGCATGGACCGGATGCGGAAGCTCGTGCGATCCTTCTACGATGGCCTCAATTTCGGTCGTGTGGTCCGCGAGCATCCCGAGTCCAAATCGCTCATCACGAGCATTCTTACTGGCGACCTGTTCACGGGGAACATCGACACCCTCTGGCCGCTCTTGGACGAGAGCGACGCCCGCGTTCCCGTCACGCCGTAGCAGTCTGGTCACGGAGTGACGGCACGTTGTGAGGACGACCCAGGCTCACGGCTTCCACTCGATTCCCAGAATCGTGACGTCGTCGAGCGGGCCATTCGGCTGGCACCACGCTTCAACGGCGTCGAGCAGGCTCGCCACGCTTGCGTCCACGGGCCCACCCCTCCCGCCATCGAGGCAGGAGGCCATCTTCTCCTCACCGTACGGCTCGCGGTCTTTGTCCATCGCCTCTGGGACGCCGTCGGAGTAGAGAAAAATGCGATCGCCTGGTGAGAGCGTGAGCGACTTCTGTTCGTAAACGACCTCCGGTACGAATGCGATCGGAAACCCTTCGGCGCCGTGGAACTCTGGGGGCCCACCGGCCGCTGGAATCCGCACGAGCGCAGGATGACCACCGCAGACGTAGTCGAGCCGGCCGCTGGGCACGTGGAGCACCCCGTACAGGATCGTGAAATAGAGCCCGGAGAACTCGTCGGCCTGGAAGAGTCGGTTGAGCTGCGTGGCCACATCGGCCGGCGAGGCCACGACCACACGGCCGTCCGGCCCCTGCCGCACGAGAATCGACGAATCGGCCACCTTGGCCGTCAGGAAGCGACCCACGGTAACGGCCATGAGCGAGGAGGGCACGCCGTGGCCACTGACATCGACGACAAAGAGCCCCACCCGCTCATCATCGAGCGGAAAGATGTTGAGGAAGTCGCCAGCGAGGCTCTGGCAGGGCACATACCGCCAGGCGATATCGAGCGATGGAAGGGATACGTCGTCGGCCGGCAGGAGGGACCGCTGCACCTTCGCCGCGGCCTCCAGGTCGCGGATCATCTGGGTATTGATCCGTGAGATCTCGGCATTGAGGCTGACGAGCTCCTTGTTGGTCCGCTCGAGGCCGTCGCGG
>CAYZHH010000414.1:0-2235 GCA_964478275.1 uncultured Candidatus Kuenenia sp.
GAGAAGATTGACCCGGTGCCCCGCGAAATCGAACACGAGCACCGTCGAATTGACCGAAATGCCTCGCTGCTTCTCGAGCTCCATCCAGTCGGACCGCGAGGTCCGCTGGGTCTTGCGTCCGCGCACGGCGCCGGCGATTTCGACGCAGCCGCCGTAGAGCAGCAGTTTCTCGGTGAGAGTGGTCTTCCCGGCGTCGGGATGCGAAATAATCGCAAACGTCCGCCGTCGCGAAATTTCCCGTTCGAGATGGCGGTTAATGGGGTCCATGAAATCGATGCTGGCAGGAGTTTAGCACAAGGCTGTAGCCCCTTGCCGAGCGTGATTCATGGCACAAGCTGTGAGCCTTCGATGCGGTGATCACCGCGGCTTGCGGCGACGGCCATTCTTGCCGCGCAGCGATGAGCAGCGGATCGCCACGCCGATAGACGCAACACCGAGGAGAGCCCACGTTGAAGGCTCGGGTACAACCTGCCAGCCGATATCCTGCATGAACGCGAGGTCGAGGTCTGTCAGATACTTTCGCGTGCCGACGGTGATGCTGGGGTCCATCACCACTTCCTGTGAGGCACCCGCCGTCCCCCCAAGGATTCCACCGTAGACAGTATTGAGAATGCTGCCTGCGATATGGGCCCCGCCACCGTCGATGAGTCCAGTCCCGGTGCCGTATTCCGCGATGGCCGCCGGGCCCGTCCAGTTGGTGCCGCTCACAAAGTTGTCCCAGGAATCGCTTGTGCCAATTCCGAGCCCATGGAGGAGCTCGTGCAACGCCACCGAGTAGAAATCGCTCTTTCCGCCGGCCACTCCCGTGGTGTGATCGAAGTGCCAATTCGATGCGAGCGTGACAGCATCGTCGGTGGTTGTGTCGTTGTTGGTGTCGGAATCGAACCAGATGTTGCCGTAGCCGATGCCGAAGTCGACATTGATCGGATTGCCGCCGAAGTCTCCCATCAATGTGCCAATCACCGGGCCTGTCCCACGGCCCATGTTCGCCGTTCCAGCCGCATTGGCATTGTTCACCGCGTTGGTGAAATCAAGGCCACTGCCACTCCCACTCCCGCCCAAACCCGCGCCACCAGGGCCACCTTGACCGAGCGTGGAGCCCGCCAGATTCTGCCATCCGGCGTAGACGCGAATTTCGCCTAAGGGGAGGGCTGCATTCGTGATGGTTGTGGGGGAGCCCGTCACCGGATGGGTATATGACCAACTGAAGTCGTAGGTGACACTCGCAGCACCCGACGTCCCGTTGACGGTGTCGGTCACGGCCCCTGGGACGCTGATAATGGCAGCAGACAAGTCGGCCGCCGCCTGATTGAGCGCGGCCTGTGCCGTGGGGTTACCCGAAAAAATGCCAGTCGTATCCTGGCTGTAGTCCACGATGATCGTGGCCGCCCGAACGGGCACAACGACGAGGGACATGAACGCTGCCAAGAAAACGGTGCGGCCGAGAGCACTCTGCATGGGAATGCGTCCGTTCTTCGGTGTGTGGTTTGGAATACCGCGATGGTGATCGCATTGGCCTGTCACCCCTCGCCCCGCCTATTGCCCCATCCTGCGGCTGCGCGACAAACATATACCACAAGTTCAGCGGGTAGCCTAGCCGTCACAGCCGCTGCGGGTGCAGGCGCGGCTGGATGCCGAGCATGAGGTGATTGACCGCCGCGAGGAAGGCTCTCGCTGCGGCTTCGAGCGAGTCGGTCGATACGCCTCGCCCCCGCTGCACCTGGCCGTCGTGTTCGAGCTCCACCGTCACCTCACCCTGCGCGTCCTTGCCCACCGTCACCGCCTGCACCCGGAAATCGCGGCAGACCGTCGTGATGCCGGTGAGCTTCTCGATGGCCAGAAAGATTGCGTCGATCGGGCCGTCGCCGGCCGTGATCGTCACGCTTTTTGCTTCTCCCGCGTGCGTGACCCGGAGCGTCACCGTCGGCGTCTTGCCCGCCTCGCAGACAATCGTGTAGCCCTCATAGGAATACTGCTCCGGAAGCGCGGAGAACCGCTGCTCGCAGAGAGCCGCGATGTCGCCGTCGTAGATCTCCTTCTTACGATCCGCGAGAATCTTGAACTGGTCGAAGACGGCTTTGAGCTGGTCGGCGTCGAGCTCGTAACCGAGGGCGCGGGCACGATCGGCGAGCGCGGCCCGGCCGCTGTGCTTGCCGAGCACGAGGTCGGTCTTCTCGAGCCCCACGTCTTCGGGCCGCATGATCTCGTAGGTGCTGCGCTCCTTGAGCATGCCGT
>CAYZHH010000415.1:0-2223 GCA_964478275.1 uncultured Candidatus Kuenenia sp.
GCCCAGCATCCCCAGGACGGTCCACGCGGACGCGGACGCGCGGTGACGCAGCGGGAGAATCGCCCACGGGAGGACCACCATGAGCGCGATCGAGGCAAGGGCGTACCACCAACCGATGCCACCGGGCCCAATCGCAACACCGGTGGCGTCCGTGGCAACCGTGGCGACGAATGCCCCGAGTGGCACGACAGCCGACCACGCCGCGAGGGTGAGGATCGTGGCCAGCCAGCCCCATGCCCGGAAGCGGCCTTTGTAGTCGTCCCGACGATGCCGCCGCATGAGCTTGATCGCTCCCGCAATGGCGGCGCCCAGCAAGAGCGAGAGCACGGCCAGCCACGAGTGCAACGGCAGCGGTGCCCGCGGATCGATGGCCCGCTTCACAACGGCAAGGGTCCCCGCAAACCGGCCTCCCTCCTCGAAGAGTTGACGGCCAAAGAGCGGTCCACTCACTGCCAAGGCAATCGCGCCACCAACGCCACCAAGGATCGTGAGCGACGCAAGCATCAGCCCACCGAGTGTCGTCGGCAGCCGTGTGGCTAACCCTGGGTGCCGCTCCGGACGTGCGGCGTCGTCATACGCCGCAGCATGGGTGGCCGGCGTACCATGTTCGTCGTTCACGGCCGCTGGAGCAGCCGAACGATTCCAGGACGCCACGAGGCGGCGGCGCTGGTCGCGGCGCGCGGGGGTGGCGAGTGCCATGGGTCCGACTCGAATCCTTTCGTGGGGGGGCAGGACGATCCATCGTCCTGCGTGAACCGAGCGGCAAGGTGCTGCGCGCACCGCCGCCGATCCACCTGCCAGTGTTCGTCTTCCTGCCAGCGCCAGATTCAGTGCCCTTTCGCTGGACGGGAGAGCGGGCACGTCCCGCAGGTTCGGTCTGCCAGGCACGGCCGCGAGAATCGGCGCCAGCCGCAGAGTCGGGTTTGGGCGAGGTCATTTGCCCGTCGGCTCGTGCCAGGCTACGATCCGGCGGCAACCATCGGTATGTCTCGAGCCGGTCCATTTCCGACCAGGAGTTTTCATCATGGCCTACACACTTCCCTCTCTCCCCTACGCCTTCGATGCGATGGAGCCCTGGATTGATGCCCGCACGATGGAAATCCATCACGACAAGCACCACGCGGCGTATGTCGCCAACGTCAACAAGGCGCTCGAGGGGCACGCAGCCCTGGCGGCTCTCCCGGTTGAGAAGCTGATTGCGGACCTCGAGAAGGTGCCCGAGGCAATCCGCACGACCGTTCGCAACAACGGCGGTGGGGACGCCAACCACACGCTCTTCTGGGAATCGCTCGGCAAGGGCAAGGGGGGTGAGCCAGCCGGCCATCTCGGCGAGGCCGTCCGCAGCGTCTTCAGCAGTTTTGAGAACTTCAAGACAGCGTTCAGCGACGCCGCGATGAAGCGCTTCGGCAGCGGCTGGGCATGGCTTTCCCTCGATCCCCAAGGAAAGGTTCTCATTGAGAGCACGGCCAACCAAGACAGCCCGATCATGCATGGCAACGTGCCGCTCCTCGGGATCGATGTCTGGGAGCACGCCTATTACCTGCTCTACCAGAACCGCCGGGCCGACTACGTCGCTGCCTTTTACAACGTCATCGACTGGGACGCGATCGGCAAACGGTTCGCCGAAGCCAAAAAGTAACCCCGCTCCCCCAGTCTGCCTCACCTTCGAACGACAGGCCCGCGGCAAAAGCCGCGGGCCTTTTTCATTGCAATTGACGCGACCCAGGGCCGATTCCTATTCCATGGGTCGCCGCGGCGGGTGCCGCAGCTTTACCGGTTCGCGCGGAGGCATTCGCATGGTCAGGGTCTGGGTCAGGGTCTGGCAGAGTAGGCAGGACGTGGTCGGTCGTTTCGGCCTCGTCTTTCCCGCGCTCTTGGTGCTGGCCGCCTGCGGCTGCAAATCGAGCTCGTGGTCATCGCGACCCGCGTGGATGGGTGGCGCGCCATCGGGTTCCTCGCTCACGTCGGCCCCGTCCTTCGACGGCGGGATTGCGAAACCATCGGAAACCGCGAAGCCCTATCCCACGACCAATACACCCGACGGTTACGTCCTCACCGACGCGACGAAGGCCGGCGCCACCAAGCCTTCCGCCTCACCGTCTGCAGTCACCTATGGATCCACGCCGCCCGCTGCGATGCCAGCCGCCGCGGCCACGCCGACGAAACCTGCGGCGATCGCAGCCCAGGTTGGTCCCTACGCGCCGCTGCAGCAGACGCCGTCCG
>CAYZHH010000416.1:0-2218 GCA_964478275.1 uncultured Candidatus Kuenenia sp.
GGGGGCTTGGAGGGCTCTCGTTTCTCGGCGGGCTCGGGATCTGCGGCTACCTCACGGCGATCTGGTTCGCGGGCGCGAGCATTGGGCATCGCCCGCTGCTCACGCTCGGTGTGCTCCTCATCGTGATCGGCGTGCAGACGCTCGCCACGGGGCTCCTCGCCGAGCTCATCGTGCATGTCAATGAAGCGGGGCGGCCGTACAAAATTCGCCGCACGGTGGGATTCACGGGCGACGCCGGCGGGCGGTGAGCTCGCGGCGCTGGCCGGTCACAGCCAGCCAGCCGCCTTGAGCCCCTCGATCACGAGGATGATGCCCACGCCCACCAGCGACTCGCCGGCGATCAGGCCACTGGCGACCGGCACGGTGAAGTCTGCGGCGGCCTTTGGTGTGGCGCGTGCGAACATCCAGGCCAGGAGTGCACCGGCGAACATGGAGATCGAGTTAAACGCAGGGATCACGCCAGCGATGCCCAGGCCCGTGGTGGAAGGGAGCCACCGGCGAACATGCGGCGGTGAAAACTCTTCGAGCAGCGTCAGCACGACGCCGAGTATTGCTCCGATCACGATGGCCTCGATGGCGCCGAAGGGGAGAGCTTGCGGACCTTCGGCAAGCAGTTCGGCCACCCCCGCCCAGATCTTGGCCGCCGGAGCCGGCAGGGCTTCTGAGCCGAGGACTTCGGGATTCCGCTGCACGACGAACTGGTACGCCGGTACGGAGATGAGGGTGCCCGCGACAACGCCGAAGAGCTGTGAGATCGTCTGCTTGCGTGGATTGCCGCCGAGCATGTAGCCACTTTTGAGGTCGGTGAGCAGATCGGCCGCATGGGAGGCGGCGCCCGCGGTCACCGAGGCGGTCATGAGATTGGTGGTGATATTGGACGGAGACACGACGCCGTAGAGGAGCTGCGTGATCTTGCCCATGGCGCCAATCGGCGTCACGTCGGTTTCACCGGTGGCTCGCGCCGCCACGATGGAAAGTAAAAAGGTCACGAGCACGGCCAGGATGCCCATCCACCAACTGATGCCAAAGAGCCAGTGGCCGAGCCAGACACAGGCAGCGCCCGTCACGAGCGTGCCGATGACGAACCAGTGAGCAGGCACCTCGACACGGTCGAGGGGGTCGTGGTGGTCGGCGACGGCACCACCGACCAGTCGCCCAAGCCCCCCGAACGCACGCACAACGGTCCGCCACCGAAGGCCGAAGGAGAGCAGCCCCGACGTGACCATCATGGAGGTAGCTGGCCAGAGCACCCAGGAGACGATGCCCTTGTAGCCCGGTTCGGCGATGCCGTGTTCGACGAGGATCGGCCCGATGATGCCGTAGCAGATCACTGCCCCGACGAGCATCGACGTGGCGACGCGGAGCCCCATGATCGCGCCGGCGGCCACCATGATGAGCGACCCCTCGATGCCGATCGTGAATCTTGTCAGAAGGTCGCGGCCCATAGTGGTGGGGAGCAAGGGAATGTTCCCGGGGAATGCGAAAGGCGCGAGCCACTTGATGTTGGGCAGCAGGTCCCGCCACAGGGCGAGCCCACCACCCACAAAAGCTGCAATGAAGAGCGAGCGGGCCTTGGCAACCGCCGCAGCGCCGGCGGAGTGAAGGCTACGAAGCGTTTCGGCCGTCGCGATGCCGGATGGGAAGGGGAGCCGCTCGATGTTGATGAGCTGCCGCTTCAGTGGAATCGCCATGAAGACGCCCAGGAGCGAGATGGCGCCAATCCAGAGGCCCAGTTCGACAGACCCGAGCTGCCGGCCGGTCGTCATGTAGAGCGCCGGCATCGCCGAGACGAGCCCAGCACTCGACATGTAGCCGGCAGCGCTTGCCGCACTCGACATCGTGTAGTTCTCGAGAATCGTGAAATGGCGATTCCGCCAGGCCGGCACGATCTGTTCGAGGGCTGAGAAGACGGCGTAGGCGATGATGCAGGAAGTGACTGTGACGCCGAGGCCCCAGCCGGTCTTGAGGCCGACGTAAAGATTGGAGACCGACATGAGGCCGCCAATGAGCATCCCGAAGATGACGGCCCGCGGCGTAAGCTGAACAGCGTCATCACCGGCGTAGACGTTTTCCAACCACCAGCGGGATGCTTCGCGGTCATCGGCAAAAGTCGGTTCAACGAGAGGGGCGGGTTGGGGCGTGTCGGGTGAATGAGACGTCATGATGGCTCCGGAGAATGTGGCCGAGAGCGTACATCCGAGTGACCGAGGGCCGCTAC
>CAYZHH010000417.1:0-2211 GCA_964478275.1 uncultured Candidatus Kuenenia sp.
CGCGGGGCGTGACGTGAGTGCGTCTTTGGGTTCATCGAAGCGGCAGCGGTGCGGACACGGATTGAAGCCTCTCGCGATAGCGCGGGGGTGGCGGGTTGTTGGGCGAGCCCGTCCGTGATGGTGAACGGGATGGCCTTTTGCCCGCCGCCCCCTGGCTATCGCCGGGCGCTTCTATTCCCTTGAAGGCCATCCGGCTGGCATGCTGGCAAGACATCACCACTGAATGCAGGCTCATGCGATCCATCCTTTTTCATGTGCCGACCACGGTGCCCTGGGGCGATGGGAGTCTTCTGCTCTTCGGGCCCCTCGGTCTGCTCACGCTTGTGTGGCTCGTGATCGGGCTCGGCTGGTTTGCCTTCGTGGCGATGCGGCAAGGGATGCAGGCCGCAGTGATCCAGCTTGGAATGCCGGTTGTGGCCCTCACGATCATCCTGGGCGTTGTGCTCCCTCTGATCGCGACCGACAAAGGGGTTCCCATTCGCGGCTACGGCGGGATGCTTCTGGCAGCGGCCGTCTCGGGCACATGGCTTTCGATCGTGCGCGGCCGGCGGGTCGGCATCGACGCCGACACGATCCTCTCGCTCGCCACGCAGGTGTTCATCTGGGGAATCGTGGGGGCGAGGCTCTTCTATGTGATCCAGTATCACGACCGGTTTTTTGTTGCCGGCAAGCCGCTCACCCAATCGCTCATGGATGTCGTGAACATCGCCGGCGGTGGGCTCGTCGTGTTTGGGTCACTGCCCACCGCGGCCATCGCCGCCTGGCGATTCGCACGCCGCCGCGGAATCGACATCCTCACGCTCGCTGACGTGATCGCCCCGGGCATGCTCGTGGGGCTGGCGATCGGCCGCGTCGGCTGCTTTCTCAATGGATGTTGCTATGGCGGCCCCTGCGATCTGCCGTGGGCCGTCGAGTTTCCCGCCGGCACTGAAGTAGCAGCAAAATTTCCTGCGGCGGGTGGCGCCCCGGGAGCGGGCGTACCCCCGGGAGCGGGTGTACCCAGCGTGCCAGTCCACCCGGCGCAGCTCTACGCGGCGATCGATGCCGCCCTCCTTGCGATGCTCGCCGTCGCGTGGACCCCGTTTGCCCGCCGCCCCGGCGAGGTTTTTGCCGTTGTGCTCACGCTTCACCCCATTTCGCGATTGCTCCTCGAGGCCATCCGCGTCGATGAGCCGCCGGCCCTCGGCACGCCGTTTTCCATTTCTCAGCTCGTGTCGCTGGTGCTTCTCGTCTTGGCCGCCGCCCTCTGGTGGTGGATCGGCCGCCACGCCCCGGCTCAAACGGCACGGCTTTGACCGCCAACCGCCGCGGGGCGACATTGACCGCACCGTGCCGTGGGGAACTTTGTGAACGCCCTCGGCATCCAAGGCACGTCAAGGAAACGGCTCGTGGCCGTGCAAACAACTCAACCTGAAGACGGTTTGACCGACGAAAGAGCGCTCGTAGGCCGCGCTGCGGCTGGAGACGCCGAGGCCTTTCGTGCGTTGGTCGAGCGGTACCAAGGGCGGGTTGTCGCATTCCTTCGGCAGCTCTGCGGCTGCCCGGAGCAGGCGCTCGACCTGGCGCAGGAGACGTTCCTCTCGGCCTACCGTCATCTCGGGTCGTTCCGGCACGAAAGCAGATTTTCGACATGGCTGCACACGATAGCGATCAATCACGCGCGGTCGGCCGGTCGCCGGCGTCGCCCGGTGCGGTCCCTCGACGCGGTCGGGGCCGACGGCTCGCGGATCATGCCCGAACCAGCCGCCGCAATGCCCCCGGTGTCGGCTGGCCTCGAGCACGCCGATCTTGCGCGGCGGCTTACTTCAGCGCTCGACTGCCTCGACGATCGCTACCGCGAGGTGATTATGCTCGCCGATATGAACGATGCCAGCTACGAGGAGATCGCTGCGACCCTCGAGATCCCGATCGGCACCGTCCGCAGCCGACTGCACCGCGGCCGCCTCGAACTCCGGTCGCTCCTTCTTGATTCCTGAAGTTGATTCCTGAATACGCCTACGCATTCGCTCTCATGACTTCTCCGCATACCCCCGATCACTCGCCGCTTGCCGCCGACGACCCTCGCATCAGCGAGTGGCTCGATGGAAGGCTCGCACCGCCAGACGCAGCCCACGTTGAGCGGGCCGTGCAGGCATCGCCCGAGCTGGTCGCGCTGGTCGATGACCTGCGAGCCATTCGCGGGGCAATGCGAGCGCTGCCCACGGACCACGT
>CAYZHH010000418.1:0-2198 GCA_964478275.1 uncultured Candidatus Kuenenia sp.
GGGCTGTGGGCTGTGGGGCTGTGGGTCATGGTCATGGTCATGGGCATGGGTCATGGGCTGTGGGTCATGGGGCGCCGGTGTGATCGATCTGCTCGTCGGCATACTTCGTGTGGAGCGCGTCGAGTCGCGGGACGATTGTCTTGGAAGTGCCGACCACGAGCCAGTATCGGTAGCGGAGGAGCGACTTCGGCCCGAGCCTGACCGTTTCGATCGGGGCCACGTGCATGCACGGCGACGCCTTTGGATCGGTCGATGCCCCCTTGCCATGCGGACCGAAGTTCCAGTGGCCGGTAGTCACCGGGCTGTAGATCGCGACTCCCTGGCCAGCGGCGTCGAAGCAGGCGACGACCTTGCGGGGGGGCGTCACCTTGCCCCATGGCGGACCGGGCGGCTGCGTTTCGTCTCGCCACTTCCCATTCCCGAGATAGCTTTTGACGGCGCCAAAGGATCGCGTGAAGTAGCAGGCCGGAAGCTCCTGGTGCCTGGGCACCGGCTTGTCGCCCCAGCGGTCTGCTGGCTTCCGCTGCGACTCAAACTCGCACCGCACCACGATCACGTTGGGCATGCCGGGCTCGAAGCCGGTCCGCTGCCGCATCACCGCCGCCGCTTCTTCATTCGGCATGTCCCAGAGCTTGGGGACCGTTTCGCAGAAGATCTCCTCGGGCTTTTTGTCGAGCTTTGTCACCCGAGCCCAGCTCCCCACCCCGCCTCCTTGGATCGGATTCCATGACCACGGGCTCCATGCCTTGGATTGTCCGTCGGCTTTTCGATCGAGGGAGTTTCCGGCGTAGTACGACTGCTGGATGAGCCGCCCGGGGTCGTGGATGTTGACCGTGTTGTGGGGATGGCCCCGCCACGAAAGCCAGGTGATCGAGCCCCCCATCTTCCGATCGATGCCGACCGATGCCGTGCCGTTGTCGATCCGCGATACATCGCCGTCGGCGGCGCCCGCAGGCGGCGGCACGAGGGTCGCGCATGCGATGGCTAGGGCGAAGAGAATGGCGAAGAGGCCACGCACGCGATGGGCTGCCTGCATCCGTGAAATCTCCCTGGGAATGGCGCTGGAGGCGGGACCGGCGAAGGGTGAGCCGCAGGCCGCGGCGGCTCACGTGAACCTGCTGCCAAGCAGCGTATCATGGGGGGCGCCTGGTGTCGCTCGTCGTTCCTGGTGTCGTGCGTCGCTCGTCGTTCCTCGTGTCGCTCGTCGCTCGTCGGTCATCGGTCATGGCCTGGCGCGATCACCAACTAAGTGGAGACTGCATGAGGGTTCTTGTGACCGGTGGGGCGGGGTTCATTGGGAGCCACATCGTCGATGCGCTTCTCGCGGCAGGGCACTCGGCCGCGGTTCTCGACGACCTTTCGAGTGGTTCTCGCGACAACCTCCCGGCGGGCGTGCCCTTGCATGTGGCCGACATTGCCGATGCCGAGGCGGTGAACCGTATCTTTGCTGAAGAACGCCCCGATGCGGTCTGTCATCAGGCGGCGCAGATGTCGGTGAGCCGATCGGTTCGTGACCCGGCGTTTGACGCGCGGGTGAATGTCATGGGGCTTGTGAACGTGCTCTCGGCGGCCGCGGCCCATGCTGCGAAGCGGTTTGTGTTTGCCTCGAGTGGTGGCGTGCTCTACGGCGACGTCACGAGCCCCGCCCCTGAGACGACGCCCGCCAATCCGGTGAGCCCCTATGGCATCACCAAATGGGTGGGCGAGCGCTACCTCGAGTTCTTCGCTCGCGAGCATGGCCTCGAGACCGTGGCCCTGCGGTATTCCAACGTCTATGGTCCGAGGCAAAACCCGCACGGTGAGGCGGGCGTGGTCGCCATCTTCTGTAAGCGGTATCTCGCCGGCGAGGCAGCGACGATCAATGGCGACGGGCGCTACGTTCGCGACTACGTGTTTGGGGTCGATGTCGCGCGGGCGAACCTCGCGGCACTCGAAGCGGGGCCAGCCGTGATCCGCCCAGGCACGCTCACGAGCCTCAATATCGGCACGGGGATCGGCACCGACGTCAACGAGCTTGCCGCAGCGCTGCGGCAAGCGATGACAGACGTCTTGGCTCGCGAGGGCCGCCCCGCCACGCTTTCGCCCCCCGTCTACGGCCCTGCTCGCGCTGGCGACTTGCGAAGCAATCTTATTGATGCGGCCCTGGCAAGCCGCGTGCTTGGTTGGCGGCCCACGGTCACGCTGGCCGAGGGCCTCGC
>CAYZHH010000419.1:0-2189 GCA_964478275.1 uncultured Candidatus Kuenenia sp.
GCATTTGCGGCGTTGAAGCCGCGAGTGATGGTTCGCGGGGCGGTGGTTCGCGAGGCCGTGGTTCGCGAGGCCGTGGTTCGCGAGGCCGTGGTTCGCGGGGCGGTGGTTCGCGAGGCCGTGGTTCGCGGGGCGGTGGTTCGCGAGGCGGTGGTTCGCGAGGCCGTGGTTCAGCGGCAGTCCCCCGGCTATCCCCGGGGGCTTTTATGGCTCATGCCCGGCCCCCGCCCTCTTGAAGCCCCTCGCGCCAGCGAGGGGACGGCGGGTTGTTGGGCGATCCCGATCATGATGGAAACGGGCCGGTTGATGGCCGCGGATGCTGCGTTACCATGGCCCTGGGGCCGTAGCTCAGTTGGTTAGAGCATCAAACTTTTAATCCCCTGCGGCTCGACGAGAGCCTTCATGGATCGCTGTTGTTTTTCAGGCACGTTGGCGAGCTGGTGGTCGCGTCGCCTCGATCCGACCTACCAAAAACCTGCCACGAGCCCTGGCAAGCCTCGGTGAATCCCGACGAACCGGACGAGAACTTGTGGAGTTGCGGACCATCAACGATCTGGCTGACCGGATGACGAGGGGTGGGATAGACTCTGGGGCATGACCACGCTTGCCGAAATCGAGTCTGCTGCCATTTCGCTCTCGCCCATGGAGAAGCAGCAGCTCAGTTGTTCCTCGCCTCGCGGCTCAGAACAGAGGGGGCAATGCTCCCCAAGCCACGCACGTTCACGCGTGAGAGGATGGCGGGCTGGATCGCGGAAGATGAGGCCGACATGCGGCGGCTCGGAGAGCGGCCATGAGGCTCTTGCTCGATTCGACTGTGCACGGATTAGCAATTTTTGCCATCCACCGATATGCTTGGTCTCAGTGGCGTTTTCTCGGGAGGATTTTCCATGCCGACCCGTAATGTGAACCTGACGGAGTCGTTCGACGACTTCATCTCGGAGGAGATCGAGGCCGGGCGGTATGGCAGTGCGAGTGAGGTGGTGCGGGCCGGCCTTCGGCTCCTCCAGCAGCGGACTGCCGAGGACGCCGAAAAACTCGCCGCCTTGCGTCGGCTGACGAAGAAGGGCCTCGATCAAGTCGACCAGGGCCGAGGCATCGAGTTCAGCACTGTTGCCGATCTCGCGAAGCACGTCACGTCGCTCGGGGGCGGCAAGCCACCCGGAACGCCGCGACGGCGGGTATGACCTCGCTGCGGAAAATCATCCTTGCTCCGGCGGCGGAGGAGGACATTGGTGCGATTCTCGTCTGGTCGGCAGCAACTTTCGGTGACGCGGCCCGCCGTCGCTACGCCGCGCTGATTGTGCAGGCGATCAGCGATCTGGCCGAAAGCCCAAAGAGGGCGGGCGTGCATGAACGCCCCGAGGTCGGCGAGGGCCTGTGCTCGTACTACCTGACCCACTCCCGATCCCATGCCCGACTCGTCGCGGAGACGGTGGCAGCTCCGCGGCATTTTGTGATATTCCGCATCCGGGGTAACGGCGGTCTCGAGGTCGTTCGTATTCTGCACGACAGTATGGATCTCGCGAGGCCCATGGCAGCGGGGGACGAGTGATCTGCCGTCGAACAGTCAGTGCGTGAGCAGCGTCCACGGGCGTCCTCATGCCGCGCCAAACAGGGGCAATTTCAAGGCATTTTTGGCGGTTTGGCCGACCTACCAAATACCTACCACCAGCCCCGGCAAGTCTCTGAGAGCCCACTCGATTTCATTGGGCATGCCAAGGCGGACTCCGGATCAAGGGCTTCAAGTACGACGTCCGGCCGCAGATCCCCGTCGACGTCTTGGGCGTGTGCGTCCTCCTGCCGGGGACTCCTTCGCAAGCACAAGCCGCCCCTCGCCGGTTCCTCCCTGAGCTTCCGACATCACGATGCGAATATCCTGCCCAAGCTTCGTGATGCAGACGAGGAGTTTTTCGAAGGAGATTCCGTCCACATCTCCGCGCAGCAGTCGTGAAGCCTTGGGTTGGGGGATCCCGAGCCGTTTTGCAGTCTGAATGCCGTTGAGACCCAAGGGCCTTGACCCGTTCATGGATTCTGAGGGCAAGGAGAGCCTTTGACAGCTCTTCCTCCGGGGCATCCATCCCGACATCTTCGAAGACGTTGCCGGATCCGATGGTGAACTTGATTTCGTCTCGTGATGCCTTGGTCATCGCTTGTCTCCCTTTCCGCTGCCCAGGGAGTGGAACATCCTATGC
>CAYZHH010000420.1:0-2158 GCA_964478275.1 uncultured Candidatus Kuenenia sp.
GTGGCGACAGCCCTCCGCGCGGGCCTTCACCCCGACTGGCTCAAGGCCGCGACGGCGGTTGTTGTCCTCGCGGCGCTCGTCGGTCCTCAACTTCTCCGTCGCGGCCGCTCCGCACCCGTCGTCCGCTAAAAGATTCGATGCTCACGCTCACCGACGCCACTGTGACGTTTACCTCGCCCGCCGGCCCGGTCGTGCGGGCAGTCGATCATGTCACGCTCACGATTCCTGCGGGCCAGTTCGTCGTGGTGGTGGGCACCAACGGGTCAGGAAAAAGCACGCTCCTCGGTGGCATCGCTGGCACCGTGCCCCTCGACGGCGGCCGCATCGAGCTCGCTGGCCGTGACATCACCCGCTGGAGCGAGCATCGGCGGGCGGCGCTGGTGGGCCGCGTGTTCCAGGATCCCCGGGCGGGCACCGCTGGCAGTCTTTCGGTGCTTGAGAACATCGCTGTCGCGGCACGCCGTGGGCTCTCTGTGGGCCTTGGCTGGGCGACGACACGGCGGCTTCGAGACGAGGCCGCCGAACGGCTCGGTCGAATCGTGCCTGGTCTCGAGGGGCGATTGGATCAGCCGATTGGTTCGCTCTCAGGTGGCCAACGGCAGACCGTGACTCTCGTGATGGCCACGTGGCGGCGGCCCGAGCTTCTCCTCCTCGACGAACACACCGCGGCCCTCGATCCTGCTGCCGCCGATCGCGTGGTGCGGGCTACGTCGGAGATCGTTCGTTCGGGCTCGCTGACCACGCTCATGGTCACGCACTCGCTCGCGCAGGCAGCTTCACTTGGAGACCGACTGCTGCTCGTTCATCGCGGCAGCATCGCTCTCGACGTATCGGGCGCCGCAAAGCGACGGCTTTCCGCCGATGCGATCGCCGACCGTTTTGATCGTCTGCGGCGAACGGATCAGCTCGACGATGCTGCCGCGCGAACCCTTGCGGCCACCTACCGCTGAGGAACGGAACTGTTTCCCTCCCTTGGATTCCGGCGTCCCAGCCATGCCACCAGCATCAGTCACCGCATTTTTCCGACGATCGCTGCCCACGATCGCCTTGCTGGCCGGGGCGTCTGGCCTGCTCCTCGTGACCGATCAGGCGGGCACGCGACGAACCCGGCCCGCCGTGGCCGTCCTGAAGCAGGTGAGTACGGCGGTGCTCGACGACGCCGTTGTCGGCATGCTCGAGGGGCTGGCCGCCAAGGGCTGGCGGGACGGTGAGACGGTCACGATCCGTCAGTTCAATGCCGAGGGCGACATGTCCCAGGCCAATGCGATCGCACGTGAGATCACCGGCGGCGGCTTCGACATGGTCCTGACGTCGAGCACGCCGTCTCTCCAGGCGGTCGCGACCGCGAATGAGCGAGGCCGCGTGCTCCATGTCTTTGCAGCCGTCGCTGACCCGTTTTCGGCCGGTGTTGGCCTCGACCGGGCGAACCCACTCGTGCATCCTCGGCATCTCGTGGGCTACGGCAGCCTCGCGCCGGTGGACGCCACCTTCGGCATCCTTCGGCGAATCAATCCCAGGGTCATGCGGGTGGGCGTGGCCCACAATCCATCCGAGAGCAACTCACGGCGATTCATGGAACTGGCGCGTGCCTCCTGCAAGAACCGTGGCATCGAGTTGATCGAGGCCGCTGTTGAAAACTCCTCGGGCGTTGTCGAAGCCGTGCAGGCCACCATCGCCCGCGGCGCCGAGGTCATTTTTGTGCCTGGGGACACGACGGTGGCAAGTGTCTGCGATTCGATCGTGGATGTGGCGGGGAAGCGCGGCGTGCCCGTCTTCACGGTGGTGCCCGGCAGGCCGGATCGCGGCACGCTCTTCGATGTCGGTTTTGATTTTCGCGAGGTCGGCCTCCTTGCCGGTGGCCTCGCTGGAGATCTCTTGGCCGGCCGCGATCCTGCGACGGTCCCCATTGGTGAAACGGCTCGCGAGATCCCTCCGCGGCTGACCATCAATCTCAAAGCCCCAGGCGTGGACCGGACCGTGTGGCGTGTGCCAGACGAGCTTCTCGAACAGGCCAAGGTGGTGATCGACGCTGGTGGCCGGCGCGATCAACCGGCCGCGGTCCTCGCGGGGCCCTTTGATGAGCCGGCGGCACGGGAATGATGGAGCCGCTGCGACGCATTGGCGTATAGGGACGGCAACGTCGCGAGCTCAGCACACT
>CAYZHH010000421.1:0-2150 GCA_964478275.1 uncultured Candidatus Kuenenia sp.
GAAGGAGGCGTCGATCCTCGCCTTGGCTTCGGCGAGGAGGACGTCTTCGGGAGTCGCATCGACGGCTTTGATGCCCGGCACTTGGATCCAGTGGTTGACCGCAGCGGTGACGTAGTTGCCAAGTGAGATCGATAGGAGCCAGACCGCCATGATCACCGACTTCATAGTCTTGGGCGCCTGGGCATAGGAGAACTCAAGGCCCGTGATCGACACCATGACCTCGGCTGCCGTGACGATGCAATACGCCACGAACTGCCAGGCGACGCTTGGCCGTCCGCCGTCGTCGATCCAGCCCTGCACCACGGCCGAGAGCCCGAAGCCGGCCGTCATCAGGAAGAGCCCGAGCCCGATCTTCCGCAGCGGCGTGAGCCGAAAGACGCGGTTGATCGCCGGGTAGACGACGAACTGAAACAGCGGGATCAGCACCATTACGAGGATCGGGTTGAGGACCTGGAGTTGCGAAGGCAACCAGTCGATCCCGAGCCACCGGCGATTCATGTCCTCGGCCTGAAGCACCCAGGCCGAGCCCGTTTGGTCGAAGAGCGCCCAGAAGACAGCGATGCAGAGGTACACGAGCGAAAGCCGAAGGATCGCCAGGATCCCGTCGCGGCTGAAGACCTCCCGGAGAAAGGTCACGCCGCCGGGAGGCACGTGGATGTAGTTGTTGCGGCCGAGCCAAAACGTCAGCGTCGCGAGGGCCATGAGTACGCCTGGCACGCCGAAGGCGACATGGGGTCCGTACCACTCGAGGAGCCAGGGGGTGAGGAGCGTGGAAAGCGTGGACCCAAAATTGATCGAAAAATAGAACCACTGATAGACCTTCTCCATCAGGTGCTCGTTCCGCTTCCCGAACTGGTCGCCGACGTGTGCCGAGACACATGGCTTAATGCCGCCTCCGCCGAGCGCAATGAGAAACAGTCCGAGCCACATCCAGTGTTGGGCCGAAAGCCCACCGGATCCCATGAAGGCCAGTGCCAAATGGCCGAGGCAGTAGATCGCCGACACTCCAATAATGAGCCGGTACTTGCCGGTCAGAGCATCAGAAATGATCGCGCCGACGATCGGAAAGAAATAGACCCACGAGGTGAATGTGTGGTAGTGCTCCTGCGCCTCGGCGTTGCTCATGGCCGACATGGCCGGCATGGCCGTGTCGGACATGAGGAACAGATAGCGGGTCATGAAGATCGTGAGGATCGTCTTCATTCCGTAGTAGCTGAACCGCTCGGCTGCTTCATTCCCGATGATGTACGGAATACCCGGAGGCATTCGTTCGGTGTCGGCAGGCGTCGTGCGGAAGGCAGCCATGGGGCGGCATCGTAGCACGCGCGTGCTGGAGGCTGGCGCTCGATCAACTGCCGTGAACACGCAGTCCCGTCGCCCGGCTTCGTCGTCGTGGTGGCCTGAAAAAATCTTTTGTGAGCGGTTAAATCAGTCGTGACTTGTCGGTTTCAGAGCTATACAATCGATTGAAACGCCTGTTTGAAACGGTGTTTCGGAGCGGACCACATGATCCAAAAGGTACCGGAAAAGCCGCCGCGTGAGCCCCACGGGGATGACCCGCGGGAACGCCTGCTCCTCGCGGCAGGTCGCGAGTTTGCGGAGAAGGGCTACGAGTCGGCGACGATCCGCGACATCTGTCTGGCTGCTGGCGCCAACGTGGCGGCGGTCAACTACTACTTTGGCGACAAGCGGCGGCTTTATATCGAGAGCGTCAAACACGCCCACGAACAGCGGGTGCGGCAGGTGCCTGAGCCGCAATGGGCCCCCGGAACACCACCGCAGCAAAAACTTCGTGACTTCCTGGGGAATACGCTCGAACGAATGCTCGGGTTCGGCCAGCCTCCGTGGCAGGTGCGGCTCATGCTCCGCGAAGTGCTTCAGCCCACCGAGGCCTGTCGCGAGCTCGTCGAAGACTATTTTCGCCCACACTTTGAGCTCCTCGTCTCAATCCTCGCCGAGCTGGCTGGCAGTCGTCTCGACGAGCCCCATCTCAGGCGGCTCGCGGTGAGCGTGATGGGGCAGTGCTTTGTGTACCGAGCGGCCGGCGATGTGGTCGGCATGCTCGTCCCCGAGAGCGAGATTGCGACGCTCCACACGCTCCACGAACTGGCAGACCATGTCACCGCCGTGACGCTCGCGGCACTCGGTGC
>CAYZHH010000422.1:0-1755 GCA_964478275.1 uncultured Candidatus Kuenenia sp.
GGCCATGTGGGCGCTCACCCATCGCCGAGCTGAGGAGAAGGCCGCCAGCCTCAAGCCAGCGAAAATCGTCACCTTCGGTGCGCTTCGCCGACCGCTCCTGGCAGCGTGTGCGGTGGCCGCCGTTCTGGCGGCCGTTGCGGCCTTCGACGGGCCCTTGCTCACTGCCGGGGCGGCTCGTCTCTTCACGCCGTGGCTCGCCGTGGCCTATCCCACGAAGACGCAGATCGATCTGGCAGAAGGCGACCTTGTGGTGAAAGAAGGGGATCGCGCGAGCATTGAGGCGCGGCTATCGGGCATCGTGCCTACGCAGGCAAAGCTGTTCCTCCAGACGGGCACGGGCCGTCCTCGCGAGATGGTCCTCGAGGTTGTCGATGGCCGCTGCGAGTATGTCCTCGCCTCGGCGTCCCGCGACTTCACCTATCGCATCAAAGCCGGTGACGCCCGGAGTGACTGGCATCGGGTCCGTGTGATTCCGGCTCCGCGGATCGAGCATGTGAAGGTACACCTCACGTATCCCGACTACATCGGGCGGCCGCCCGAGTCGGTCGAGTCGCTCACCCTAACGTTGCCGGAGAACACGAAAGTTCGCTGGGAGCTCACGCTCGACTGCCCAGTGGGCGAGGCAGTGCTGCATCGCGACGGCATGAGCCCGGTGCCGGTCGCGGTGGACGACGACGGCCGTCGGCTCGTCCTCGATGAGGTCGTCACCGCCTCCCGCGGTTACAGCTTCGGCTGGGTTGAGAGGGACCACGGTTTCGCCTTCACCAGCCCGCGGTCGTACCTGCAGGTCGCCGCCGATCAGCCGCCGCGAGTCGAGTTGACCTCGCCCGACGAGAACCTGCACGCCCTGCTTGGCCGGCCTCTGCAACTCGCGGTCCGGGCGCAGGACGACCACGGTCTCGCACCGGCCACGATCACCTACCGCGTCAACAGGCGTCCGGAAAAGACCGTCTCGCTCCCGACGCCCGTTCGCAGTGGCGACGGCGAGCAGTCGCTCGAATGGGACTACCGTGAGGCGCTCCCCGATCTCGAGGTGGGTGACACGGTCTCGTTCCTCGTGGAGGTCAGCGACCTGTACCCCGGCGAAGGCGGTCCGCATCGGGCACGCACAGAGGCCCGAAGGATCACCTTCCTCACGCGCGAGGAATATCTCGCCGAGATCAGGAAGAAGATCGACCGCCTCCTGTCGCGGGTCCGCACGCTCTACCGTCAGGAGCGAGCGGCCCATGAGCTCACCCGCGGCCTCGATGTCACGAACGCCAGTTTCGTTCAGTCGTCGCAGCTCGAGGCAGTTCGTCAGGAGATGATCCGCGAGCAGCTTCAGGCGACTGCCCGCGACGTGCAAGCGGTGCGTGACGATCTGGCTGCCAACGCGGTGGCCGATGCGGTCGAGATCGAAACGCTCGATCGAGTGCGTGCGGAGCTCGAGTCGATCGCCGTGGAGCAGGTCGGCCGCGCTGCCGCCCTCCTCCGGGAAGAGGCCGCAGCGCCGAGCGCCGGCGACGCTCACCCAGGCCCTGCGTTCCAAGCGGTCAACGCCGCCGCCCGCAGGCTCGGTGGGCTCGTCCTCCAGCACGGGATCGATGCCGCCCGCGAGGTCTTCGCCCGTGAGTCCCGCATGCTCGCAGAGGAGCAGTTACAGCTCAGCGCCCGCGGCACCGAGGGCATTGGGCCCGAAGCGGCAGCCGCGTACCAAGAGGAAGTCGCCACCTGGACCCATGAGCTCCTTGCCTCGCTCGAGGCTGGCATCCGCTA
>CAYZHH010000422.1:1765-2138 GCA_964478275.1 uncultured Candidatus Kuenenia sp.
CGCTATGACCGACGGCCGCTGGCAGTGCTCGCCCTGACCCGCCGCATCAAAGACCTGCGGGCTGCCGGCGTGGAGGACGCCATGCGCGAGGCCGCGGCCAAGACCCGCGCGGGTAACACCCTGGAGGCCGCTTCCCTCCAGGCTGCGACGATCCCTCCACTCCTGGCAGCCGAATTCAGCGTGCGCACGGGGGCCGAGTATGCGACAATCATGGACGTCCTGAAACGCCTCGATGCGCTCGTCGGGGCGCAGCAGCGGCTGCGAAGTGAGTGCGACGCCGCCAAGGATTTCGGCCAGAGCGGCCCGGCCCTATCCGCGACCCAAGCCGGGTTGCAGGAGAGCCTGGCCCTTACGCTCGTGCCGGCCATTCCTG
>CAYZHH010000423.1:0-2132 GCA_964478275.1 uncultured Candidatus Kuenenia sp.
AATCGAAAAGCGTCTCGTCGGCTACCGGCTGCAAGGCGCCACCTTCCGCCGCGAGGGTGCCTCGAACTGAGATCCCACCGCTCAATCCTCATGGGTTACTGCGAATCGTCCGAGGCCGAAGTGAGAACCGTACCCGAGCAGAAGCGGCCCCCGAACCGGTTCTGCGAATCGGAGTCGGAGCCCGTAGCCTTCGTCTGCCTTCGGCGAAACACTACCGCGGCGCCGACGGCGAACGAAGTGGCGAAGTCGCTTGGTGAGCACCGGATCGATCTCGATGCGTTCTGCTGGAGGAAGGCCGCGTGAGGTAAGTTCTGCCGCCACCTGCCCCTCGATCGTGTTCTTCCCCCGTGCCTTGAGAAATCTCGGAAACACGAATGGGGTCTCGCTCTCCCACACTCGGGCGCCTTGCGGCGGCCCAAGGATCTGATCAATCCCGCGGCTGAGCGGCGCGGGCAAACGCCGCAGCATGGCGAGATCACCAATGCCCACGACCGCGAGTTGCAGATCGCCTATGCCGCCCTTGGTCCAAGTTCGTCGTAGGGTGCGGATCGCCCGCTGAGCCGCGTCTCGAAGGCCCATTGGCGCGTAAACGAGAATGTGGTCGAGGTGACCATCGCCATCGAGATCTGCTGGGGTTGTGTGCGCGTGGAGATGGTCAGCGAGAGGGTGTCCGCATTCATCCTTTCCGGTGAGCTCGGGGCAGTCCGCGCGACGGCCGTTTCCGAGTCGCCCGATCACTGCCCGATGAAACAGTTCCGCCTGGGGCAGCGTACGAGTGATAAGTGGTAACGCCGATCGATTCCCGCTTTGTGTAGTGATTGCCAAGAGCATCGTCGTGACCGACGGAGCCAGAACCTCCCGCCGCGCCGTCGGAACGCCAACCTGGAGCGAGTCACTCATTCGCCAGAAGAGAACGCGTTGGGAGCCGGGCGGCTGCGACCAGCCGTGGCCTTTCCACCACACGGTGTCTTTCGTGAGACAGGTCACCAAATCCTCTGGGTACGGTGCCAATGCGCTTGCCCGAGCCTTCAAAAGCTTCGCCGAAGGTTTCCCCTTCCCATCAGGCAGCGGGTGCGCAACCAAGGCTTCGACGACGTGACACTCTCGCCACGCGTCGTACTCGACGGGTGGAAGTGCCGCCATCAGAGAGACTTGCTCCCACCCGCGGCCGCGATGTTCGCCGTCTTTGCATGGCACTGCATTCCACTCGTGTGTGTGCTCTTCCGTGAGGCATGCCTCTACCCAGCTTTCACTCCGCCCCAGATAGCCCAGTGCTGATATCAATGTGCCAAGGAGCTCCGCTTCCTCGGCATCGAGCTCGCAAGGCCAGTGGATGAGCAGATCACCATCTCCAACGTTGGCCCAGGTGTCGAAAACAAGGGTCGTCTTCTGGGCTTTGCCCTCGATGAAAGGCATGAAATGGCGGCTATGCGCTGCGCTCGCGGGTGGCAGATGATACGAAGGCAAAGCCGAGGCCAGCTTGTCGATGAGGCGCCGGGCGATGGCGGGGATCTCGCTCCAGCCTTGGCTGGAGAAGCCGCTGGCGACAATGGCACGAAGCAGCCGCCAGGGGCACGGCGGCCACTCGATGAGACCTTCATTGACGTGGTGCCCCCAGGGGGTTGCGTGGTAGCGCCCGCCGGGGAATCGGACTTTCAGTGTGGGCATCACAGCCGCCTCAGTTCTCTTCCTTTTCTGTGTCGTTGTCGTCCCCGGAGTCGTCATCGTCCTTCGGCTTCTTGTCGTCCTTTGCCTTCTTCATGTCGTCTTCGAACGTGACCGTCGTATGCACCATGCGTTCTTTGCAGTCTCCAATCGCGGTTCTGAGGGCATGTTCTATATCGGAGAGCGAGGGTAGCTGGAAGCCTTCTGGACGTGTGGCGACGATGTTGTCGCTGTTCACGGGCTCCAGATCACAGGCGGTACGGAGCCGGAGGTCGCCGTCGAGAAGTTTCCGTACCTTGTAGAGTGCCATCAGAATCAGCAGACGCTCAGCCGGCTCGCCCAGTCCATAACCGCGAATCTGGGCCAGATCGAGGTTGATGTGGCAGTCAATCCTGTCTGCGACGTATTCATCTCTCGCGAACGGGACGTTTCCGAAACCGCTCTTGGTATCTCCCGAAGGGTTGACG
>CAYZHH010000424.1:0-2126 GCA_964478275.1 uncultured Candidatus Kuenenia sp.
ACCCTCCGATACATAGATGGATAACGGATCGATGAAGACCTACATGGCAAAACCCGGCGAGGTCGAGCAGCGGTGGTGGCTCGTGGATGCTGCCGACCGTCGCGTGGGCCGTCTCGCTAGCGAAATTGCAATGGTGCTGATGGGAAAACATCGGCCCACCTACACACCGCATGTCGACACCGGTGACCACGTCGTGGTGATCAATGCCGAGAAGGTGGCGTTCACCGGAAAGAAATGGCAACAGAAGGTCTATCGCTGGTACACGGGTTATATGGGCCTCAAAAGCGAGACCGCTGGGCATCGTCGGGATCGCCGGCCCGAGCTCATCATTGAGGAGGCTATTCGCCGAATGCTCCCGAAGAGCAGGCTCGGGCGAGTCATGCTCGACAAACTGAAGGTGTATGCAGGGGGCGAGCATCCTCACCAGGCCCAGCAACCCATGCCAATGGACATCAAGGCCTGAGGCCCGTTTGGATCACACGCCCGCAATAAACTTTTTTTGACACGATTTTCGTACTGACTCACGACGTTTCGAGGATTCGATGACCACTGCCGAAGGCACCCCTGCTCCTGCTCCTGCTCCCGCTCCCGCCCCTGCTCCCGCCCCGTCCACCACCATTACAAGGGCTGTCCGCCGCGGGGACGAAATCCTCGCGACTGGCCGTCGCAAGACCTCCGTGGCGAGGATTCGCCTCCGGCCGGGGAGCGGTGAGATCACGGTCAACGGCCGGGATATCGAGGTCTACTTCCCGTCGCTCAAGGATCGTGTGGT
Organism: uncultured Candidatus Kuenenia sp.; assembly: GCA_964478275.1. Taxonomy (GTDB): domain Bacteria; phylum Planctomycetota; class Planctomycetia; order Pirellulales; family UBA1268; genus QWPN01. The sequence continues at coordinate 773 of CAYZHH010000424.1, forward strand.
GGTTACGGGTGCGCTCGACGAAGTCGGCAAGCGTTCCGCGGTCAAGGTGTCCATCAAAGTCAACGGGGGCGGTACGACAGGCCAGGCGGGGGCCTGCCGCCTGGGGATTGCCCGTGCCCTCACGGCATTTGACGCCGCGATCGCCGATCCCCTCCGTCACGCGGGCCTGCTCACCCGCGACGGGCGCATGAAGGAACGGAAGAAGTACGGCCTCCGGGGTGCTCGCCGCGGGACGCAGTTCTCCAAGCGATAGCCTCCTCTCGGGCAGGTGTTCCACTGGCCCTCCAGTCGTTACGACCGGCAGCGTTGGCTCGACCAGCCTGTTCAGTTCAGCCGTTCGGGTTTTCCTTGTCGCCAGAAGGAAGCCATACTGGAGGCAGGACTCGGATTCCCGCGCGGCCACCTGGCTGCGATCCTGGTCACCTGGCCCGTTGAGGGCCTTCCTCGAGAGGTTCAACCCATGTCCCGCTCGCTCATCGCTCGCCTCGGTCTTGCTGCGCTTCTGGCGGCAACGGGAGCGGTTTCCGGTTTTGCCCAGAATCAGCGGTCTGATCGCTCGGACTCAGCGGTGCCGCAGGATGTGCTTGCTGCCGAAGCTGCGGGCCTCGTCGAGGTGCGATTCATTGCAAACGACGCCCGGTCGGCCCAGGTGATTGTCACCAGCCTCGTTGACCGGCCGCTCACGATTCAGCTCCCGCCCGCATTCGCGGGGGTCCCTGTCCTTGCCCAGCAGCAGGGGGGGGGTGGAGCAGGATTCGGCGCTGGCGGCATGGGTGCCCCGCCGCAGAACGTGGGTGGCGGTGGCGCTGGTGGCGGTGGCGCTGGCGCTGGCGGTGGCGGCGGCAACCCGTTTTGCTGGGTGGCCCGCGAAATCTATGGTGTCCATGATTCCCGATGGCTCGAGTTCCGTGAATGGCTGACGTGGCAGGCGCCGGATGGACTCCGCGACCTGTATGCGGAACATGGCGAAGCGTTTGCAGGATGGGTGCATGATCGACCGGTGGCGAAGGCCGCCGTGCGTGTGGTGATGAATCAGGCACTCGCCGCAACCGCGCCGGATGCCCGCGGCAGTCAGCTCCGCGTGTCGCCCCCTATCGACGGAGCGAATGCGCCGTTCAACGTGCCAGCACGCAAAGCCGTTGCGGTGAGGTCGCCAACGGTGTGCCTCGACTACGGCCGACGGGAGCCGACACCCCGCATTCCCTATCGGCTCGTCGCGCTCGACACGGTGTCGCAGGATGCAAAACTCGCCGTGATCCTTGGTGGGCTTTCAAGCGGGCATGTGCCGCAGAAGGTTGCCCAGGCAGCTGCCTGGCATCTCTCCAGTGGTCGCACCTGGGAACAGCTCGCAGCG
>CAYZHH010000425.1:0-2118 GCA_964478275.1 uncultured Candidatus Kuenenia sp.
CGCGGCGACGCGGCTTCGAACCTCGTCGATACGGCCCGCGACATGACCACGACGGTCATCGGTGGCCTCAAGGCCATCGAGCCGGGTGGCAAGCTCGCCGAGCTTCCCGCGGGCGGCTTCGAGCCGACCCCTCGCAGCAACCGGATCGGGCTCCACGTCGGCGGCGGCGCGCTCGGCCGCGCGGGCCGCATCGGCGACCACCGGCTCAAACGCCGCGGCCAATCGGCCCCGCCGCGCGAGGCCATCGAGCCGCTCGCGAGCGTGTGTCATGTCGCCTTGAAGATCGGTCGCAAGCCCCCGCGCTGTCTCGTGAGCGTTTTCGAGGGAGTCGAGCGGACCACGGCACGCAGCTGAAACCTCGTCGAGCGGCGGCCTGGCCTCGGCGGCATCGAGCATCGTGATCACCGCATCACTTGCCGCCGTCCCCAAAAACCACTCCGACGCCAGCCGCTCCTGGGCCTTGTCCCACACCTCCATGAGCGATAGCCACCGTTCGCGGTAGCGGCGGATCGCGTCTTGGACAGCGTCGTACGTATCGCGTGTCATGCCCCGCATCGGCGTCTGAAAATCCGGGTCGGTGTGGGGCAGCATCCGATGGCGTTCTTGGGAGGCGTCAAGCATGTCGGAAAGGGCCACGACATCCTGCTTGAAGGCGGCGAGCTTGTGGCCGGCCGCCGTACGTCGCGTGGCATGCCGCAAGCGCTGGATTCCAAAGCCCCCAATGATGCCGGCCGCCAGGAGCGAGGCAGCCGCCGTCGGGAGCGTACGGGTGCGGAAGATGCCCGCCGCCTCGGCAGCTCGCGCGCGGTCGGCGATCCCTGTCGTGAGCGCCCGATCAGTCGCGGTGACCATCTCGGCAAGGCCTTCGGCATATCGCATGTCTTTGGCTCGCGGCACGAAGACGTTGTCGATGACCTCTCGCTCGAGCGTTCGAAGATCCAGGCCCGCCTTCGAAAGCACCGATGGCGGCACATCCATCGCCACGGAGCGGTCACCGATGTCGAGCACGATCGTGATGTCGGCAGCCGGATCGAATTGGTTCGTGTCGCGAGCCTCCCACCAACGGTCCACGATCCGCGGGAGAAGCGACGCGGCGCCCCCGTCGATGCCCGACGCCTTCACCACCACCACGCGATACGCGCGACCGCTCGACTTCCGAACGTCGGCAATCGCCAGACGGGTGGCATCAAAGTCATCCGGAATGCCTGGCCCCACGAAAGCGGTCGTGACTCCGTCTGTCGCCGGCACAAACAGCCCCTCGTCGGCAGTCAGTCGCAGCGGGAGGGACGCGACGATCACGAGCGCGATCACGAGCGCGACGAGTGGCAGCCTGGCTGAGTCGAGCAGAGAGCATCGCATGAGCGAGGGGTTCCTGGAGCGTGTGCCGAGCATGGTGAATCGCCGACGGCTCGCCTAGGCGTGGCGGGTTGCCAAAGCATCCTCTCCGAGGAGGGGAATACCGGCTTCCCGCGCTGCCGCGGCGGCGAGTGCGCGGACCTCGGGAGCACCAGCCCAGAGAATAGCAGCGGCGCCAAGGTGCGTTGCCTCCGCAGCGATGGCAGCGGGGGCTGACGGGCCGGCCAGGCGGACGCGGTGAAGGCGGCCTTCATGCGTGCAGGCCGCGGCCCACGCGAGGGCGCCGCGGGCAATCGCCTCGTTATCCGCCACCATGAGGATCGGCCCGGGCGGCAGGCGATGGTTGGGGTGTGAGGTGTCCATTCACCGATTTTCACCGGCACATTCCGGTCGCGCTGCGACGGGAAACCATGAACGGATCTTTCAAAGCTCCCTCGGTCATTCGTCGCTCACGGGCGGTAGCCGCCGATGTCTTCAGCAGTGACTCGCGGAGGCAAATAGCGCGGTGGTGGCGGCGGCGTGGGCACGAGCGGCGTGAGCTTCGGTGACGTTTGCCCAGGCAGGATGAGCGCCCCCGGGCGGCCTGGGGGCAAGGTAGTTGGAGGGAGCCGTTGCCCAGCTCGACCGCCGCTTCGAGCCGCGTTCTGGCCATGCTGCTCGATCACCCTCGGCCGGCCGGCGTTGAGATCCGACGAGCCAATTGCCCCGTATCCGGGCACCGCTGCCGGCGCGCCTGCTCTCGGTCCCCCGACACCGGTGGAT
>CAYZHH010000426.1:0-2100 GCA_964478275.1 uncultured Candidatus Kuenenia sp.
CGGAGAACGCAAGCGTCCGCAGCGGCTTGTCGGTCCGCAGGTGCTCCAGGCACTTCTTCATGGCGTCGAACTTCAGCCGCGCCTCTTTGTCGTTGCTCTTGGCGGCACGTTCGGCCCGCGGGATCAGGTTCTCGAGGTGCTGCATGTCGGCAAGGAGCAGCTCGATCTCGATCGTCTCCATGTCGGAGACAGGATCGACCTTGCCGGCCACGTGGATCACATCGGGGTCCTCGAAGCAGCGGACTACCTGGATGATGGCGTCCACCTCACGGATGTGGGAAAGAAACTTGTTGCCGAGTCCCTGCCCCTCGCTCGCCCCCTTCACGATGCCCGCGATATCGACGAGCTTGAGGGCCGCCGGGATCACCTTCTGCGGGGGGATGAGCGCCGTAATCCGCTGGAGCCGGTCGTCGGGCACACTCACCATGCCCTCGTTGGGCTCAATGGTGCAGAACGGGTAATTGGCGCTCTGCGCCGCCTTCGACATCGTGAGGGCGTTGAAGAGTGTGCTCTTCCCGACATTCGGAAGGCCGACGATCCCTGCTTCCATCTGAAGCTCCATGTGCGGTTGTGAAAGCCGCCATCATAATGACTGTCATGAAACCGTCATCGCGGCCGCTTGCCCAGGCCTTCTTCGATCGGCCTGCCGACCGCGTGGCCCAGGAACTGCTCGGAAGTTTTTTGACGGTTCGCGGTCCGGACGGCCGGCTCACGTGGCACGTCGTTTTTGAAACTGAGGCCTACCTCGGGGCCCACGATCTGGCCTGCCACGCGGCCCGTGGGATGACGCCCCGCAACGCCGTTATGTTCGGGCCGGCCGGGTTCTGGTACGTCTATCTCTGCTACGGAATGCACTGGATGCTGAACGTGGTCACGGGGCCTCGTGGCGTGCCGGCCGCCGTTCTGATTCGCGGTGTCGGGAGCCATGCGGGACCGGGCCGATTGACGAAGGCACTCGGGATCGACGCCGAGCACAACGGTCAGCGGGCTGGGCGGGCGAGCGGCCTGTGGTTTGAAGCGGGCCCCGCCGTGCCGGCCCGGCTCGTCTCGCGGACGCCACGCATCGGCGTCGGCTACGCGGGCGAATGGGCGGCCAAGCCCTTGCGGTTTGTCGTCGATCCAGAAAGACTTCCTATGATGAGGCATGGCGGTTCGAGAGACCGTACGCGACTACGGAGGACCGAGACATGATGATCGGACGCACACGCATGAATCGACGAGCGGCGGCTGTCGCCGTGGTGGTAGCACTGACTGGAGGACTGACGATGGCAGTTGAAACAGGGGCACCCAAACTTGCGAAGGCGACATTCGCCGGAGGCTGCTTCTGGTGTACCGAAGCTGTCTACGAGCAGATCAAGGGCGTGAAGGGCGTCACCAGCGGCTACCTCGGCGGGTCGGTTCCTGACCCGACATACAAGGATATCTGCACCGGGCTGACGGGCCATGCCGAGGCGGTCGAGATTGAGTACGACCCTGCCTTGGTGCCGTATGAGAAGCTCCTCGAAGTCTTCTTTGCGACACACGACCCCACGACGAAAAACCGGCAGGGGGTCGACGTCGGCACGCAGTACCGCTCGGGGGTCTTCTATCACGACGACGAGCAGAAACGGATCGCAGAGGATGTGATCGCAAGGCTCGACGCGTCGAGGGCGTTCCCGGCCAAGATCGTGAGCGAAGTGACGAAGGCGTCGAAGTTCTACCCGGCCGAGGACTACCACCAGGAGTATTTCGCGAACAACCCGGAGCAGGACTACTGCCGCGCAATCGTCGCCCCGAAGGTGGATAAAGTTCGCAAAGTTTTTCGTGAGATGTTGAAGGAATAGCCGCGGCTAGTTTCACGGCCGGCGGGGCTTCCATGCCCCCGCGGCCTTGCCGGGCCTCCGCCCGGCGGTCGCACTTCCGGGCTCCCGATGTTCGTGCGCGTTGCGTGGTGGGTGCGCCCGAGCAGACGGGGCGCAGGCCATCCCTGCAAGGCCGTTTCCACGGCACGGGCTACACCTCGCGGATACCACAGCGCCAGCGTGCATTGGCGTTTCGTCATTCCTGCTTGGCGTGCAGCGCTGCATGGAAGCCCCTTGCGATAGCGAGGGGGCAGCGGTT
>CAYZHH010000427.1:0-2093 GCA_964478275.1 uncultured Candidatus Kuenenia sp.
CAACGCCATCGGCATGAAGCTCATCGTCATCCCGCCGGGTGAGTTTGTGATGGGCGGTCTAAAGGAAAAACACGGGCATGTGCCGGTCACGCTCACGCAACCCTTCCGCTTTGGTGTTCACGAGGTCACCCAAGGGCAGTGGAAGGCCGTGACGGGCAGCGACGCGAGTGTTTTTCCGGAAGGGGGAGCGGCAGCGGCCAGCCGGGGAGATCGTTTCCCGGCGCCCTCGGTCACCTGGAGCGAGGCCGTCGATTTTTGTCAAAAACTCACGGCCCAAGAACGCGCCGCCGTTCGCATTCGGGCCGATCAGGCATACCGACTCCCAACCGAAGCGGAATGGGAGTTTGCGTGTCGTGCCGGCACGGACACCGAGGTTTTCTGGGGGAAAGGCGATCCTGGGGAGTACGCCTGGTGTGAGGGCAACAGCGACGGGCATCCCCATGAAGTCGGCCTGAAGAAGCCCAACGGGCCCCCGGCCGCGGCGCCAGCCGCACGATGGGCCGGGCATCCCCATGAAGTCGGCCTGAAGAAGCCCAACCCTTGGGGTCTCTACGATATCAATGGAAACGTCAGCGAATGGTGCTCAGACTGGCGGGCCGACCGACTGACGGGCGGGGTCGATCCCCAGGGGCCACCGACCGGTACGAATCGCATCTGCACCGGCGCCGACTTCGCCACCAAACACCAATTCGTTCGCTCTTCGGAACACTACTCCAAATCGCCACACAATAAATCTGGCTTTCGCGTCGTCCTGGGGACGGTAAAGACGGCGGCCGCCGCACCACCTCGAGCGGCCCCGACAGTCTCCAGCCAAACAGCGCTGGCATCGCCCGCCAAGACCACGACACCGTCGGGCCCCACACCCCCGCCAGCCGTCATGCCTTTCGATGCGGCGGCAGCCAAGGCCCATCAAGAAGCCTGGGCCAAGTATCTCGGTGAGCCGATCGAGATCACCAACGCCATCGGCATGAAGCTCATCGTCATCCCGCCGGGTGAGTTTGTGATGGGCAAAGAAAAAGTCGCGGTCACGCTCACCAAGCCTTTCCGGCTCGGTGTTCACGAGGTCACGCAGGGGCAGTGGCGGGCCGTCATGACAACCGAACCGTGGGCCACAAGAAAGGATTGGCCACACGGAGCCAACTTCCCGGCGTTTGATATTACCTGGCATAACGCCGTGGCGTTCTGTCAGAAACTCACTGAGCAGGAGCGCGCTGCCGGTCGTATTCCCAGCGAACAGGAATATCGACTCCCGACGGAAGCCGAATGGGAGTTTGCATGCCGCGCTGGCACAGCAACGCCAGGGTTTATCGAAGGCGAAGCCCTTGGTGACTACGCCTGGTATAGCAAGAATGCTGCTGATGTAGGCGAAGCGTACCCGCATGAAGTCGGCCTGAAGCGGCCGAATCCATGGGGGCTCTATGACCCGTACGGGAATGTCGACGAGTGGTGCCTCGATGATTTTGATCATGTAGGCCCATTGCCAGGTGGGAGCGATCCGCGGGTCCAAGCCGAGGGCAACGGCCGGGTGCGGAAGGGCGGACAAAGCCACACGGCTCCGAGACATATCTCGAGCGTCGGTAGGCACGGCCGGCCGGCTGACTCCACATTTGGAGGCCCTGGCTTCCGCGTGGCCCTCGTCCGCACCACCGATTAAGCGTTTTCTATTTTTGAACTCTTGAGAAGGAACACTGCATGACGACGCCCGGACATGGCGACACGAACGACCAAGGAATCGCCGGGCCGGGTGGGGTGTTTCTCGACCAGTACGTGCTCCTCGAACTGCTGAACGATTCCCGCCGCGGCGCGATCTACAAGGCAAAGCACCGCTTGATGGGCCGCACGGTGGCCATCAAGTTTCTCTCGGACGAAGCCGCTGCGTCGCGGCAGTTCACCGAGCGGTTTCATCGCGCCACGAAAATCCTCGCGCTCCTCGAGCACCCGAATCTCGTGCGGGCCCACGAAGCCGCTCAGCAGGGCACCACCAACTACCTGGTGATGGAATACATCGACGGCGACAATCTCCAATACTTGTCGAAAGCCGAGGGGCCGCTGCCGATTCCCAAGGCCATCGACTATGCCCTCCAGGCTGCGGC
>CAYZHH010000428.1:0-1424 GCA_964478275.1 uncultured Candidatus Kuenenia sp.
CCGATGATGGGTCAACCTGGTCCGATGATGGGTCAACCTGGTCCGATGATGGGTCAACCTGGCCAGATGGGACAGATGGGACAGATGAGGCAACCTGGACCGATGATGGGTCAACCTGGCCAGATGGGCCCGATGAGGCAACCAGGGCCGATGGGCCAGAGGACTGCCATGCAGACGAGTGGCGTCCAAGGCGGCCAAATGATGATGCCAGGCCCTGGCTATGACGGGCCGGCCATGGACGGCCAAATGGTCCCGGGCACGATGCAGTACTCCGAGGGCTATGCCCCGGCCATGCAGGGTAACGGCGGGTATGCGGGCGGTCCTATGCCGATGGCCGGAGCGGGCGTTGGTATGCCACCGGTCCCAATGCGGGCCGATGGCCCCAACATGCCCAACTACGCCTGGCCCAGCTACGCCGCCTATCCCAACTACGCCGGCCTTCAGTATCCCACGCAGTACTCGCCGACTGCCTGGCCATACATCGGCCCGTTCTACCCCTACCCGCAGGTGCCGCTCGGCTGGCGGCGGGTGTCGCTCGAGTGGGACGACGGATGGTGGTACATCGACTTCGACGATCGCCACACGCACAGCCACCACCGCTAAGCGTCGACACGCCACACGCCATTCACCGCCCTCCCGGCAGTCCCGGGAGGGCGGTTTCGTTTTGGTCGCGAGCCCATCGCCGGCACAACCGGAAATATCCGCAAGTTCTGCCACTGCAGGGGTCGATACAACCGGTAGATTCGCTTTCTATCTCGTCGAGGAGTGGAGTCATGACGTCTCGCACGCGGTTTCTGGTGACGGCCCTTGTGCTCACCGTGGCCACCTCCTCGCAGAGCGGCTGCTTCTGGCTTGCGTCGCAGGGCCCGAATCTCGGCCCGCTCGCCATCCCGATTCCAGTGCCAACGTATGTCCAGAAGTCGAAGGAAGACCAGTTCTGGAACTACGAACGCTATGAGCGAGCACCGGTCCTCGGGCCGATTCTGCCCGGGAGCCCGTGTGAGGCCCTCGATGAACCCAGTGATGACGAAGTGATGCGGGCTCTCGAGAAGGCTCGGCAGGTTCAGGGCAACTGGCCGTTCCTCTTCGAGATTCAGCGAAATAATGTCCGAATCACGAAGGCCAAAATCTCTGACTACATCGATCCGCCGCGGCACCTGCCGCTCGTCGGCCCGGTGCAGGTGCACCACGCCCACTACAAGTGCACCGTCTACTTCCAGGAAGTGAAGCGGGTCGGCTGGCCTGTGCCTCATACCCTCGTGGACGAAGACGTTCAGGAAGTGCTCTACATCGACCACGATCACATGCACATGGTGGGCGACGTCGACACGGGTGCTGATTCGAATTACTGACTTCACGGTTTCGCGGCCATCCATGGCCGCGAAACCTTGCCCGGCCTCCGCCGGGAAGTGGGCGACGCATCC
>CAYZHH010000428.1:1524-2085 GCA_964478275.1 uncultured Candidatus Kuenenia sp.
TCAACCGATGTGTGCATCCATGGCCGCGAAACCTTGCCCGGCCTCCGCCGGGAAGTGGGCGACGCATCCAGCGTCGCAGCATGTCGGTCGATTCACTCAACCGATGTGTGCATCCATGGCCGCGAAACCTTGCCCGGCCTCCGCCGGGAAGACACTCGGCCCTCCGGGCAATCGTGTTCGGCACGGCGATTGCCGGATGGCGGCCGCAACCCTCATTGGTTCGCCGGCGGTGACATGCTCGGAGCCGTTGTGCTTGTCCGAGACGAGGTGCCGGCACCCAAGGATGTGCTTGAAGAGCCGAACGAACATCTCGATGACCCACCGCTGTCGGTAGATCTCCGCGATCAGTTCCGCCGGAAGGTCAAGCCTGTTGGTCACGATCACTGTGCCATCGACAGCGATGATTCACTGTCCGACGTCTCGAAAGCGCTTGGCTGGCCTGCTTCGTGCCGACCTTCCGAAGACTGGACAGGAGCGGACCGATCCTGCGGAGCAACTTCAGTCCCTGCACGTCCTCCGCAGTGATCTCTTGCGTCTGCTGCTCGGCCATGCGGGCCACGA
>CAYZHH010000429.1:0-2082 GCA_964478275.1 uncultured Candidatus Kuenenia sp.
CGTGAAGGCATGGAGGCTCGCCTGCGGGAACCGCTCGCGAAGCAGGGCGAGTTGGCGGTACTCGGGCCGGAAATCATGGCCCCAGTGGCTGATGCAATGGGCCTCGTCGATCGCGAATCGCTTCACTCCCACGCGGGCCAGCGTGTCGAGGAGCCCCGAGTTCACGAGCCGCTCGGGCGCTGAAAACAGCAGTCGCAATTCACCGGCCCGAAGGCGGTCGAGGATCGACGAACGCTCCTCCGGAGAGAGCCCTGAGTGGAGCGCCGCCGCGGGATAGCCGATCGCCTCGAGGGCATCCACCTGGTCCTTCATGAGGGCGACCAGCGGTGAGATCACGACGTCGGTTGAATCACTCACGAGCGACGGAAGCTGATAGCAGAGGCTCTTGCCGCCACCGGTTGGCATCACGACGAGCGAGTCGCGGCCGGCGAGGGCGGCCTCAATCGCCTCGCCCTGCATCGGGCGGAGTGTCTCGAAGCCCCACCACCGCTTGAGCACGTCGGCCACCCGCGGGTCGCGAGATGCTACCACCTGAGCTCCCGACTCATCGGTTTCGGCCGACCCTGGCACGTTGTTGGTTTCCATGCGAATGCCACGAAGCGACGCAGAATACCATGGCTCAATCACCGTCGCGGAGTAAGCTACCCCCCATGCTCTGGGTCGCCTGGAAGATGCTCGTCGGAAACCGGGTCAAGTACCTCGGGATCGTCTTTGGCGTTGTCTTCGCCGCGGTGCTCATCGCCCAGCAGGCGTCGATCTTCTGCGGCCTCATGTCGCTCACAGTCAGTCAGATCCGCGATGTCGAGGGGCCTGGTATCTGGGTCATGGACCCAAACGTCCAATACGTCGACGACATCAAACCGCTCGCCGATACGGAGCTCTTTCGCGTCAAGAGCGTGCCGGGAGTGGCCTGGGCGGTGCCGTTCTACAAGGGCCTCGGACGGGCTCGGCTCCCCGAGGGCACCTACGAGCAGATGATCATCCTCGGGCTCGATGATGCCACCTATGTGGGCGCACCCCAGGGCATCTTCATGGGCTCGGTGGCCGATCTCCGAAAGCCCGACGCCGTGATCATGGACGACGCCGGCTATAAGCGGATCTGGCCTGGTGAGCCCTTTCGGCTCGGCCGCACGTTCGAGATGAACGACCGCCGAGCGGTGATCGTGGGCATCACGAAGGCCAGCCGCACCTTCCAGAGTTTTCCGATTGTCTACACGAGGTACAGCCAGGCGGTGGCGTTTGCACCGCCGGAGCGAAAGGTGCTCTCCTTCGTGCTCGCCGATGCCCAGCCGGGCGTGCCGGCCACCGAGGTCTGCCGCAAGATCAAGGAGCGAACAGGCCTCCTCGCGCTGACCCGTGAGGAATTTCTCTGGCGGACGATCCGCTACTACCTCGAGAAATCTGGCATCCCGATCAACTTCGGGATCACCGTACTCCTCGGCTTCCTGGTGGGCACGGCCATCGCCGGGCAGACATTCTATCTCTTTACGGTGGAGAACATCCGGCAGTACGGCGCGCTCAAGGCGATGGGCGCGAGCAACGGGACGATTCTCATGATGGTGCTCGGTCAGGGCATGCAGGTGGGCATCGTTGGCTACGGCCTGGGCGTCGGGCTAGCGAGCCTCTTCGGGTGGTTCGTCAAAGGAGCCTCGCGCCTCGCCTTCTTCATGCCTTGGCAGGTGCTCGCGCTCACAGCGGTAGCCGTGTTTGTCATCGTGCTCGTTGCGAGCCTCCTCTCGATCCGCAAGGTACTCGTCGTCGAGCCCGCGATCGTCTTTCGAGGGTAGCGTGGATCACGTCATGCCAGGATCCGACGCGGCTGCCGATGTCGCTATCCGCGTCCGCGGTGTGACGAAGGATTTCGGAACGGGCACGGCCGTGACGCGGGCCCTGCGCGGCGTTGATCTCGACGTACCCTATGGTGAGCTCCTGATGCTGGCGGGCCCGAGCGGATGCGGTAAGACGACGCTCGTGTCGATTGTCGCGGGTACGCTCGAACCGACCGCTGGCGACGTCCGCGTGCTGGGGCAGGATCTGGTGACGATCTCCAGTGGCGGCAAGGTGAAGTTCTGCCGCGATAAC
>CAYZHH010000430.1:0-2062 GCA_964478275.1 uncultured Candidatus Kuenenia sp.
GTCCCCTCGCTAGCGCGAGGGGCTTTTATTGGAATCAAATGCGATTGAAGCCCATAGCGAACGTCCGGCGACATGGCACGGGCGACCCCGAGCCGCCGGCTACACGCGGTCTTGGAGGCGGGACTTGCTGCGGCTGGTGCGGCAGTCGAAGCAGAGCCCCATGACGAGGAGCCGATGCGACTGGGCACGAAAGCGGTGCTCGGCCGCGACGGCGTCGCATATCTTTGCGACTTCGTCGCTCGAAAACTCGATGAGCTGTCGGCAGCCCGTGCAGTAGAGATGGTCGTGCTGCGGGTAGCCGTAGTCGTGCTCGTAGACGGTTCGGCCGTCGAGCACCATCGTCTTGAGGAGGCCAGCATCTACCATCTCGGACAGCGTCCGATAGATGGTGGGCCGGCTCGCCCTCGCGCCCTCACGGGTCTTTCGCAGATCCCCGAGCAACTGCTCGGCGTCGAAATGCTCGTGGTGGCTGGCAACGTGATCGACGATGACTCGCCGCTGCCGCGTGATCCGCTTGCCACGGGCTTGCAGGAACTCGGTGAAGCGTTCCTGCGGTGAGAGCGAAGTCTCGACACTGCCTAACGAAAATTCAGACGCCACGGCCATTGGTACAACTCCTCGTTGACCCGATTATAGCCGCACGGACGAAACGACCGCGGCGACGGGAGCACCGATGCCCACGTCGCCGCAAAGTGTTCGTATCAAAGGCTCAAACGGCCGATCATGACGTTCCACGCGAGGCGGTGTCAGCCGACCGATCGGGCATCGAGGTCGTTCAGCCCAGCCGCTCGAGGAGCCGGTCGAGAGCGATATCGAGCTTCTCGGCCGTATCGTAGCTGCCATCGGCGATCGCCGCCTTGATCGCCGACACCTTGTCGAAGCGAATGTCGGTGGCCGCATCGGCAGCCCGAACTGCGTCGGTCGACAGCGTGACGCTGTCGCGCACTTCGGCCAAGCCCTGCTGAGTCGCGGCGGCAGACGCCTTGACGCCCTCGAGCGCGGCAATGCCCTGCGAACCCTGCGTCGAAGAAACACCAAAAATGTTCATGTTTCGTTCCTTCCCGTTACTCCGAGGTCTTGCGACCTCTGATCGTGAATCCCTTCACCCCCGAACGCACCGCTCTACGCGGTCAACCGTTCGATGGTTCATTGCGATTCCTGATCGTCGTCCCGAACTCCATGTGCCACCTGTGGGCCAACGCCCACCGTCATCATTCTTGCCGCGCCTCCGCGTACCGGCGATGCCACCTTCGGGGCCATTCGCCGAGCGGTACCATGAAACTCTCGCTTCATGACGATCGCGACAACTTTCTTTCATCGACGGATCCACTTCTCGACTTCAATGATTTTTTTGCGTGTCGATTTTTGTTGTTCTGACGACTTCAGATTTACCTGGGTTACCCAGTTTCGGGCGAGACCAAACCGCTGACATGACCTGGTTTACATCGCAAACTCGGGCTTCCGGCGGCCGAGCTGGTTCTGGAGCCGCTCCACGATGGCCGAGTGCATCTGGCTGACGCGGCTCTCGGAGAGATCAAGGGTGGCTCCAATCTCCTTCATCGTCAGCTCTTCGTAGTAGTAGAGGATGATGATGAGCCGCTCGTTGCGGTTGAGCCCCTTGGTCACCAGCCGCATGAGATCGTGCTTCTGGATTCGCCGGGTGGGATCCTCGCCCCGCTTGTCCTCGATAATGTCGATCTCGTGGACTTCCTTCGAGCTGTCGGTTTCACACCACTTCTTGTTGAGGCTCACGAGGCTCGCGGCATTGGCCTCGACAAGGAGCTTCTCAAACTCCTCTGCTGATAGCCCCATGTACTCCGCCACCTCGGAATCGGCGGGCGTCCGGCCGAGACGGGCTTCGAGCGTTTTGAGCGCCTCATTGAGCTTGCTGGCCTTGCTGCGGACAAGCCGTGGAACCCAGTCCATCGTTCGTAGTTCGTCGAGCATCGCGCCGCGAATTCGGGGCACGCAGTACGTCTCAAACTTGACGCCGCGGCCCATGTCGTACGCATCGATCGCATCCATGAGGCCGAACGTGCCGGCCGAGGTGAGGTCGTCGAGC
>CAYZHH010000431.1:0-937 GCA_964478275.1 uncultured Candidatus Kuenenia sp.
ACCACAAGCCCGAGGGCTGCCATTCGGACGAGCGAAAGAACCACGCGGAGCCACGGCGGCAGGCCCCAAGGGCGACGGTAGAGATAGATGCTCAGCGCAGCCACGCCGCCGAAGGCCGCCACCATCAGTGGCGTCGACATCGGCCTTGCCCAGAAAACTTCCTCGATACTCATGGAGTTCTTGTCAGCCAGTAAGGCTCGCGGGGGTAGTGGCAGCAGCCGCGATCGGACTCGCCTCGCGCGACCGCTGCCGCCGCATGAGGAAATCAGCGAAGAGGCTCTCAATAATCAGGCAGGCAAGTGCCGCGATCAAGAACAATCGCCATGCCGACCGCCCGGTGCGAGAGGCGTCGATCGCCGCGGCGAGGTCGGCCCCGGTGGATGTCACGGTGACATCGAGGCCCGCGAGGCCGGCCTGCAACTCCGTGACGGACAGGCAGGCCACGTCAGACTCGCGCGGATCGACATTGACCGCGATCGGCATGCCCGGAGCCTGCACGCTCACTCGGGCGACAAAATAACCAGCCTCGCGAGCCCTCTCGAGCATGGCTCCGTACTGGCCGCGGTGCTCGAGCACGGGAACGGCGATCGTCTCTCCCGACGGTGTGTCGAAGACGGCGTCGCTGGCATCCGGCTGCTCGACGTAGGTCAGTGAGAGGGCGTCGCCCACCAGTCGCGGCTGCTCGAACTCGCGGCCCACCACGTAGGTCACGATCTGCTGCATGAGAAGTGGAAACACCGGGGTGAGCCCCATGTTGTTCCACGATGGGTCTGCCGTAGTCGTGAACATGAAGACATGCCCGCGGCCCAGCGAGTGCTCGATCAGAATCGGTGCGGCGTCTCCGGCCAGGCGGAGCACGACGAAGCTCGATGGTCCGGGCGTGACCTCCACGTGCCTGAGGAAACGAGTCTCGCTGAAAAGGTCTTCCGGCAGGGAG
>CAYZHH010000431.1:947-2058 GCA_964478275.1 uncultured Candidatus Kuenenia sp.
GGATGATCCGGCATGCCGGGGTCGAGTGGCTTACCGGCACCGAGCGAGTCGCTGACCTCGACCCGTTGGCCGAGCACGGCGGGGAGCAGCGGATTCGCTGCGGTGGCCGCCCGCTCGTTCCAGGTGGCAGCCTTCACGTCATCGCCAGCAAACCACACAAGGCCGTTGCCGCGTCGGACGAACTGAGCGAGTTGCTTGGCCTGCTCCGGTGTGACTTCGGGGACATTCGCCATGACGAGGACATCGACCTCGCTGAGATCCTCGGACGGAAACGACAGCCACGGAATCGACCGCACGACGTAGTTCTCGTCGTCTGTGCCCTCGCCGCGCTCCTGGCCCGCGGCGACGACGAGGCGGCCAGCGTCGCCCGACGTTCCATCCACACACAGCACGGATATCCGGTCTTGCCCGACCGCCACGGCCCGACGAACGTTGTCTGCGGTGAGCGGATCGCCGTCGATCTCCGCCGTGATGCGGGTCGGGCCGGCATTGTGAAAGGGGACGAACAGCGAGACAGTTTCCGATGTGCCCGGCGCGATGAGCGGGATGACCTTCGTGTCGATCTGAATGTCGTCGGCTCGGCACCGAACCTCGATGTTGGCCGCCGGGCTTTCGCCGCAGTTGCGAACCGTGGCCTGGTAGCGGGCGATGGTTCCCACACGCAGCGCTCCCGAGATGAGTTCAAGGTTGGTGATCGCCAGATTGTCGGGACCACCGGGCACCGCGACCACGAAAACCTCGGTGCCCTCGCCCAACGCCGTCAACGACTCGCGAAGTGGCGAGGAGAGTTGCGTCCAGTCGCGGGCCTGTGCATCGGTGATCAGGTAGACCTCCTTCCGCGGAGCCTCCATGTCTCGGACGACATCGGCGAGCAGGTGCGGCACGGTATCGAGGTCAAGCATGCCCTGCCCTGCCTTGAGCCCCTGCACCACATCGCCAAACCGGGCCTTATCGAATGCCATGTTCCACAACGCCACGCGATGTTCGTCCCCGAGCAGGACGAGGGACACCGGATCGCCAGGCTGGAGGCGATCCGTGATCACGTCGACCATCTCGAGCGCCCGCCGGAATCGCGATGAGCCACCATCGCCGTGCGCCATGCTGAACGACG
>CAYZHH010000432.1:0-2050 GCA_964478275.1 uncultured Candidatus Kuenenia sp.
GGAAAAGGCGCCCAAGGCCGCATCAACGGAAAACTGTTTTGGCTCGGTTCGCATCGTTACCTCGAGGAACGTAAGCAGGATACGCCAGACGTTCATGCACAACTTGAATCCCTGCAAGCATCGGGCCGCTCGATCGTGGTGATTGGCAACGACGAACACGTTTGTGGTTTCTTTTCGCTGGCCGACACGGTCAGACCCGAAACCGCCGGAATTCTGGGGCAACTTCACGACGCCGGAATACAATGCGTCGTGATGTTGACGGGCGACAACACCGGAACCGCACAAGCGATCGCCAAGCAGGTCGGAATTGATTCCGTACATGCTGAACTATTGCCTGAGAACAAAGTCGATGTGATCGAAGACTTGGTCCTTCGTTACAAGTATGTCGCGATGGTTGGCGACGGAGTCAACGATGCTCCCGCGCTGGCACGATCATCATTGGGGATCGCGATGGGGGCAGTTGGAACGGATGCAGCCATTGAAACCGCCGACATTGCCTTGATGTCTGATGATCTGTCCAAACTGCCCTGGCTGATTCACCATTCGCATCGAACGATGGCGATCATCCGACAAAATATTTTCTTTTCGCTGGGCATCAAGCTGCTGTTCGTCGTCTTGACATTCGCCGGAGTTGCATCCCTGTGGGCCGCAATCGCCGCCGACACGGGAGCTTCGCTGATCGTGATTTTCAATAGCTTGAGGCTGTTGCGTAAAACGTAGAAATATTCATTGCCGAGCGGCTACTCATGAGAGGTGCGGTCGGCATCGGCTGGATCGTGCGAAACGAGGGTCGGCGCCCGCAGACCACCAGAGTTCTGGTGCCCTGTAGGTGCCTTTGACCAGGTTGGCTTTCCGGCACTGTGTGTGGTAAGGTTCACTCACGTTGTCGAACAGATTCCAGCTGGGTTGGCTGGCAGATGTTTGGCTTTGATCTTCAGGAGTGAACCATGAATCCTATCGTGCTCATCATCGTCGTCTTCTTGATTTTGTCGGTTTTGGGCGGCGGCTACGGCTTCCGCAGCGGCAATAACATCCTCGCCGGGGGCGGTGGCCTCGTCGGGTTACTCCTTGTCGTCCTCTTGATTTTGTTCCTGATGGGCCGCCTCACACTGTGAATGAATTCTCGTCCACGAGTGTGGCGGGTTGAGCCATTGCCAATGGTTTTGCACGGTTGTGGTACAGATAGGGGGGCGTCCCTCTTCGCATGTGACTAGCCAACGAGTTCGCCCGGAGAAGACGCCGCTCTACAAGATCATCAAGATCATCGTCCGGCACCTCGAGACGTGGCTTTGCGAGAGGAGCCTCGGGGAAGAGCCCGTCGCGGCCCACGTGGAAGACTTTTCTTCGTGGCTACCTCCGCTGCGGCATTCTCAGCTTCGGGTTTGCTCGGGCCTTGGTGCAGCACCTGCGGGCGTGATTTTCTCGTGGCCCGTCGCTGGGCGACTACAAAAAGCGTGCAAGGGACGTGGCGTCTGCCCCTCATGCACCGGCCGCCGCATGGCGCAGACCGCCGCCCATTTGGTCGATCACGTCATTCCACCGGTCCCCGTCTGACAGTGGGTGATTTCGGTACCGAAGCGACTGCGCTCACCCTTGGCGACTGCGCTCCGCTCACCCTTGGCGACTGCGCTGGTTCCTCAGTGAGCGACCCGAGGCCGTCGCCGCCCTCGCGACGATCTTCATGAGCGAGGTGGAACGGCTCGTGCGCGAGGCCGCGGGCGTGCCGCCGACACCGGACAGGGCCGACAACGAGTTGCCCCGCATCGGCGCCGTTTCCTTCCTGCACCGAGAAAGGCTCGGCACTCAATCGGCATGTCCATCTGCATGTGTGCGTGACCGACGGCCTGTTCTCCCGGACCGCGACGGGTGAACAGGCTGAGCCAGGCATCACGTTCCTGCCGGCGCGACCCATCACCCCAGGCGACCTCGCGGAGCTCACCGCGCGAGTGCGAAAGCGACTCATCCGGTGGTTCCGGCGAGCGGGGCTGCTCGACGCGGAGGCCGCGGCCGACATGCTCGCATGGGAGCACAGTTGGTTTTCGATAGACGC
>CAYZHH010000433.1:0-2049 GCA_964478275.1 uncultured Candidatus Kuenenia sp.
CGCAAGCCGAAGCCGACGCCGGGACGGCGGCGCCGGCGCGAAAGCAGCATGCCCGAAGGAAGCGTCTGGCGATGTGGCACGGGCAACACTGGTGCTGTAGAAACGGCGGCATGAATTCCTCGCTTGCAATGCCCGTCACCACCACGAACCTGCCGCTCGGCGAGCCTATCCGCGGCAAGGTTCGTGACTGCTATCGCCATCGCACCGAGCAGTTCGGCGACACGCTCCTGATCGTGAGCACCGACCGGATCAGCGCCTTCGATTGGATTCTGCCCACGCCCATCCCCGACAAGGGCAAGGTGCTCACAACGATTTCTGCTTTTTGGTTTGACCTGCTCGCCCGTGGCCCCGACCCGACCGCCCACCATCTCCTCACGACCGACGTCAACGCGATGGAGCTTCCCGATGGGATCGACCGCGAGCCACTCCATGGTCGCACGATGCTCGTCAAGCGGGCGGACGTGATCCCATTCGAGTGCGTTGTCCGTGGGTGGCTCGCCGGCTCCGGGCTCGTCGAATACCAGAAGAGCCGCACCGTCTGCGGCGTCCCTTTGCCCGCAGACCTCAGACCCGGCGATTGCCTCCCCTCGCCGATCTTTACGCCTGCCACCAAGGCGGCGAGCGGACACGATGAGAATGTGTCGTTCGACGTGATGGCTGCGGCCATCGGAGTTGAGATTGCCGCTGAGCTCCGCGACCGGAGTATCGCGGTCTACCGACGTGGCGCCGACCATGCTGCCGCCCGCGGCATCGTGCTTGCCGACACGAAGTTTGAATGGGGCCGGCTTCCAGACGGCTCGCTCATCCTCGTGGATGAAGTGCTCACGCCCGATAGCTCGCGATTCTGGCCGGCGACTGGTATCGGCACCGGCCGCATACCCGACTCTTTCGACAAGCAGTTTCTCCGCGACTGGCTCGACCGCAGCGGCTGGGACAAGGCGAGCCAGCCACCTGATCTCCCAACTGACGTCGTGAATGGCACCCGCGACAAATACCTCGAGGCCTGTCGGCTCATCACAGGCCGGCTGCCAGACGGCGTGAAATGACCGTTTTCGCGGTGCGAATGGCCTAGGGACTCTTTCCTGTTCGCAACTAGAATCGACGGGCTTCCCCTTCCCTCGCGCCACCACTCATGCTTCGTTACTGGACCGCCGGCGAATCCCACGGGCCCGCACTTGTCGCACTCGTGGACGGCTTTCCCGCAGGCCTCACGGTCGACACCGCGGCCATCGATGCAGAGCTCAAGCGCCGCCAAGGTGGCTACGGCCGTGGCGGCAGGCAGCGGATCGAGACCGACACCGTCACGTTTCTCTCCGGCCTCTGGAAAGGTGTCACGCTCGGGAGCCCGCTGGCCCTCGAGGTCATCAATAAGGATGCGAAACTCGAGCGGCTCGAAGAGGTAGATCGGCCGCGGCCAGGCCATGTTGACCTCGCCGGCGCCGTCAAGTACCTCGGCGGAGTACGGGCCGTGCTCGAAAGGGCAAGCGCCCGAGAAACGGCCGCCCGTGTGGCCGCCGGTGGCCTCGCGCGGCAGCTCCTGGCCGCCTTCGGCATCGAGGTGGCCGGCTGGGTGACTGAGCTGGGCGGCATCGTTCTCGGCGATCGAACTGGCACGCTCGCCGAGCTCCGCACGATTCGGGACACGAGCAGTATCTATTCGCTTCATCCCGAGCGCGATGCAGACGTCGAGGCGCTCATCGACCGCGTCGGCAAGGAAGGCGACACGCTCGGCGGCATCGTTGAAGCCCGCGTGACGGGCTTGCCGATCGGCCTCGGCACGCATGCTCAGTGGGACCGCAAGCTCGACGGCCTCCTGGCCCAGGCCGTGATGGCGGTGCAGGCGATCAAGGGCGTTGAGATCGGCATGGGGTTTGAAGCGGCTCGCCTTAGCGGATCGCACGTGCATGACCCGATCGGCTACGACGCTTCCACGGCCGACGGGCCGACGCAGGGCTTCACGCGGCCCACGAATAATGCCGGCGGCCTCGAAGGGGGCACCACCAACGGCCAGCCGCTCGTCGTCCGCGCGGCCATGAAGCCGATCAGCAC
>CAYZHH010000434.1:0-1918 GCA_964478275.1 uncultured Candidatus Kuenenia sp.
CGGCACGTGCGACGACCTCGCATCGGAGGGTGAAAATGGAGTCGCAAAACCTGTGAATGTGCGAGAGAAGGTGCTCGATTTCGTTGCGGTCGTCAGAGGCTATGGCATGGGCGAGAAGATGGCGGAGAGCAAATGCGAATGAGGAGTCGAGGTGGAGCGCGCGGCGGAGGCTCGGCACGGCCTTGTCGCGGTTTCCGCTGACGATCCACGTCTCGGCAACGCGACCGTGGGTCGCCGGGTCTGACGGAAAGAGCCTGGCGAGCTGCTCGGCATGGTGCCGAGCCTTTGCGAAGTCCTCGTTTTGGAGATGGAGATCGTATCGCTCGAAGTGTGCGAAGGCGTAGTCGGGTTGGTCGGCGAGGAGGATATCGAACTCGGCGCCCGCGGCCTGGGGCTGTCCCGCCTGGACAAGGAGCCACGCGCGGCGCCCGCGCAACTCCCGGGGCACCATGCCCTGGAACACGGGCGGATCGCAGGCAGCGATCGCGCCCACAAGGTCACCGCGACGAAAGAGGGCCATCGCCCTGGCATCCCAAAGGGCCGTGTTTGCAGGCGAGACAGAAAGCCCCTCCTCGATCGCAGAAGATGCGAGATCAAGGTCACCGGCATTGAATGCGACATCGGCAAGGGTGAGCCACGACTGGGTCTCGGCAGGCCGGCGGCGGGTGAGCTCGCGGGCGGCTTCAAGAGGAGCGTTCGCGTCGCCGACCGCGACAGCCCACTCCTGGAGCTTTTGCCAGCCCCATTGGTAGCCTGGCTCGGTAAGGACAGCACGACGAACCGAGGCCAGGGCCTCCTCGCGGCGGTTCGTGCGCCAGAAGACGTCGGCGAGCATGCCGTGGTTGAAAGCCTCGAGAGGCGAGTGGGCGACGGCCCGGTGGTAGATGGCAACCGCGTCATCGATGCGGCCGAGCCCCTCCAAGGCCTCGCCCAGGCACCTCATGGCAAAGGTCCATCCCGGCACAACGCGGAGTCCTTCTCGCCATGCAGCCTCGGCTCGTTGAAGACGACCGGAGTGTTGCTCGATGAGGCCGCGAAGGCGGTGGGTGTCGAGCGCGTATGGAAATCGCGAGAGCATGACGGTGGCCTCGGCATCGGCAGCTTCGAACTCGCCTCGATCGATGTACTCTTGGACAAGGGCAGCCCAGGTTTCGACAAGATCGGGGCGGGCCGCGCGGGCTTCAGCGAGAACAGCAAGAAGTTGGGCGGGATCTAGGTGGGGCCTGGCAAGGTCGCGAAAGAATCGAACGCCGTTGCCGTTCGTGATCTGGGAGGCGAGCTGCCGTCGAAGGAATGCGATGGCTTCGGCCCGAGTGCCGGCGTCTGGGCAGGCCGTGAGGAGACCTCGCATGGAAGCGGCGTTGTCGATAGAGATCTCGAGAGATCGACGGAAGGCATCGGACGCCTCGTCGAACCGGCGGCTAGCGAGGAAAGCGTCGCCAAGTTGGCCGTGCGCGTATGTGAGATGAGGAGTGAGCTCGACCGCGTGTCGGGCGGAGGCGATCGCCTCATCGTGATCGCCACGGCGTGAGAGCGCGTAGGAAAGTCCGCGGTGGGCCCACTCGGTCAGCGGGTGGATGGCGATGATGTGACGGAGGGTGGCGATGGCCTCATCGACCCGCCCCTCTCGGAGATACCAGTCGCAGCGAAGCTCGAGCAGGGGGTGGAAGTCAGAGTGCTCCGCAGCAAGGGCCTCGAGCCGTTCGAGGGCCGCATCAACACCTTCGAACTCTGCCGTGTAGGAGACCACGGCACGTTGTGCGTCGATGTCGAGTGGTGCAAGAGTAAGGAGATCCTCCCAGTAGCCGCGTGCGGCGGTGTTGTCCTCAATTCGGGTGGAGAAGGAAGCGGCGCGACGGAGCCACTGGAGACGGGACACGCGGGGCCTCGCGGCTTCGAGTGCGGCACGAGCCTCCGC
>CAYZHH010000435.1:0-1340 GCA_964478275.1 uncultured Candidatus Kuenenia sp.
ACAAAAACGAGGTCGTCGCCGCCGATGACCAACGGCCGGACCGGCAGACGCCTCTTCGGACGGCGTGACTCCTCCATTGGGCGTTTCGCTGCGGGATCAAGCGGGAGCGAGGAAAGCGCAGCGCGGAAGCTCTGTATCGTGGCATCCTTCACCTTTTCCGTAAAGGCATGAAATAGGCTCGCGGCGACCCGTCCTTTGGCGTCATCGACAGCCAGTCGCCCTCGCTCGCCAAGCTCGTTGAGGTCGACGCACAAGACGGCAACATACGCATTGTCACGGTCGTCACCCGCGATGCAAGAAAGCTCGAACTCGAACGGCGTGCCGGGGTCGCCGCATGATCGAACAACTTCGAGATCCCGAACATGGTCGAGCCAGTCACCACCGCCCTCTGACTGAGCAAGCCGTTTGAAGAGGGACGCCTCGCAGAGCCGTTCATTGGCGTCTTGACCATACCCCGCTGCTGGGTCCAGCGTGAGCCGGCAAGGAGCCGCGAAAGGAAATCCCCCGAAGCTGCCGCCGCGGCGAGGACGGTTCCGACGGTCAGAAAGCAGGTCGATCAAGTCGCCATTGCGTTGGGCGAGCCCATCACTATCGGCGTCGAAGGGGACCCACCCAATGTCGTAAACGAGCCCTGGTGCACGCTCGACGGCCCGACAGTTCATCTCCCTTGCAAGAGCCGAAGCGGCCTCCGTCGATGGCAACAGAATCCTCACACTCCCACCGCCAATCCGCACCGGGACGTAGCCGGTCGAGGAAGGGCCCGACAAAGTACGAGACTCGTCTCTAAGGCCGAGCGATTCGAGGGCCTCAGTGACCCATGCGGAACTGAAATCCGAAACGACTTGCGAAGCGCCGACAATCTCTCGCAGTTTCGACGTCGCGAAAAGATACTTCTGGATCGCGTGAACATCGATCCCAAAAAGCATCGCATTGTGGGCGGACCTCACGCCGACATCCATTGCTTGCTCCCCATTCGACTGACGATACGCCCTCGAAGCGTTGTCCGTTGTACCGCGTGGCGTGGGGGAAGCAACCCTCCCGTCCAAGATATTTTCCACCCCTCTCCACGATTGGCGAAAATAGAAGTACGCTGGGGAATGCGCGCACATTGCATTTCTCGGGCACTCACCGCGAGACCCGAAACACACGCACCTCTTCTTGACCGGCCCTGATTTGACCTGGGCTCGAATCCTTGGCCTGCGGGCTATGGACATAGATCAATACGGCCTGCGGAGGTGCCGCCGCAAGAAGCGCGAGATTGAACGCCCGGTAGCCCGGGGTGAGATCAACCAGAAGCTGGCCCAAGGGAAAATCTCTTTCGAACACTTCGAGGTGGGGGG
>CAYZHH010000435.1:1350-1859 GCA_964478275.1 uncultured Candidatus Kuenenia sp.
TCGGCTTCGAGCGACTCCGGAGCACACTCATCGACACGAACCAGCCGAGGATGGCCTCCGGCGCGCTTCAGCGTCGGCAGGGTCCATCGGCAGTCATCGATCAACCCGACGTCGAGGCCACCGTCGTGAAGGATGAGGATCTGGTCGGGGTCGAAGAGACTGGTCAAGAGCCAGGGCACAGCGAGGCTGCGGCTGGCGATGAAGGTGAGCTTCCGAACACGGCCCGGCGGACGAAGCTCCCGTGGTAGTCGGTCCAAGAGCCGAGCGCAGGCGTCTTCGACAAGCTCGGAGCGATAGAATTCGTCGGCATCACTCGACGGCATCCGCGCGTGATAGTCACAGAGACGATCGAAGGAATCGCCGACCGCGCGACTCGGCCGCACCTCGAGCGACGCGAGAATCGGGCCGATCGCTCTCCGTGGGTTCGTGACTTCGTCGGAGAGCCAACGGATTTCGAGTGACTGGTCACTATCGGGCTTCTGACGCCATTGCTCCACGTCACTCATGTT
>CAYZHH010000436.1:0-1858 GCA_964478275.1 uncultured Candidatus Kuenenia sp.
GCGGTGACCACTGCAGACGCCCTTCGATCTCGCGTCCTACGATGACCTCGCCGGTCGACACGTCGCACGTCACGGCGAGCGACGGATCGCTCTCGACGACCGCGGTCTGCGCTGAGAGCACGAGCTCCCATGCGTTCCTGAATCCTGTGATCGACCGCCACATCGCCGTGGCCTCGAGGCGTCGCGGGTCGGCTGGTTGGTAGACCGCTACGATGTCGTCACCTCGCACCCAGCGATCGGCAAGGGCTGCGGCCATGCCGACGGGCGCTCGCAGGTCGATGCCCAGAAGATGGTCCGTGCCACGCAGGCTGTCCACGGCGATGCCCGTTGCCGAGGACTCGAGATCGAGTCGTGCCGAGCCCAGGCGGGCCACGGTGCCGTCGAGCGCCCAGGTCACGGGGGTGTGGGTTGCAGGCATGAGCTGGTGATCTCAAAAAAAAAGCGAGGCGGGTTCGCGCGATGAACCCGACGCCTCTACGATACTTGATTCCGCTATCATCGCTCACACCACCCGCTCGGCCTATCTCATGCCTCCCGATTCTCCGTCGGCATCTCTGGATCAACTCGCCGTCTGTGAAACAGCCGCACGGGAAGGGGGCCGGATCCTTCTTGAATGGATCGGTCGCTTCCGCGCGATGACCAAGGGCCCGCGTGACCTCGTCACCGAAGCCGACTACGCCTCGCAGAAGGAGATCCGACGGATCGTGTCCGAGGCCTTTCCCGATCACGGCTTTGTCGGTGAAGAGGCTGACGCCGGTGCGGGGCAGCCACCTTCGGGTACGTTCGGACATGCAGGCTCGGGCACTCGCTGGATCGTTGATCCGCTCGACGGAACGACCAACTACGTTCACGGATTTCCAGCCTGGTGCGTGTCGATCGCCCTCGCCCGCGGCGACGACATCCTCGCTGCCACGATCTTCGATCCGCTCCGCGACGAGTGTTTCTCGGCGCGTGCTGGCGGCGGCGCCACACTCAACGGCCAACCGATTCGCGCCGCCGCAGTGACCGATCTCGCCGACGCCATCGCAGCCCTCAGCTTCCCGCCGCATATCACTGCCGACTCGCCGGCCGTGACCGACTTCCTCGCGGTCGTGCCGCATGTTCACTCGGTTCGCCGCACGGGGTCTACGGCGCTCAATCTGGCGTGGCTTGCCTGCGGCCGGCTTCACACGTTCTGGGCGAGGCAGATCGCCTGCTGGGACGCCGCCGCCGGGTTTTTGATCTTCCGCGAGGCAGGGGGTTGCCTCTCCCCGTTTTCGACGTGTGGGGATGTCGTGCCGCTCGATGACCCGGCCTTCATCGCCGCGGCCACGCCCGAACTGCTTTCCGCGATGCAGCAACTTCTTCGAGGGAAGAGCCCGGCCGTCGCTGGCGTCTGACAATCCTTTGTGGGCAAGCCGGGGCGGCTGTTCGTGCGGATCGTGCCGATTGTGCGGCCTGGGGACTTCGAAGGTTCTGCGCAGGATTGCGGGGTAGGCTAGAGAGGGTCGTTCTCCCTACGCCTTTTGTTTTCGATGCGCCGCTTGTCTTCCACACTCGTCGCCCTGCTCGTTCCGGTGCTCATCGCCACCGCGGCGCTGGCACAGGATGCCGCTCGACCCACGGGGCAGGGCGTGCGCGAGGTGCTACCCGAGCTGTATTACATGCAGGATGACGCTGGCAGGCTGGTGCCCGTGCCAGGCTTTCAATACCGCGACTTTGTCGAGCTCTTCAGGATCAAGGAAGGCCTCACTGGACCGGTCCTTCCACCGGCCGCCGTCCTCGAAAGAGTCACGATGCGGATCGATACGCGCGGCCTGACCGTGGGGGCCACGTCATGCCCCGCGGAAGTCACCTGCGTGGTGCGGCAGTCGCGGGG
>CAYZHH010000437.1:0-1830 GCA_964478275.1 uncultured Candidatus Kuenenia sp.
GTTGACAGCGATTGAAATTCGTTGCCTTCGATGTCATTATCCCAGATCGCACCGTCGTTTCGGCTGAGATTCGCCATGCCTCCCGAGGCCCGATAACTACATGAACGATTCAGCAACGAAACGGCAGGACATTTGGACCACGAAATATCATGCCCTGAGTTCGCGTTATTGTAGTCCTCCAGCATCCACACGGTCCGCCGAACGACACCGTCAAATATGTCTGATCGCTCCATCAATGGCAGGATAGTGATAAGCCAAGTCACTGTTGAGGGGCTGCCATCGATGGTGAGACTATTACGCCAGCCCGGAAGAAAGAGCTCCCTGCTGTCATACCTGCCCATGGCCAATGCCATCCTCGCCTGGTTCACCGCACACTGTGAGCGACGAGTTGCCTCGCGAGCATTGAGCACGGCTGGCAGCGCCAGCACGACCAGTAAAGCCATGATCGTGATGACCATGAGGACCTCGACGATCGTGAACCCCCGGGAGTGAGCCCATCGACGGCAGGAAGCGGGAATGGTCATGAAAGGCGTCCTCAAACGGAGTTTTTGAAGTCGTTCCCGAAAAAAATCGGATATTTTGCCCCAGGCAGATGATAGCACTTCGTGTGCACGGCGCCAACTCGCTGGTTTTGACACGTCGCCCCCCATTCTCCCTCGATTACCCCTCGGTCGCATACCCCTTTCGGGGCTCACGCAATACGAACAATTCGGCAAGGCCGTCTCCCAGGATCCGCTCGGCCGCAGGATCCCAGCGGATTTTTCGCCCGAGCCGGGCGGCGATGCCGGCCAGGTGGCAGGTGGTCAGGCCGCGGTGGTGGCCGAAGACATCGGCGATCGGCTCCCGCCGGGCCGCCACCGAGGCAAAAAAATCGGCCACGTGGTCGACGGGCTCCCGCCCCTTCCAGATCTCGGCAATCGCCTCCGGGGGGAGGGGATTCGTGGCCAGGTCATCAACCGGCTTGCCCTTGAGCTTGCCGCGGTTCACGAAAATGCGTCCTTCCGTGCCCTCAAAGAGGATGCCGTTGTCGGTGTCGTGGCGGATCGTGAGCTCAAAACCGTCGGCAAACGTCGCCTTGATGAGGAATTTGGTGGCCGTGCAATAGCGGTCGTCCATCGTCGGGAAGCCACCCTCAAAGGGCACCGGGTGCTGCACCATGACGGGATCCACGGTCACGGGGCCGGTGTCGGTTTTGGCGGCGGCCCAGGTGGCGATGTCTACATGGTGGGCCCCCCAGTCGGTGAGCTTGCCGCCGGAGTAGTCGTACCACCAGCGAAACTCGTAGTGGCCTCGGGCCCAGGCCCCGGGGATGTTCTTGGCCCCAACCAAATAGCGATGGGCTGCAAGGGGCGCGGGGCCTAGCCATCGGTCCCAGTCGAGACCCTTGGGCGGATCAACGGCTGGAAGCGGTGGGCTCGTGGGCCCCTCGCCCACGGCACACTGGGCTCGCAGGAGTTTCCCGAGCCGCCCAGATCGCACCAGCGCGACGGCCGTAATAAACCGGCTTTCACTTCGCTGCTGGGTGCCCACCTGCACAATCCGGCCCGTCTTCCGAGTCACTTCGCAGAGCCTTTGCCCCTCCTCAATCGTGAGCGTGAGCGGCTTCTCGCAGTAGACATCCTTGCCCGCAAGCATCGCCTCGATCGCGATCTTGGCATGCCAATGGTCGGGCGTGCTGATGTGCACGACGTCGATCGCCTTGTTGTCGATCACCTTCCGGTAGTCACCCGTCGTGGACGGCGCGACCCCCTGCCAGCCCTTCACGATCTCGCCCGCCCGCCCGAGGCGATCGGCATCGACATCGCACACCGCCACGATGTCGCCATACTT
>CAYZHH010000438.1:0-1825 GCA_964478275.1 uncultured Candidatus Kuenenia sp.
CGCTTCGTGGGCTCTTTCCGGTGGAGCTGCGGAGGCCTGGGCAGCTCCCGATCACGGCGCGATCCGAGGAAGAACCGATGCCGCTGGAATTCACGCGGGACGGCCTCGACGCCGAGTTTTTGTGGATCGCGGGCAGTCGCGAGGCCAGCCGCGTCGTGTGGTCGGAGTTTCCTGGGATCTATTCGTGTCATCCTGCGAGCGAGGCCAAGCCTGGGGCCACCATCTATGCCCGCGTCGCCAAGCCTGGGGCGACGGCGGGTGAGCCGCGGCTGATTGACATGGCGGGTCAGTTCTACGGGTCGGGGAGCGTGTTCTATACCGGGTCGGCTGAGCTCTGGCGGCTGCGGTCGGTGGCCGATGGGGCGTATGAGCGGCTTATCGCCCAGCTTGTGCGGCATGTTTCGCAGGGGCGGCTTTCCCAGGGCGCGCGGCGGGCGCGGCTCCTCCTCGATCGCGACCGCCATCCGGTGGGGGGCACGGTGCAGGTGCGGCTGGTGGTGGCAGACGAAGCGATGCAGGCTGCGGCCTCGGCGCGGCCACCGGCGTGCCGTGCGGTGGGTCCCGAGGGCGAATCGATTGTCATACCGCTCATGGCCGAGCCCGATCGGCCTGGCACACTCATGGGCTCCTTCGTGCCTACACGCGAGGGTGCATGGAGGGTGGAGGTCGATCCGACGCCGGGCCTCGGCAACGAGCGGCTCGTGAAACGACTTCAGGTGCAGTTGCCCGACCGCGAGCTTGCCCGGCCCAAGCTCGACCGCCCGCTTCTCGAACAGCTAGCGACCGTCACTGGGGGCACGGCCCTGTTCCCTACGCCGGGCGGCTGGACGGCCGAGGACGCCGCCGCCCTGGTCGCACGGCTGCCCGACAAGTCACGCCGGGAGTATGAATCGGGCGTCGCCGACATGGCCTTCAAGCGTCAGCTCAATACCGCGCTCCTGGCGATCGGCTGTAGCTGCCTCTGCCTCGAATGGATCATCCGCCGCCTGGCGAAGCTGGCGTAGCAGGCGTCGCCCGCATCGTGGCTCCCGCGTAGACCATGAGGAGCCTACGTACGGGATTGCCACGCCGAGGGATCGCGAGCCGTGTGAAAGACAGCCAGGATCCGAATGCGATTTGGCAATACCCGGAAATAGATGGCGTATGGAAATCGGTCCAACATGCCCACGCGTATGTCGCCCAGAGCAAACCCGAAGCGGGAGGGCATCAGAGCGATAGCGCCGAGAAGGCGTTGGACTTCATCAAGGAAGGCGGGGCCAAGGCCGGACATTCGCTGCTCATACCAGGCGTGCGCGTCGTTGATCTCGACCTGCACTTCCGGAGAGAACTCCACCGGTGGACTCATGCCTTGCGCTCAACGCTCGCGCGAATCTGCTCCCACGTGAGTGCGATCTCCGGGTGAGCGTCGATCTCGGCATCGCGACGGGCCAGTTCGGCGGTCTGCGTTGCGGATAACTGCCCAAGCGGCCTGGACTCGCCCAGGCTTTCCCAGATCTCGAGCGCTAGGGCAATTCGCTGCTCCGGATCGAATTGGTCGATGCCGAGACTCTTCATGGTTGGCGTCATCGATTTCACTCTCCTGAATGTAAGAATAGGAGGGTCAACGTCACTTCCGCAACAGGGGGATAGCTGACGCACGACTCCGGCTCCCAGCTACCGGTCGTCGCATCATGGCTCCCGCGTAGACCATAAGGCCCAGGCAGATGAGATGAAAGAGGTTGAGCGGGCCCAGGAGCGGCGCATAGGGCTTGAAAAACTCCCACGCAAACCGCTGGGCCGCGTACCAGAACACCATCAAATAAAAACCGTTCTTCATGAAGAACGG
>CAYZHH010000439.1:0-1811 GCA_964478275.1 uncultured Candidatus Kuenenia sp.
ACGATGGGCCGGGTGATGATTTTTGGCGAGCGTCCGTTTGGTAACCCTCGCGTGCTGGCGCGGATCGGCTACTGCCCCGCGGCCGACCTGCTTGAGCGCGGTGCCACGCCCCGCGAGTGGGTCAGTTATCTCGTGCGGATCAATGGCGTGATCGCACCCGCTGCGGGCAAGGCTGCCGCGATGGCGATCGATCGCGTGGGCCTCGGCGAGGCAGCTGACCGGCCACTGATGACCCTCTCGAAGGGCATGCGTCAAAGGACAAAACTCGCCGGCGCAATCGCGCACGACCCTGATCTCTTGGTTCTCGACGAGCCTTTCGTCGGTCTCGATCCTGTGGCCCGGCATGATCTGGTCGTGCTGGTCCGTGAGTGGGCGGTTCACCGCAGCCTCCTCGTGGCGAGCCATCTGCTCCACGAGATCGAGGCGCTCGATGCGGGCCTCGCCGTGATCCTCGGAGGCCGGCTCGTGGCCAGCGGTGACGTCGAAGAGATTCACGCGCTTGTGGAAACGATGCCTGCGGAGATCCGCGTCGAATCAGCCTCGCCGCGACGGCTTGCCGAAATCGCCTGCTCGAGTGGGCTCGTGGATAGTCTTCGCTTTGATGGACATGCGGGGCTCGCGATCGGCACGCGTAGGCCGCGGGAATTGGTGGCCATGCTCGGGCGGGCGGCGGTGGCCGAGGGGATCGTGATCCTCGCGCTCTCCGCCGGTGATCGATCGCTCGAGGGCGTCTTCGATCGGCTCGTGCAGCTTCATCGCGGCATCGGGTCTGGCAGTGGAGGCCCGCGGCCTCCGGCGCCGGCCGGCCTCGCTGGGGAGTCTTTGCCATGAACGCCCTTCGTGGGATTATCGCCGTTGCTGGGTTTCAGATTCGGCGGCTCCTCGCGCCGCAGCGCATCGCCCTGGCCCTTGTGGGCGCGGCCTTCCCTGCGGCCGTCATCCTCGCCGTACGTCGGGTGGCGGACCTCAATCTGGACGTCTTAGCCCTCCTGCTCTACGCGCTCGTGCCCGAGGCGGTCTGCATGCTTGGGCTGCTCGTGACGATGTGCCCGGTCGTAGCCGACGAGCTCGAGCGAGGCACCTGGCAGCATGTGGCTGTGCGGCCTGGCGGACGTCGCTCGCTGCTCCTGGGCACATTCCTAGCCGCGGTCGCATGGTCCTCGTCGGTGGCACTCCTTGCCTTGGCACTAGCACTGGCTGCGGCTGGGCTCCCAGATTCGGGGCCGCTTGCGCCGATGTTCGCGGTGCTTGTATTGGTTTCGTGTGTGGGTCGGGCCGCACTCTTCTCGCTTCCGGCGGTGATCGTGCCCAAGCGGGCGCTCGTGGCGAGCGTGGCCGTGGCGTTTGTGGTCGAATACCTTGCTGGCTTTCTGCCGGCCGTCATCAATCAGTTGACGGTGAGCCTTCGCCTCCGCAGCCTGCTTGTACGCTGGATGGGCTGGGAGCGAAAACTGCCTCCGGAGCTGAGCCTCATCATCGACACGCAGCCCCCCTGGGTGCAGATCGTGGCCGTGGTCGCCCTCGCCTCGGTGTTTCTCTTCGCGGCGAGCATCATCCTCGCCGGTCGGCAGTTTCCGCCGGCCGAGGAGTCATGATGTGATCGAAGTCGATCAGCTCGTCAAACAGTTTCGCGCCGCCGATGGCTCGCTCGTCGAGGCGGTCGATGGCGTGTCGTTTTCGGTGGCGCCGAGCGAGATCGTGGGGCTCTTGGGGGCCAACGGCGCGGGCAAGACGACCACGATGCGTTTGCTCGCCACCCTGCTCTCGCCCACCTCTGGCACGGCGCGGATCGCAGGGCACGACAACGTGAC
>CAYZHH010000440.1:0-1803 GCA_964478275.1 uncultured Candidatus Kuenenia sp.
CCGTTCCCAATGGCAAACGGGACGGCCTTCCACCCGCAGCCCCACGGCTATCGCCGTGGGCTTCTATTCCCGAGCATGGCGCTACACCTTGGAAAGGGATATCGCATACTATCTGCATACACCTTTTTGCGGAGAAACCCTTCCTATGGTTCTTGTGCGCCGATTGTTGCCGATCGTGGTGCTCGCGTGGGCTCTGGTCGCGGCAGCAGCAGACAACACCGATCCGCCCGGTCTCGAGGATCTCAATGCGGCCATCGATGCCAAGCTCGAGATCGAGCAGCTCGATGATTTTGGCCGCGTTCTCTCGCTCTGCCGTAAGGCGCTCGACGCTGGCCTCGACGACGACTCGCGGAAGTTTGCCGAGGATCTCTACACCGGCACGCTCATGGATCGGGCCGGCATGCTGACCGAGGCGATCTTCGAGTCGTCGCGTCCCGATCCGCAGTGGCCGCGGATACGTGCCTTCGCGATGCGGGATCTGGAGGAGGCCGTGGACCGCGATCCCGGCCTCGGTGGTGCGCATCTCATGATCGCGCGGCTCCAGGTGCTCCCCGGCGGAGATCGCAAGCGGGCGGCCGCGGAGGCAGCCAAGGCGCTCGATCTCCTGGGTGACAACAAGCTCGAGCAAGCCCGGGCCACGCTTGTGCTTGCGGAACTGGAGGGCGATCCAAAAAAGAAGGCCGCGCTCTACGACGCCGCGGTCGAGCTTTCCCCGCGCGACGCAGACGTGCGTCGCACCCGGGGCATGTTCCTGCTCACAAACGATGAGTTTCAGAAGGCTCGTGAGGATCTCGCCGTCGCCGTTGAAGAACAGCCGCAGAATGCTTCGCTCCATGAGGCTCTCGGCATCGCCCTGTTGATGGAGAAGGAGCTCGACAAGGCCCGCGCCGCCTTCGGCCGGGCGATCGAGCTCGAGCCCGAAGCCATCGGCCCGCTTCTCCAGCGAGCCCGGGTGCTGGCGGTCGAGGGGAACCAGGACGAGGCCCTTGCCGACATTGACCGGGTTGTGGATCTCCAGCCCACCAACTCCACAGCGCTCCTTCTCCGTGCCCGCATCCACCAGCAAGGTGGTGATTCCGATGCGGCGCTCGCCGATGTCGAGGCGGTCCTGGAGACGGCTCCCGATCTCCCGGCCGCGCTCGAGCTGCGGGGCCTCATGGCCGCCGAGCGGCACGACTACGATTCCGCGATTCGCGACTTCCGAAGGCTGGCGTCGAAGAATCCCGACGACATTGCCGTCATCGGCCAGCTCGGAATGCTCTACCTCGCGGCCGAACAGCCGCGTGAGGCGATCAGGCGCTTTACCCGGGCGCTCGAGATCGACGAAGACAATTTCCCCTGCCGCCGTGGGCGGAGTGATGCCGCGATCTCGATGGGCGACCACCCGGCGGCCCTCGCCGACTTGGAGAAGGCCCTCGCGCTCGAGCCCGACGATTCTGGCGTACTCAACAACCTCGCCTGGTTGCTGGCCACCTCACCCGACGACGACCTCCGCAACGGCAAGCGGGCCATCGAGCTTGCCACGAAGGCCTGTGAGGAAACGAAGTGGGAAGCGGCTCACATCATCAGCACGCTCGCCGCGGCCTACGCCGAGACGGGCGATTTTGAGAACGCGAGGAAGTATGCCCACCAGGCCGTCGAGCAGGGCAAAGACGACGAGAATGTCGCCGACCAGTTGGCCGCCGAGCTCGAGAGCTACGAGGCAAGCAAGCCCTGGCGCGAGCGGCAGCAGGTAAAGGAGGCCGGCGACGAGCACACGGCTGACGGACCAGACACCCCACCCCGCCGCCCCTTCAACGACGA
>CAYZHH010000441.1:0-1712 GCA_964478275.1 uncultured Candidatus Kuenenia sp.
CCTTGGCGTAGAGGGCTTCGATCGCCGCGGTCTCGGTGGCGAAGTGGGGATTGTTTTCACGCCAGTGGGCGAAGAGCCGACGCTCCTGGTCCGGGGTGCGTTTCGCGGGGTCGGTCTTGAGCGCCTCCGCGACGAAGGGCGGGAGCTGATCAAGGGCATTGGGCAGCGTTGCGGCAACAGACAACCGGATGCGTCCAAGGTTGAACGTCTGGTTGTCGTCGGAATTAAGGCCACCGTGTCGCTGGACGAGGTTGTACTTGAAATGAATGGTGCCATCGGCTCGGAACGGTTCGGCCAGTTCAAACGTGATCACGGCGGGATCATGGTTGCGGGCCGGGTCGCGTTCCGTCGTCCAGCCCGTCTTCTCATCGCCGTCGATGGCGAAGGCGGCAGGGCCCGTGGTGCGGTCGTCGGGCTCGCGCGTGGCGCTGCTCGGGAATCGCATCGGATCGAGCTTCGTGACCGGCGGATTGATGCTTGCGACGGCTGAGGTGAAGGCAAGCTTCTCGACCTTGTCCGGCGTGGCACCGGCTCTCAGCACAAACTCGGAGAGCGTGCCGGTGCCGCGGGTGGAACGGCCTGGGCCATTCATGGGGAGGTACGGATCGTTCATGATTTCGAGGCGGGCCGCTCGAAGTTCTGGAAGCTCCAGTGAGGACTTGAAGCCTTCAATACTCCGCGTGTCGGCATAGCCCATGTTCATGACCGACTTGTCGGGCAGCGGCAGGTACTTCTGGCCGGAATCGCCGAGCTGGTAGAGCTCGAGCGGTGCCACTCGGTGCGGGGGAGGGCGAGCATGTCCTGCTGCCAGGTCACGAACGCGTGCTCACGATCGTCAGAGGATTTCCGAAGCACGTCGTCGATGGACACGACCCCCGCAAGGATGGCCTTAGTCGCCTGCGTCTCGGACGGCGTGCGTGCCGCGATGGAGGTCTCATCGATGCCATTGAGAAAGGCATAGATCCCGAAGTACTCATCATGCGTAAGCGGATCGTATTTGTGGGAATGGCACTGCGCACACTGGGCCGTGAGGCCGAGCATCGATTTGCCGATTGCATCAATGCGGTCAAAAACTCCCTCGATCCGAAACTGCTCGGGCTTCGCGCCCCCTTCTTCGTTGGTCATGGAGTTGCGGAGGAAGCCAGTCGCGATGCGGTCGTCTTGCGTGGCATTCGGCAGGAGGTCGCCAGCGATCTGTTTCATGATGAAGTCGTCATACGGCATGTTCGAGTTCATCGCTGCGACGACCCAGTCCCGGTAGAAATGGTGGTACCGCGGGAGATCCTTTTCATAGCCCGCGGAGTCCGCGTACCGTGCTGCATCGAGCCATTCCCGAGCCTGGCGTTCGCCGAAATGGGGGCTCGCCAGCAAGCGATCGGCGGCGGCATCGGGCTTGGCGAGTGAGGCCCGCTCGGCGAGCGTCGGCGGCAGGCCGGTGAGGTCGAGCGACAGGCGGCGGAGGAGAGTCGCTGGATCGGCTGGCGGCGATGGCTCGAGTCCCTCGGCTTCGAGTTTTGCCAAGACAAAAGCGTCGATCGGGTTTCTCACCCAGGTCTTCCCCTCGACGGCCGGGATCGCGGGCCGCTTCGGCGGGACGAACGCCCAGTGCTCTCGCCACACAGCGCCCTCGGCGATCCATTGCCGGAGGATCGCGATCTGCTTCGGGGTGAGCGGCGGCTTGTATGTCTTCTCCAACCGCAGCCTGCGCGAGG
>CAYZHH010000442.1:0-1711 GCA_964478275.1 uncultured Candidatus Kuenenia sp.
GTGCTCCAGTCCATCGCAGGGATGGAGGACGACCCTGCTCATCGGGCGCTTGCGGCGCTTCGGCGTATCCATCTGCCTTCGCCGTGGGGCATGCCCACCGAGGGCAGCGCTCCTGATGTCGAGTCTGCAACGCTCGACGACGTGCGGGCGTTTCTCGGCCAACGCATGGGGCCATCGGGGATGATCGTTGCGATCGCTGGCCGGATCGTTTGGGAGGACGTTCTCGAACACTTCTCGCGACTCCTCGGCGACTGGCCCCATGCCGCTGCGCAGCCCGTCACGACGGGATCACGCGGCCCGTTCGCCTGCCACATCCCGCACGACTCACAGCAGACCCATGTGGCACTGGCGTGGTCGATGCCGCCGGCCCGCAGCGACGACTCCGCGATCTGCCGGGCCGTGCTTTCGGTGCTCGGCGGCGGCACGAGCTCGCGGCTCTTTACCGAAGTTCGCGAGCGGCGGGGCCTCTGCTACGGCGTGTCGGCCGGCTATTCCAGCCAACGCGATTTCGCGATGGCCGTCTGCCACGCCGGCACCACGGCGGCCCGCGCCCAGGAAACGCTCGATGTCATGCTTGCCGAAATCGAACGACTGCCCGGCTCCCTCGATGCCGACGAGCTCGAACGGGTCAAGGCTCGCGTGACGGCAGGCCTCGTGATGCAGCAGGAGTCGACCACCTCCCGCGCCGATTCGCTCGCGGGCCAGTGGTATCACCTCGGTCGGCTGCGAACGATCGACGAAGACCTCGCCCGCTACGACCGGCTCAATGTTGGCATGCTCGAAGACTGGCTTGCATCCCAGCCGCTGCGTGACCTGTCGGTCGTGTCCCTCGGCCCCGCGTCCCTGGAGATTCCCGGTGCCGTTCCTGCATGAGCGATTGCCGAATGGGCTCGACGTGATTGCCGAGACGAGCGATGCCGCCGTTTCGACGAGCGTTGGCATCTTCGTGGGCACTGGTGCCCGCGACGAGCGGCCGGGCATCGAGGGCGTAAGCCACTTTCTCGAGCACATGATGTTCAAGGGGCCGCACGGACTCTCAGCCGACGACATCAACCGCGGATTTGACCGGCTCGGCGCGTCGGCCAATGCCTTCACGAGTGAAGAGGAGACCGTCTACCACGCGGCTGTGCTTCCTCGCTCCCAAGATGAGGCGGTGGACCTGCTCGCGCGGATGATGCGGCCGGCGCTGCGCGATGAAGACTTCATCACTGAGAAGAAGGTGATTCTCGAAGAGATCCGAATGGATGACGACCAGCCGCCATTCGGGGCCGACGACCGCTGCCGGGCCGCCTTCTTTGGCCCACACCCACTGGCCGGCAGCGTGCTCGGGAGCGTGGAATCCATTGAGGCACTCGGCGTCGAGGCGATGCGGGACTATCACCGCCGCAGCTACACCCCCGGCCGGATGGTGCTCGCCGCATCCGGTGCCGTGGATTTTCCGTCGCTCATCGAGTCGGCCCGAAAACTCTGCGGCGAGTGGGGAGTGGACTCGGCCGATGAGTTCCGCGTGGCAGCATCATGTCCGCGGGCCGCGGCGACTCCAGGACACCAGCGGATCGTCCGGCCCGCGGCGCTTGAGTATGTGGTTCGCATGACGGCCGGCCCCGATGAACACCATCCCGATCGATGGGCAGCATGGCTTCTGACTTCGATCGTGGGTGACGGCACGGGCAGCCGACTCTACTGGTCGCTTGTTGACTCGGGCCTCGCG
>CAYZHH010000443.1:0-1705 GCA_964478275.1 uncultured Candidatus Kuenenia sp.
CCAGAGTCATGCCTGCATTCACCGTGGTAGTGCCGGACCAGCCGGCGGCGGAGGCCCCGGTGAAGGTGACCGTCCCGGCTGATGCTGTATTCAGGGCGGTGAAGACCATATCCGCGGAGCCCGCGACCGTGCCGGTGATCGTAGCGAGGGCAACCCTGTTGAGAGCAATGGTGTTGGTCGTGCCACCGAAGGTGAGCGTGTTCGCGCCGGTGGTGATGTTGTAGCCGGTGGTATCGAACTGCATCCCGCCGGTGGTGATCGGTGTGGTCAACGTGACGGTGCCCGCGGTGCCGCCGAAGACGGCGGTGTCGACGTTCGAGTTATTCCAGACCGTGGAGTATGGGCCCGCTGGAACGGTGCCCCAACGCGTGGACGTGGTGTCCCAAGTGCCAGTGCCGCCCGTGGTCGTGCCGTTGCCAGACCAGTAGAGCGTGGACTGGGCATTCGCCGCGCTTGCGGCACACGCAACCACCAACGCCAATGCGACCGAATAGCGAATCTTCATGATGCCTAGCCTCTTCGCGGAATCGAGCGAAAACGTGTGTGTGCGCAGCAGTGACCCAACCCTACGGCACGTAAGTCTACCCTGCCAGGAATGATTTCTACCACGGCCATTTTCCGCACACGGGTAAATCTTTTGCGAATTAGCGACTCGCTCGAGCGGGTGGGTGGGCTATCATGGAGACGGCCAGCGCGACAGGCGGCGCGGGCGAGGCCCTGGGCTGCGGGCTTTTTTGCGGCTGGGGCCAAGAGCGCATCGAGGTATCCACATCAAGGTATCCAGGCATTTCCATGACCCCTGCTCGCCGTATTGGCGTCGCGCTCGATATCCACCTGCTCTACAAGAACCACACGGATGTTTTCGCGGGCGTCCAGCAATACGCCGACGAGGCCGGCTGGGAGACGACCATCGATAATTGGCCTGCGGATGCGCTCGCCCACTCACCCCCCAGGAAACCCGCCTACGACGGGATCATCGCACGCGTCTCGGCCCAGCGAATGGAGCTCGCTCGGGCGGCAGAGAAGCTGGGCGTGCCGCTTGTGAACGTGATGCTTTCGACCCCCGCCTTCGATCAGCTTCCCGCGGTTTTTCCAGACTTTGCCCAGGTCGGGCGGCTCCAGGCCGAGCATATGCTCGTCCGCGGCGTGCGAAACCTTGCGTTTGCGGCCGTCGAGGGCAGGCTCGCCGATGAGCGGCAGTTTGCAGGCTTCAAGGCGACGGCCGAAGCCGCAGGCCATGCCGTCACCAGGCTCGGACTGCCAGAGCGCTGGGACGAGAACCGCTCACTCAGCCGGCGATCCCGAACCCGCCTCGCGAAATGGATGGACTCATGGAAACTGCCCGTTGGCGTGGCGAGCGGCACCGACGGCGTGGTCCGCTTTATCGCGCAGATGTGCCGCGAACGGGGCTGGCAGATGCCACGCGATGTGGCGCTCATCGGAAGCCGCAACGAGGAACAGCTCTGCGAACAGGCGCGGCCCGAGCTCTCGAGCGTGGAGCTTGGCTACCAACGCGTCGGCTACGAGGCGGCACGCATCCTCGATGGTCTCATGAATGAGGGGGAACGCCGCGAGCCGGGGAAGAGCCTGGGGCCGTGGGTATCGGGAGCGGGGCGGCCCAACAGCCCGCAGTCCCCTCGCTCTCGCGAGGGGCTTTTATCGGCGGGGAAAGGCACCGGCGCACTGCCGCGCGAGGATGTTTTCC
>CAYZHH010000444.1:0-1687 GCA_964478275.1 uncultured Candidatus Kuenenia sp.
TCTCGCACAGGGGACTTGCACCCCATAAAACCACGCCCATGACGGGCGTACACAATGCCGTGAACCGGAGCGGCGAAGTCGGGTGGATTGGCAATTGAAAATCTCTCGTCGCCGCCCGGTTACGGCTGCCGTCCGGCGGCGGAGAGCCGCGGAGGTGTAGAGTGATTCGTGTAATGCTCGCCATGGTGTTCTTCGTCCCCGCGATGGCTCTCGCGGCCGAGGATCCGATCAAAGCGGAACTCGACAAGGCACGGGCCGCGCATTCCGAAGAGTTGGGCGCTGCCAAGACAAAACTGGTCGCTGCGATGGAGGCGAAACTTCGGGAGGTCGCCGCCAAGGGGGATCTAGACAACGCCAAGATGATCAAGTCCCAGAAAGAGTTGTTCGAGAAGGACGGCACACTGCCGATGGCATCGATGATTGCTCGCGCCAAGGGGGACTACGAGTCCGATCTCCGCGCTGCCAGGGTGAGCCTCAGGAAGGCACTTGAGAAAGCCAAAGGGGACTACACCAAGGCCATCAAGCTCGACGAGGCGGGGGCACTCAAGGAACTCGCCGATGTCTCGCCGGCGAAGAAGGGAGCGAACCCTGCGGAAAAAGCTAAGCCGAAGGTCGTCGCGACGTGGGCTCATCAGGTCGGGATGGGAAAGAATGTCGTCATGCAGCTGTACTCGAACGGAAAGATTAACGATCCGGACGGGCGCAATACGTGGCAGATCAAAGGCGGCCTGATGGTTTTGACGTGGCCGAATGCTGCAGCGCCAGGCGGTGCTTGGACGGATGTCGTCAACTTGGCGAATGACGGGAAGAGCTACTCCGGCAAGAACAATAAAGGCACCCCGATCTTGGGGACGAAGCTCGCAGCGGGAGATGTTGACGCCGAGAAGAAGAAATAACCATTTTTAAGGGTGGACGACCGAGCCGAACCAGACGCTGCACCTGACGGCCGCCCAAGATCCCCCTGGACGCGCTGCCGGCGCCCGTCGATAATAGGCTTGGTTTCCCAAACGGGGTGTCAGTTCCAGACCGGTGGAGGTACGTTCATGTCGCAGTTGCTTGATCATGCTGTCACGGAAGCACGCAAACTCTCCGACCCGGAGCAAGACGCTATCGCGGCACTTATCTTAGAAGAGATTGAGGACGGCCACCGGTGGGAGGAGGCGCTGGCCCGTTCGCCAGGCAAGTTGGCAGCCTTGGCAACCCGCGCCGAGGAACAGGTGCGGGCCGGCCGCTGCCGTGCAGTGGGCTTTGACGAACTGTGAACTCCATTGTCACCGATGACTTCATGGATTGCTTCGCGCGTCTGCCCGAGGAGGTGCGGGAGCAGGCGCGGCGCGCCTATCGGCTGTGGCGTGCGAACCCGTCACATCCTGGCCTGCGTTTCAAACCGATCCGTGGGCACGCAGGTCTGTACTCCGTGCGGGTCGGACGAGGGTGGCGGGCGATGGGGCGGTTGGAGGGACCCACGGTCACTTGGTTCTGGATCGGTTCACACGCGGAATACGATGGGTTAATCGGCTGAGTTGACTGTGCAACCGCCGAATCGGGTAGGCAGGCGGCTTTCGCCGCCCGCCCCCCACACCACGTAGCATGCGGGTCCGCACTACGCGGTTCGACGAAGCGGAGCGAGTGTGGCCCAGAGTGATTTCAGTGAGGCCAGTCCCTGGTCTTGCAGCCAAGCGTTCGT
>CAYZHH010000445.1:0-1679 GCA_964478275.1 uncultured Candidatus Kuenenia sp.
GCGGGGAATGCCGCCGTAGCCCAGGTGCCAGGCGTAGGTCGGCGCCGGCTTGTCGGCCAAGGAATGCACCCACGCGCGGACCGGCTCGAGATCTTTTTCCTCGCCCGTCGAGAGCAGGAAGAGCATGCCGACACTCCCGAAGCCGGAATCGGCGTTGGGCTGTGCGAGATAGTCGGCGAATCCGCGGACGATTTTTTCAGACTTGGGGCAGTCGAGCGGCCATGTCTTGGAATAGCGACCGAGGACGGGGATCGAAACGACTACTTCTGTCGCCACGGCTTCCGGCTTGTCGTCACGCACGAGGAGCCGGATATTGCCATCAGTTGCCTCGGCCTCGGCAAGGATGGTGCCAAGCTGGATGCGCGGATCGATCGCGGCGAGTTTCTGGCCATTGATGCTCTCGATCACCTGACCCTTGGCCAAGCTGCCGGTCGCAGCGGCGGGCGAGCCCTCTTCGACGTTCTTGACCTTCATGACGAAGGCGGGTTGGTGGAGCTCGATCCCGATGCCCACCGGGCCGAAGCGGTCGATGGTGTTCATCGACACGGTCTCGCTCGGCCGGGTCGAGAAGAGGGCCGGCTCCTTATAGAAGGAGTCTGCCGCGCTCGCCGTCATCGCCGAAAAACAGGCCAAGGCACCGAGACAGTGGAAAGGGGCAGCGGCAGTCCAAAATCGCACGGTTGGAAGCTCCTCAAAAATTCTCAGGGCCGTGCGAGAGCACGGGCTATGGTTCGCTCAGGTGTGAGCCTCAGAATACCCACAATGGCTCAAAATAGCTTTGCGGCATGAACGCCAGTTGTTCCGGGGCTGTGTTTGCTTGACCGGTAGGCAACGCTCGGTCGATACTTGGGAATGGGTGAGCATTATCGCTGGGCAGTCCCACATCCAGAGGCGAGTCCATGCACCAGATAACGATCGACAATCCACTCACATCCAGGCTCCATGGACTCGTCGAGCCCGTGGAATTCGTTGATGCCAGTGGTCACCGGCTTGGGCACTTCGTCCCTGCGATTTCGCTGGCTTCCGACGAGTGTCCCTACTCGCCAGATGAATTGGATGCCTTGCGACAGGAGCCTGGCGGCCGCCCGCTTTCAGAAATCTGGAGATCGCTGGGGGCGAAATGAGGTTTGCCGTGATCTGGAGGCCGGCCGCAGAACGCAAGCTGGCCAGTCTCTGGATCACTGCTGAGGATCGCCAAGCGGTTACTCGTGCCGCGGACGATATCGACGCCCTGCTGCGTGCTTCACCGCTTGATGTTGGTGAGTCGCGGGTCAGCAACATCCGAATCCTCAGTGTGTCTCCACTGACCGTGTATTACGACGTTCACGAACCTGACCTTCTGGTGGCGGTTTGGGCTGTGTGGCAACGAGGCGAGACCGCCAGTGATCGGCCGCCTTCGCCGTGACACGGTTTGCGGTGGATTCAAGTGTCCAAGGAGAATTTTCCCATGACCGCTCGACGCACGCTTTCTCGGCGGCTTGCCATTCAGTCGGCGGTCGGCTCGCTGGGCCTCGTGGCCTGCCGCGGCACGGTAGCCCGCGCCGCAGCGTTTCGGGCCCCAAATGAGCGGCCGCGGATTGCGGTGATCGGCTGCGGGGCTCGTTGGGACAAGCGGGTCATGGTGGAGGGCGGCGACTACGGCGTTGGGAAGGAGTTCCCGAAGTATGGCGACATCGCAC
>CAYZHH010000446.1:0-1677 GCA_964478275.1 uncultured Candidatus Kuenenia sp.
CCCGGCGAGCGCGGCAGCGATGGGGCCGAGTCAGGCGGCGCTACAAGCTCGGCGAGTGACTTGGGCCGCGTGATCGGGCTGGGCTCGCCACTTCTCGTGGAGGTGTTCGCGGTCGGTGGCGGAGCCTGCGGGAGCTCAGGCGGGAGTCGGTAGGAAAATTCGTTATCGGCATCAGCCTTGTCGGTCGGGGGCTCGACACGGCGGGGCCGTCCGGTGAGCGGATCGAGGCCGGACCCAAACTGAATCTCGAGCCGCTGCCGCTGCATTCGGGAGCGGGCAAGCTCGGCCTCCGACTTGCTGATCGTGCCATCGCGATCGAGATCCCAGCTTCGAACAAGCTCCTCACGGGAAAGCCCGATCGTTGGCGTGGGGAGAAGCCCGCCGCTTCGGCCAGACTTGATCTCCTGGGCAGACGCCGCTGCCGCAACGGCGACCACCGCCATGATCCCGCAGCCTCTCCAGCACATGACGCATCGTCTCCCTGAAGACTTCCTGCACCGCGATCGCCACGACGTCCACATCCAACTATTCTACCCGCGCCGCAAATCGCAATGCCACCGGCTGTCAGGTCGTCGTGATGGCCAGCGCCGCGGCTATTCGCTTCGCGGCCTCCGGGGCCTCGCCCGTGGCCAGCTCGCGGGCCACGACGTGGCAGTGAACCACATGATCGCCGATGGTCGCAGCCGGTGGATCGATCTCGCGGCAGACACTCTCAGCCAGCGGGCAGCGGGGATGAAAGTGGCAGCCACGCGGAGGATTGGCGGGGCTTGGCACATCGCCTGGCAGGATGATGCGTCCTCGACGGCGAGCCGGATCGACGCTCGGCACGGCCGAGAAGAGTGCGTGGGTGTAGGGATGAAGCGGCGCGGCGTAGAGCTCCGCCGCCGGCGCCTTCTCGACGAGCCGACCGAGATACATCACCGCCACATCGTCGGAGATGTATTCCACGA
This sequence comes from uncultured Candidatus Kuenenia sp., assembly GCA_964478275.1. GTDB lineage: Bacteria > Planctomycetota > Planctomycetia > Pirellulales > UBA1268 > QWPN01. The sequence goes on from CAYZHH010000446.1 coordinate 951, forward strand.
CCGAGAGGTCGTGCGAGATGAAGAGGTAGGTGAGACCCAGCTCGCGGCGAAGCTCGACCAGAAGGTTTACCACCTGGGCCTGGATCGAGACATCGAGCGCCGAGATCGGTTCGTCGAGCACGAGCAGTTCGGGCTCGAGCACGAGCGCCCGGGCGATGGCGATCCGCTGTCGCTGCCCACCGGAAAACTCGTGGGGATAGCGGGCAAGCGCCGCGGCGGCCATGCCCGTTCGCTCGAGAGCCGTCGTCATCCGCCGCAACCGCTCGTGTGCGTCGCCAAGCCGGTGAATCAAAAGCCCTTCTTCGAGGATGGCCCGCACCGTCATCCGCGGATTGAGCGAGCCGTAGGGATCTTGAAACACGATCTGGATGCGGCGACGCAGGGGCCTGAGGGCTTGCTGCGACATGTTCCGCAGGTCATGGCCGGCAAACCGGATCGCGCCGGCTGTCGGCTCGACGAGCCTGAGAATGCTGCGGCCCACCGTTGTCTTGCCACAGCCGCTTTCGCCCACGAGGCCAAGCGTGCGACCACGATCGAGCGTGAACGACACACCATCCACGGCCCGCACGGCGCCAACCGTTCGCCGCAAGACGCCGCGGCGGATCGGAAAATGCGTCTGGAGCCCCGTGACGGCAAGCAGCGGTTCACGCGTGTTCGTCATGGCGACGTCGCCTCGGTGGCAGGCGGGCCGAGCTCACCGGCATAGTGGCAGCGGACGAAATGGTCG
>CAYZHH010000447.1:0-1664 GCA_964478275.1 uncultured Candidatus Kuenenia sp.
GGTGGTGTTCGCCCGAGCAGACGGGTCTGGCTTTACGCCCGGCCGGTCGCACCTCCGGGCTCCCGTTATCCGGGCGCGTGGTGGTGGTGTTCGCCGTGACAGACGACGATTGCGGATTGCTGTAGTCTGAGCGCTGCCCCGGAGGCTTGTGCGTTGGCTGGTGGTACTCACGCTCTCGATATTCTGCTCGAACCCGAGAGCCTCGACGTCAGCGCGGCGTCGATCGTCGTGCTTCACGGGGACGAGCCATTTCTTTCTGGTCGCGTTCTCAGTGCGCTCCGTGACAGGCTCGTGCCCGACGAAGCGGATCGCGACTGGGCATGGCGCGAGTTTGCCGGCGACCAGCCACTCGATCCGCGGGACGTCTTCGACGAGGCCGCCACGATCCCTATGTTCGCCACGGCCACTCGAGCCGCAGTCGTCCGCCAGGCCGATGCCTTCGTGACGGCGTCTCGTGAGCTGCTCGAACGGATCGCCGGCACGCCCCGCGGACGACGCGGGCTCATCGTCCTTGAAGTCCGGACGTTTCCCGGCACCACTCGGCTGGCCAAGGCGGCCGCCAAGGATGGGCTTGTGATCGAGACGACGGTGACGAGTAAACGCGACCTCGCGGGCTGGGTGCGGAAGTGGGCCCGAGCGGTTCACGGGCTCACGCTTGCAGCGGCAGCAGCGGAAGCTTTGCTCGAGCGGCTTGCCGGAAACCTCGGCCTTGTTGACCAAGCGCTCGCGCGGCTGGCAGCCACGCTGCCAGCCGCCGACCGTGGAAAGGCCATCGCTCCCGAAGCGATCGATGCCTTCGCCGCTACGCCAGGCGAACGACCGGCCTGGGAAATGATCGACGCGGCAGCTTCAGGCGACACGCCCAGGGCACTCTCCGAACTAGCTGCCATCCTCGAAACCGGAGAGAGCCCGATCGCCATCGCTGCCCAGGCCTCAGCCGTGCTCCGAAAGCTGGCGACGGCCGCGAGGCTGCTCGCCCTGCCCGCCGGTGGCGGCCGACCAGCGGGGGTCGAACAGGCGCTTCGCGAGGCGGGCGTAGCCGCCTGGCCCAAGGCGCTTGCTCAGGCCCGCGAATCGCTGACTCAGCTCGGCACGGCGCGGGCCCGCCGGCTCCCCGTCTGGCTCCGCGACCTCGACTTGGCCCTCAAGGGGGAAGCCTCGCGGGGGCTACGGTCGAGACTGGCACTCGAGCGGTTGTTTTGCAGAATGACGCGGCAGCCTGACGGCCCGCAGGCATCCTCGGCCCGTCCACGTCGGTCTTGATCGAGACTGACGAGGCGCTATCATCGCCTCTGCACCATTCCACGAGCCACTTGGAGCCACGCCATTGCAGCCCGCCGCCGCCCTTGATCGCGATCGTTGGGAAAATCCACTGGCCGCCCGGTATGCGTCGGCCGACATGACGCGACTGTGGGGTGACAACCATCGTTATTCGCTTTGGCGTCGCGCGTGGCTGGCGCTTGCGGAGAGCGAGGCGGAACTTGGGCTGGCCGTCACGCCTGCCCAGCTCGACGAGATGCGAGCCCACCTCGACACGATCGATTTCGCGAAGGCTGCCGATTACGAACGGCGAATGCGGCATGATGTGTTTGCCCACCTCCATGCCTTCGCGGACGACTGCCCGGCGGCGCGGCCGATCATCCACCTCGGCGCGACAAGTGCCT
>CAYZHH010000448.1:0-1659 GCA_964478275.1 uncultured Candidatus Kuenenia sp.
CGTCTGAGCTCCTGACAGGCGTACGGCTCGATCTGCATCTGGCCACCGGCCGGACGACCGATGATCTCACCCGCGATCACCAGCTTCGCATCGCGACCGCGCTCGGCTACGAGGAACGCGACGGGCTGCTGGGCGTTGAGCGGTTCATGCAGGACTACATCGGACATACCCGCGGCGTGAAGCGGGTCGCCGAGGCGGTCATGGCGACGGCCTCTCCGCGCTCCGCGACCGGCCGGCTTGCGGCAGGCCTCCTCGGGCACCGGGTTGAGGGTCTCTTTCGCGTCGGTCCAGCCAACGTCGCCGCCATCGGTGGTCAAGAGAGTCGCATCGCTCATTCCCCCGAATCGATCATCCGGCTCCGGGAGCTCGCGATGCTCCACGGGCTGCCGGTCCACGGGCCCACGTGGGATGCGGTGCGGCGGGTCGGCAGCGAGCGACCCTGGGCCAACGCTCCACCGTCGCCGCGTGCGTGCGAGGCATTCCTGAGGCTCTTCGACCGTCCGCCGTCTGCCATGCGGCAATGGCACGACGGCCTGGCCGATGTCTTGCGACGTCTTCATGAAGTGGGCGTGCTCGAGCATTTTGTTCCTGGCTTCGGCCACGCCCGCGACCTCCTCCAGTTCAACAACTATCACAAGTTCACCGTGGACGAGCACTCCATTCACACGGTCGAGCAATGCCTTCGCCATAAATCTGAGGACGGCTGGCAGGGACGCCAGTGGCGGGCACTCACGCGGCCCAGGCCCCTGCTCCTGGCCGCGCTCTTCCACGATCTCGGGAAAGGGCTGCCAGGAGATCATGCGGACGTGGGCGCAGTGCTGGCCCGTGACACGTGCATGCGACTCGGGGTACCGGCCGACGAGACGGAGATCATCGAATTTCTGGTCCGACGACATCTCCTCATGGCTCATCTCGCGTTCCGTCGCGATGTCGGCGACGACAGCCTGGTCGTTGACTTTGCCCGCGAGGTGGGCTCACCCGAGATTCTGCGGATGTTCGCCCTGCTCACGGCCGCGGACGTGTCGGCGGTGGGGCCGGGCGTCTGGACGCAGTGGAAATCCGACCTTCTCGGCGACCTCCATGCCCGCACGCAGGACGTGCTCTCTGGCGAGGCGCCCGGCGACGAGGTGGCCCGATCGCGAGAAGCAGTCGAGCGGCTCGTCGCAGATCGGCCGGCAGATGATCCCGTCGTCACAAAGCTTCACGGCCTCCCCGCCGCAGCCTTTCGAGGCGTGCCGCCCACGCGGGTTATCGAGGAGCTCGGCCGGCTGTGCCGTCTGCAGGCCGACGGCGTGTTTGCGATCGCGCGCTGGCAGCCAGAGACCACCACGATTTCAATCACCGTGGGCACCCACGAGCGGGTTGCCGAGGGGGTGTTTCACCGGGTCACAGGGGCGCTCGCCGCCGAACGTCTCGGGGTTCTCGCGGCCGATATCCACACGCTTCCCGACGGTTCGGTGCTCGATCGCTTCACGGTTCGCGACGATGATTTCGCCGGCGAGCCGCCCGCCGATCGCTTGGCCGATATCGTGGCCGCCATCCGAACCGCTGTTGGACGTCACGAGCCGCCGACCATTCCACTTCGCTGGAATCCGTTTGCCCCGCAGGTGCTGCCCGTGGCGACGATCCCGCCACGAGTGCTCTTCGACACCGAGAGCT
>CAYZHH010000449.1:0-1652 GCA_964478275.1 uncultured Candidatus Kuenenia sp.
CGACGGGAGGGTTCCTCGTGTTCAACTGGCAGCCCGCCCGCGTTTTCATGGGAGATGTCGGCAGTGGTTTTCTGGGAGCGTTGTTCGCGGCTGTGCCTGTGCTCGTTCGCGATAGCCTCATCGAAGCCGCGTTCGTGCCGATGGTGCTGGCGCTGTGGCCGTATGTCTACGATCCGTTCGTGTCGGTGTTTCGCCGGCTTTGGAACCGCAAGAATCCGCTCGAGCCGCACCGCGAGTTCTTCTTCCATCGGCTCGTGCGGAGTGGGGTGAGCCATGCGTGGGTGTCGCTCCTCTACGGGGCGCTGTCCGCGGCTGGCGGGCTCGTGGGCCTGGCGATGGTGACGCCCGCGATTCCTGCGGCGATTCGCTGCTGGCTGCCCGGCGTGATCGTCGTCCTGGCGGCGGTGACGACGTTTGCGATTGAGTGGCGATGTAGCCGTGTGCCGCTCGACGGGGTGAGGGAGGCGGTGCCGCCGTGACTGTCGTGGACCCCGTCTGGCTTGCGGTGATCCTCGCGGCCTATGCGAGCTCGGCAACGCTCGTCGCATGGCTGCGGCCCGTGCTCCAAAGGCATGGAGCTGTCACGCGGCCCGGCCCAGCCAACGTCGGCCGCGCGGTCCCAAGAGGTGGCGGCCTGGCGATCGTGATCGTGGTGGTGGCTGTGGCCGGTGCTATGGCGTGGCTCGCGCTGAACCTTCGGCAGGCACTGCTCGGGTGGGGAGTGCCGGCGATGGCCGTCGCCGCAGTGAGCTTGCGGGACGATTTTCGAGCGGTGCCTGCACTCGTTCGGCTCGCGGTACATGCCGCAGCGGCAGTGTCTGTGGTGTGGGTGACCGGACCACTTGCCGACGTGTCATTCGGCGGCCTTGGAAGCGTTTCGCTCGGCGCGGCTGCGTGGCCACTTTCGGTGCTCTGGATCGTGGGCATGACCAATGCCTTCAACTTCATGGACGGCACCGACGGCATCGCGGGGATGACAGCGGTCGCGGCCGGGGCAAGCCTGGCGGTCGCGGCATCGGCTGTGGGCTGCGAGTCGGTAGCGATCGTCGCGGTTGCATTCGCGGCGGCGGCGGCAGGATTCCTTTCGTGGAACTGGCCGCCGGCGCGGATTTTCATGGGCGACGTGGGCAGTACGTTTTGTGGCTTCACGATCGCCGCATTGCCGCTGGTCGTCCCGTCGCCGGGCCGGATGACCGTTGTGCCAGTCGTGCTGCTCGCGATGTGGCCCTTCGTCTTTGACGCGTTCACCACGCTCCTCAAGCGCGTGGCACGCCGTGAAAACATTCTCCAGACGCACGAGAGCCATATCTACCAGCGGCTCGTGATCGCGGGCTGGTCGCATCGAGGCGTGGCCATGCTGTATGGCCTGCTCGCTGCGGCTGCCGGGGGGCTGGCCGCGGCGTCACTCGTCGTGCCCACGCTCGGGCCGCTCTTGAACATGGCAGCCGCGGGCATGGTGCTCGCGGTGCCCGTCGTACTTCTGTCGGTAGCAACCAATGGGGACTGGCGCGTTTTTCGGAGCCTGCGACGAAAAAGGGGCCTGTCCCCTTCGCCCCGAGTAAGCCAGTAACGTCTCTTGCCTCCAGACCTCACGTTCTACGCTCGCGTGCTCAAGCGGCTCCTCGATATCATCTTCGCCGCTGGCCTGATCG
>CAYZHH010000450.1:0-1641 GCA_964478275.1 uncultured Candidatus Kuenenia sp.
CTTTGCCCGGCGACCGCAAGCCGAAGCCGACGCCGGGACGGCGGCGCCGGCGCGACAAATCCTGGCGAAGCACCGCGAACGTCCGGCGACACGGCACCGGCACAGCGCCATAGCAATCGCTTGCGGGAACACCGCGTCTCACACCACGTTCTGCGGGGTGCCGGCGGCGAAGGCGCGGAGATTGGCGGCGGTGATCGCGATGAGGCGGGCGCGGGCGTTGCGGGTGGCCCAGGCGACGTGGGGCGTGATGATGCAGTTCCGCGCCCGGAGGAGCGGGTTGTCGGAGGGCGGGGGCTCGGTTGTGAGAACGTCGAGGCCGGCTCCGGCAATCGTGCCCGCGTCGAGCGCGGCGGCGAGGTCAGCCTCCACGACAAGCCCACCACGAGCGGTGTTCACGAGAAAGGCGGTGGGCTTCATGAGCGCGAGTCGCTGCGCGTTCACGAGGCCTGCCGTCTCGGGCGTGAGTGGGCAATGAAGACTCACGACATCGCTCGCCGCAAAGACTTCATCGAGAGTGACCAGGCGGGTGCCGTCTTCAGCCACATCGCCGGGCTGGCGGCGGTGCACGATCACGTTCATGCCGAGCGCCCGCCCCACAGCGGCCACGCCGCGAGCGATCCGGCCATACCCCACGAGACCGAGCGTGAGCCCTGACAGTTCGACAAGCTCCGTGTCCCAGTAACAAAAATCCTCGCTGGCACTCCAGCGTCCGGCCCGCACGCCTAGCGCATGAAGCCCGACCTGATTGGTCAACTCGAGGATGAGCGCCCACGTCGCCTGGGCCACATTCGGCGTCGAGTACTCGGGCACATTCGAGACGACGACCCTGCGGTCTTGGGCCGCGGCAACATCCACGACGTTCACGCCCGTGGCCAAGACGCCGACGTATTTCAGCTTTGGAAGCGCCGCGAGCGTGGCGGCCATGAGGGGCGTCTTGTTCGTGAGCACGACTTCGGCATCAATCGCCCGTTCAACGATCCGCTCCGTCGGCGTTCGGGGATACACGGTCGTGGGGCCAATGGCCTCCACGGTGGCCCACGAAAGGTCGCCTGGGTTTGTCGTGTAGGCATCGAGGATCACGATCTGCATACGCGAAGGATAGCAGGTACAATCGCGTCCACGGGCTCGCTTCTCGTTCCTCCAGACGACGTTCCCTCTCGACACGCCATGCTTCGCGCGACGCCCATCATCGGCTGGCTCTGTCTCGCACTCGCCTCTGCGGCGATCGCGGCCGACGCGCCTTCCAGCGAGGCAGCGCGGGCAGCATACGCCTCGGCAGCAGCGCTCCAAAACCGCGAAGCCTGGGAGCTCGCCGCTGAGGAATGGCAGGCACTCGTCACGGCGCATCCCGCCGACCCCCTCGCTCTCAAGGGTCGGTACTACCTCGCCATCTGCCAGCTCAAATCCGGGAACTGGCCAGCGGCTGAAACAACGCTCCGGGAAGTCGTCACGAGCAAGGCTGACGCCGACACAAAACTTTCCGCGCGGCTCGAGCTTGGCCGTGGCCTTTTTCGCGTAGCCCAGGCCAAGCCCGACCCGCAGGTCTTTGCAGCGGCCGCGGCTGCCCTCGCTGAGTTTCTCCGTGCCGCACCGCAGCATGCTCAGGCAGCCGAGGCGGCAGCCCTCGCGGCTGAATCACTC
>CAYZHH010000451.1:0-822 GCA_964478275.1 uncultured Candidatus Kuenenia sp.
GCCATGATGGCACGGTCCTCCTCGGCGATGTCGGCAGCGGTGGAGGGCGCGCCTGGCAACGCCGCACCAAGCAGCGACTCCTCCCAGCCCGCCGGCCGCAGGATGCAGAGATGGTGGCGCGGCCGCGTCACGGCAACATAGATGAGCCGGCTGAGCTCCTCGCTACCGGCCGCGAGGATCGCCCGCTTGGAAGCATCGGCGGTCCCCGCACCGGCCACGGCATGGCCGGCGTCGAGCAGTCGCGCGGGTTTATCGCCGGCGGCTCCAGATCCTTGCGCGTTGCCACGATAGAACGCCGAGGGGTTGCTTACCTTCGTCTTCGCCTTCCACCCGTCGGCCACGACGACGCACGGAAATTCGAGTCCCTTGGCGGAGTGCACCGACATGATCTTCACCGCTTCGTCGTCGCTCTCCACCCGACGGCTCACCAGATCGCCTTTCTCGTCGCGGGTCTTCAGGTCTGCGAACAACTCGAGCATCCTCCGAGCCTGGCAACCCTTGCCGCCGCTGGCTTCCTGCAGAATCTCGGCCATGTGGGCGAAATCCACGATCCGCCGCTCCCCATCGGGGCCGGCTGCGAGCCGGCCGGCCAGCGTCTCATCTCCCATGACGTCGGCGGCCACGGCCGCGAATCCGGACCGCTGGAGCAAGCTGTGCATCGCGGCGATGCGGTCCTGGATCACCTGCAGGTCGGTCTCGGGGAGGCTGCCCACGTCGGCGAGAGTGTGGCCAAAAAATACCGTGGCAGCCGCGCGTCGCGCCCGGCCGAGGCTGCTCGGCCGCTCCATCGCCTCGAGCAGCACGCAAATGTCCTCCGCCATC
>CAYZHH010000451.1:832-1629 GCA_964478275.1 uncultured Candidatus Kuenenia sp.
TCCATGACGCTCGCCGTGCCGGTGATCACCGCTGGGATGCGGAGCTTGCCGAGGGCCCGCTCGATCAGTGCCCCAACGGCGTTGACCCGCACGAGCACGCAGACCTCGCTCGGCCGGAACGGCCGGCCATCGCCAGGCCCGACGACGGGAGCTGTGACCACCTCATGCACCTTGCGGACGGTAGCGTCGGCGAGCGACCCGGCCTCGACATCGAGCAGTTCCACGGGATGCAGATGAACCAGTCGCGATGCCTCCCGACCGGGCGCCGGCCCGACCTTGCGGTAGGGAATGTCCGGCCCGAACGTCGCTCCCGCCATCAGCCGGTCGAGCCCCGCGACGAGCGGACCATCCGAGCGGTAGTTGGTTGTCAGCGTGCGTCTGTTTTTGGACTCGTCGCCCTTTGCGAACTGAAGGTAGGCCGTGACATCGGCGCCTCGAAACCCATAGATGGCCTGCTTGGGGTCGCCGACCGCGATGAGCGGCCGGGCCTTCTCTGGATCGCCACCCGGGGGAAAGATCGCGTGGAGAAACTCCCATTGCAGCCGGCTCGTGTCTTGGGCTTCGTCGACGATGCCAATCCGGAATCGGTCGCGGAGATCATCGCGAAATGCCTTGGCCTTCGGACTGTCGCCCTGCACCGCCTCCCAGGCTCGCCGCAGAAGGTCGTCGAAGCTCGGACTCGACAGCATGTGTTCATGGACTCGCTTCACACAGGCTTCGACGATTGCGATGGCCCGGGCGAGGGCAGCCCTCGCGTCCTCCGTCCGCTCGCCGCCGTCGAAGAGCTCGATGAAGGG
>CAYZHH010000452.1:0-1402 GCA_964478275.1 uncultured Candidatus Kuenenia sp.
TTTTGCGCGGCCAAGAATCGCACCATCATCCCCGAGAGCACACTCGCAAAATCCGCCGGCGGCGAGCATGTCACCGCCGGCGAACCAATGCGGTTTGCTTCTGTCGTCCATGCAATCGCCGTGCCGAACACGATGGCCAGGGATGGCCGTAGCGAACGTCCGGCGATGCGGCACCGGCAACCCTGAGCCTCCGTACGGGCAAATTTCAGGTCAAACGAGCCAAGCCGCACAATCGCGTTTTGAGCGTCGCCGGGTTGATGCACTGAGCCGTCGGGAATCGGCTACAATGCTGACGCTCCGCGCGGGATGCGGGGCGATAGGTTTTCTGCCATGCTCGTGCTGTCGTCCACCCATGCCGGTGAGCTCATAACGAGGCTTGCTGGGGGCCGGAAGAATGTTCTGGTTGCGTGTCACGCCTCGGCCAGCGGGTTCGCCCGCCGTCACCGCGGATCACATGCCCCGGAATCCAAGGCACCCCCGTCTTTTTTATCAGCGAGCTCTCCGCATCTCGTGACGCCACGGCATTGCGGTGGAAAGCCTACCGCCCCGCGTTCCGCGCCGCCCAGGCCGTGAACGCCTGCTGCGGCGGACTGCGAAAGATCTTCGCGAAGGCCTCATCAAATGGCATCCCGCCGTCAACGAGCGCTACGAGTTGAGCGAGCTTGCCCGGCGACGCAAGGGACGACACGAACCCACCGGCCGCCGTCGTTGTCGCGGCCGGATCGGCGTGCCCGGCAAGAAAATCCTCCGCCGATCCGAGCTGCCGGATCGCCCCGCCAACCGCGAGCTTCCACTCCTGCACGAGCTGGGCCTTCGGAAGTGCCTTCATGGCAATGGCCCTGCCCGCCCCACGGCAGAACCAGGAAGGAAGGCGACGCCCGGTGAGCGCGGCCGCAGCAATCTGCTCCGTCAGGAGCAGCCTCGTCGTCTCGCCAGACTCATCGGCCGAGGGCACGAGGAAGGCCGCATAGATCACGTCGCCCGCCATGCCCGCATTGCCAGCGATCCCCTTCGGACGCTCGCCCCGCAGCACCACCTGCCAGAGCGCCGAGTAGTCGAAGGAATTTTTGAACACATAGACGACCACGCCTCCCTTGAGGAGCGAAGTGCCCGCCCCCAGGAGCTCCCGACGCACGAGGCCCGACACCTCCGCCGCTTCGGCGCCGAGCGCTTTCAGCCGTGGCTCAGGGAGATTTCCCAGAATGAAGAGGCCCTCGTGGCGGTCGGTGACCGGCGGCTCATCCGGGATGATGCGTTCCCAGAGCTTCTCCGCCGCCTTCTGCCGCACAGCGGCAAGGTCGTCATCGGAAAGCCGCTGAGACTTGCCGGCCGCGACGACCTTCTCGAGCGAATCCGATGGCGTCAAAAGATCAATGCGCCCCCCCTGATTGATCCACTTCTC
>CAYZHH010000452.1:1412-1622 GCA_964478275.1 uncultured Candidatus Kuenenia sp.
CCGTGGCCTCTTGGCGAGCCTGACAGCGCTCCTGGTCATCCCTGTGGTGCTGGCCATGACGCTCGGCACGGCCGCGCTCTTGGCTGCCGTCGGTGACACGATGGCGGCTGCGGCGTGCCGCTGGGTGGCGCTCGCCCTGGGGGTTGTGTGGGCCGCTTCGGTTGTTGCTACGGCGGCCTTTGCGGCGCTCGTCTCGCTCACCGACGACGC
>CAYZHH010000453.1:0-1602 GCA_964478275.1 uncultured Candidatus Kuenenia sp.
GTCGTCGACCGATGGGGCACTCACGTCATCGGCCGCCTCGTATGAGGCGGGAGCAACAAAGGGATTCTTTGGCTGGGCTTCAGCGGGGGATGCCGGCGAGGCAAAACGGCTCGAGCGTGTGGCGTAGGGATCGTCGTGGGCCACGGCCGGCGGGTCGAAGGCTGGGGCTTCGAGGGACGGTGGATCAACCAGCGGCAGCGGCTCGCTCGCCATGTCCACGTCTGGCCCCGTGCCGGCCGGCGGTCGCGGTACAAAGAGCTTGAGCGAGACAACGCCCATCAAGACGCCGGCCAAGAGGCCCAGAATCGCCAGGAGGATTTTGGTCTCGCGTCCCATGAAGCCTAGCTGACGGAGGGGCTGGTGAGGCCGGAGTCTGAAGCATTCAGCCTCGTCAGGCCAGATCGACTCGAGCGGTTCGCCGAGATTGCCTACGTTGCCACGATGACGCGGGCCACCCGGAGTTTCGCGGATCGACTGCGTGGATTGCGGTCGATCTCCTCGGGGCTCGCCTCGATGATGCCGCGGGCGAGCGGCTCCCAAGCCTGTTTGCTGCGGAAGGCTTCCTTGACGAGCCTGTCCTCGAGCGAATGAAACGCGATGACCGCCAGCCGGCCGTTGGGGGCAAGCCGTGTCGGAATTCGCTCGAGAGCGATCCGAAGGCTCTTGAGCTCCTCGTTGACGGCGATGCGGAGCGCCTGAAACGTTCGCGTGGCGGGGTGGATACGGGGCGGCGGGTACTGTCGTGGGATCGCCGCGGTCACAACCCGCGCGAAGTCACGGGCGGATCGGATCGGCTCCTTCCCTCGGACGTCTGCAATCCGCCGAGCGATTCTCCTGGCAAACCGCTCTTCGCCAAATTCTTTGATCAGGTCAGCGAGTGTCTCGGGCCGCATGCGGCTGATCATCCGCCAGGCAGGTTCGCCTTCGGTGGGGTCAAACCGAAGATCGAGCGGTCCGTCGGAATCAAACGAGAAGCCGCGGGTGTGGTCGGCGAGCTGATCGCTCGAGAGACCGACATCGAGGAGCACACGATCGACCTTGTCGATGGCGAGCGCGTCGAGCACCTCGGGGATGTCCCGAAAATTGGCCTGGGCGAATCGGACCGGTTTTCCAGCAAGCTCCTCGGCCCCACGGGCGATGGCGAGCGGATCGCGATCGATCGCGATGACGAGGCCGTCGGGGCCTACGGCGTCGGCGAAGAGTCGGGTGTGCCCGCCGCCCCCGAGTGTGCCATCGACCACCCGCATCCCAGGCTGGATGTCGAGATGGGCCAACACTTCGGCAGCGAGGACGGGCGTGTGGATACTGGAGGCGGCGTGCATGCTCTTACTGTAGCCGCTTTTGTGCGTACGATCCGGAGCATGGCCGACGCAGACCTCTACGACTACGACCTGCCGCGGGAGCTGATCGCGCAAACGCCGCTGGGCAACCGTGCCGACGCGCGGCTCTTGGTCGTGCGGCGAGCCGATGGCTCACTCGCACACCGGCATATCCGCGATCTGCCAGAGCTGCTCGAGCCAGGCGACCTCGTCGTGGTAAACGACACCCGCGTCGTGCCCGCGCGGCTCGTCGGCCGACGGGGGGCCACCGGCGGGGCCTGGG
>CAYZHH010000454.1:0-1588 GCA_964478275.1 uncultured Candidatus Kuenenia sp.
CCACGACGATTGCCTCGTCCCGTGTGGTGATCGCGCCGTCGAGTTGGAGCGTGCGAATCCGCGCGAGCGCAGCCCCCATCGCAGGGCCCGGAGGGATGCCCGCCTCGCGCAGATCATTGCCTGTGACCAACGGCGGCGGATCGATCTCCGCTCGTGGCCGCGCCACCTGCGCTGAGAAGTGCGCTGCCGCCGTCGCGTCTCCCATGCCGCATGCCGCGCGCGCTCGCACGAGGTCAGCAAGCAGCCCAGCCCGCGGGTCGGCCACCCACGGCTGGAGCCGCGACCAGTTCCACGCGGCAAGCTGCGGCTCGTCGCCGATGGCCGCGATGCCCTCCCGCAACCATGCCGCCGCCTTGGCCTCGTGGTTCGATAGCCGCAGCCGCGAGGCGATCACCGTGACAACTCGCGGCTCATGCGCGGCACACACGGTCGCCAGCGCCTGCGGCAGGCTCGGCTCATCGAGCGCGCCGACGACCCATGCCGCCTCGGCCCAGCGGGTGTCCGTGCCAACGCCTGGCGGGGCCACCTCCGGCAGGATCTCGCGGGCGAGACCGGTGGCGGCGAGCAGCTCAAGCGCCTCGCGGCGGCCCTGCCGCGAGACAATGGCCCGCAACTCGGCCGCGATCCGCTCGGGGCTCACGGTGGTCACGAGGTGGGCCATGCGTTCGACCGCGGCCCGCGTCTCGGCTTCCATCACAAAGCCAAAGAAGGCGGTGAACCGAATCGCCCGGAGCATGCGGAGATGATCCTCGGCAAACCGCATCGCCGGCACACCGATGGCCCGCACGATCCCGGCAGTGAGATCCTCGCGGCCGCCCACGAAGTCGTGAACCTCACCCGAACTTGGATCGAGGAAGAGACCGTTGATCGTGAAATCCCGCCGCTTGGCGTCTTCGCGGGCCGAGCAGAAGGTGACGCTCGTGGGCCGCCGGCCGTCGGTGTAATCGGCGTCGGTCCGGAAGGTGGCCACTTCCACCTGCCCGGCCCCAGGTGGCCCGAGCACCGTGATCACGCCAAACGCGGCACCGACGGCAAGTGTCCGCCGGCGGCCAAACACGTTCCTCACCGTATCGGGAGTGGCCGCCGTCGCCACGTCGTAATCTGCGGGAGTTCGGGCCAAAAGCTCGTCGCGAACGCAGCCGCCGGCCCAGTAGCTCTCGTGCCCTTCCCCCCTCAAGCGGGCGACCACCGACGCCGCAAACGCTCGGGAGGTCGCTGGGTCGACCGGATTACTTGCCATTGGGGGAGGTTTAACCGTTGACGAAGGGCTGCGGAGCCGAATACGATAGGAGACGCGGGGGTTGCCATCCCAGGCCCATTCTTTATTCGTGCGCGCCTGGTTGGAAGCACCCGAGATTTTTTAAGTTATTTCTTTTATCCACAAAGGCCCCTGTTTGGGGCGGAGGATTTTTCCCATGTCAGCGATTCTTCACAACTCGAAACGGCGAGGCTTCACGCTCGTCGAGCTCCTGGTGGTGATTGCCATCATCGCCACGCTCATCGGCCTGCTTCTGCCAGCCGTTCAAAGCGCCCGCGAAGCCGCCCGCCGCACCGGCTGCGGCTTCAATGTCCGTGGCCTGGCCCAGGC
>CAYZHH010000455.1:0-1588 GCA_964478275.1 uncultured Candidatus Kuenenia sp.
CTCCTGGTTGTTCGTCGCCGTCTCGAAGCCTCGGGACGCCGTTCGGGCTCGGTTGGCCACGGCAAGGAGCGTGGCTCCCATGATCAGAAAAAGCGTGAGGACACTCAGCACCAACAGGAGGAGCACTCCACGGCGGCGATGCCTGTCCCTTCGTATGTTTTGCCTTCGTATGTTTTGAATGGTTTGCATGGTTGTCATGGCTCCCGTTCCAATGGCGGATCCAGAGGGTCAATTCAAGGGAAGGATGAATTCCTGGATCCGCACGACGCCGGCGAAGCAGCGGGCTGAAAATCCACCAGAGGTTTCGGCGGCCGTCGCCGCGGCTGGGTCGGTAAAGGAAACAAAGCTTCTCGCGACTTCGCCGGCCTGGCCCCCGACGCCAAGGTCGTAGGTCGCCCAGGAGCTGCCAATGCGGAGCCAGGTGGGAACGCCGCCTGGAGAAGATACCAACACCCATGAACAGGGCGACAGATAGGCCTTCCTCGTTGCCTCGAGCTGGAAGCGTTGGGTGAGAGTGTAAAGCGGTGGGTTGGGATTCGTCCCCGAGACGACAACGCGATACACACCTTCCGACACACGCGCCAATAGCACACCGGCGGTATCGGAATTCACCGCGGTGAGTGGGCGTCTCGTGACCGCCACGGTGACTCGGACGGGCATCCCAGCCGTATATTTGTTCGCTGCCGGGATGGGGTCGAGTAGCGGGCTTAGTGGTTTGACGGGCGGAGGGAGAGGCGCCGCCGGCGTGGCGGTCATGATATACCACGTCGATCCGTACGCACTTGTGTCGGCGGGTAGTTTGATGTTTGGCGGCAGTCTTCTACGAAACGTGGTCCTGTAAAATAGATCAATCGCGGGGGCCGCAAAGACGGCTCCCATGACGACCGCCGTAACCCGTTCACCGTTGGCCGCGGTGTACGCAGTCGGATGGGTAGGCCCCTGAATGGCATTGAAATCACTTGCCAGCAGCGTGCGCTGAAACTCGAGATCGGCTGCTGCATTGGCCGCCAAGGTTGTTGCGCGATCGATCATGGACGCCTCGCCGAGGAGCGAACCGGCCGCGGGGAGAATGGCCGCGACGCTCGAGAGGCCGACGACGAGGATGCCAGAAGCGATGAGCACTTCGAGGAGCGTCATCCCGGCTCGATTAGATGTGGTGGCAGTCGCCTGTGTGTTCATGGCTTACTTCCCCAGAGCTATGGCCTTACGTGCCTTGTCGCGGGCGGCAACAAGACCGGTTTCGGCCGATTGCACATTGGCGGAGACATTGATCCGGCCCGTCTGTGGGTTGATGGCCACCCAGGCCGATCGGTCACTGCCAAGCGATTGACTGGCATTGATGTCCTTACGCTCAGCGAAATAGAAATAGATGATCTCGTTGGGCACGATCGGCTCCGTCCCCCCGGGCGTGCCGACCCGCATGATGACCTCGGCCACCCGTCCGGTCTGATCGAAGATGACAGCAATCGGGCCTTGATTCTCGAATCGGCCATGCCCATGCGCCGCCGCAGGGTCCTCACCCACACCGCTATGGCGAAGATCGACGGCGATCGCGGTCGAGAGCTTCGAGGCCTTCGCCCCCATCGTC
>CAYZHH010000456.1:0-1587 GCA_964478275.1 uncultured Candidatus Kuenenia sp.
GGAAGGCCATCCCGTTGACCATCCCGCGCGGTCTCGCCCAACGACCCGCCGTCCCGATCCCGCGCGGTCTCGCCCAACGACCCGCCGTCCCCTCGCTATCGCGAGGGGCTTGCGCGCGGCCAGATCCCGGTTGGAGTCGCGTTGCGTCGCGTCACGACCCGAGGCTGGCGTGGGCTTCGAGGATGAGCGACTCGGTCTCGTCCCAGCCGATGCAGCCGTCCGTGATCGAGACGCCGTACTTCAGCTTCGATCGATCGGCCACCACCGGCTGCGCACCCGCATGAAGGTTGCTCTCGAGCATCATGCCCACGATCGACGTGTCACCGGCACGACGCTGTTCGAGCACGTCCCGCCAGACGGCCGCCTGACGGGTGTGGTCTTTGCCAGAGTTGGCGTGGCTGCAATCGACGATGATCCGCGGCGGCAGGCCCACCGCCTCGAGCTTCGTGCGGGCCTCGAGCATCACCTCGGCCGCGTAGTTGCTCCCCGAGCGGCCGCCTCGCAGCATGAGCACCCCCCATGGGTTGCCCATCGTCGAGACGACACACGTGCCGCCGTCGTTGTCGATACCCAGGAACGAATGCGGCGTCTTCGCGGCCTGCATCGCGTCCACCGCCGCCTGGAGCGAGCCGTCGGTCGAGTTCTTGAAGCCCACTGGCATCGAGAGGCCGCTGGCCATCTGGCGATGGGTGGGACTCTCCGTGGTTCGCGCCCCAATGGCCCCGAGCACGATCGTGTCGGCGATGTATTGCGGTGTGATGGGCTCGAGAAACTCGGTCGCCGTGGACAGTCCCATCGCCGCGATCTCGATCAGAAGCCCTCGGCCGAGCCGCAGCCCCGTGGCCACGTCGAAGGTGCCGTCGAGATGGGGGTCATTGATGAGCCCCTTCCAGCCGACGGTCGTCCGCGGCTTCTCAAAATAGACCCGCATGATCACAAGCACGCGGTCGCTCACTCGCTCGGCCAACTGCGTGAGACGGGCGGCATAGTCGCGGGCGGCATCAATATCGTGGATCGAGCAAGGCCCCGCGATCGCCATGACGCGAGAGTCTTCGCCGCCGAGCACCCGCTCGACATCGCGACGGCCAGCCACAATCGTGGCCGTGGCCGCAGGGCTCAGCGGGAGGAGGCTGCACAGCCGCGACGGCGGCACGAGCGGCTCAAGGCTGCGGATGCGAAGGTTGCCGGTAGACGGGGCGGCGGGAGAAGCAACTGGATTCATGTCGTGACTCTACCCGATGGATTCCGCCCGGACAGGCGCGGCGATTGACCGCCCGCGAGGCCGCTGGTTCAATCCGGTTCCGGAGCGATTCCGGGCCGGCAGCGGGCAACGAGCCACGCACCGCGAGCCCGCGAATCAGGATGTTTCGTGGCCCCGGCAGACGGGAAGGAGCTCAGTCGTTTGACAAAGCACGTCTTCGTGACCGGTGGCGTGGTCAGTTCGCTGGGGAAGGGGCTCACGAGCGCCTCCATCGGGATGCTTCTGGAAGCCCGCGGCCTGCGGGTGCGGATGCAGAAGCTCGATCCCTATATCAACGTCGACCCGGGCACCATGAGCCCGTACCAGCACGGCGAGGTGTACGTGCT
>CAYZHH010000457.1:0-1571 GCA_964478275.1 uncultured Candidatus Kuenenia sp.
GATGGCCCGCGCGGGCATCCCGACCGTGATGCTCTTCGTGCAGAGCCTTCACGGCATCAGCCACAACAAGATCGAAGACACTCGCCGCGACCACCTCGAGCTCTCGGTCGCCGCCCTCGATCGCCTGGTCACGAAGACGATGGCCTGGGTGGCAGGGGGCTGAATCACATCTGGGTTCTGCGGGGCGACCTTGCGCGATGACGCTCAATAAAAGCCCCTCGCGCCAGCCACGGGGACGGCGAGTTGTTGGGCGAGCCCGCTCGTGATGACAAACGGGCTCGGCATTCAGCCCGCAGCCCCACGGCTATCGCCGTGGGCTTCTATCCGGCAGAGTCTTCCCCGCTAGCCTGACGGCGATGCGCCACAATCGAATGCGACTTACCGAACGGGCACGGATGCCGGCTGGCCAGCGAGCGGCAGTTGCTGCGGCGAGGGCCGGGCTTCGCAGGGATAGTAGGCGGCCCACACAGGATTGTGGTCGGAGACCTCGAGAGCGTTTTCCAGCGGAATTCCGAAGCCTTGTTGGAGATCGAGCACGCCCTGGGCGCCGAGGTACTCGCCGGTGGCAGGCCACGCGAACACCAGATTGTCGTAGGTCTTCGTGCGACGGGTGTTGGTCGTCGTGCCGGCCACCGCCCAGCCGATGTTGGGAATTCGCTTGAAGGCCGTGAACTGCGGCGGGCCGGCGTTCAAGTCGCCGAGCATGATCACGTCGTCTTCATCGGGGCGGGCCCGCTGCATGGCCTGAAAAACATCGGTGAGGGCATCGAGCTCCTGCGGCACCTCGTCGGGGTCGGTGTGGGTATTGACGAGCCAGAAGGTGAACGCCGCTTCGGCGGGCTGAATCCTGGTGCGGAACCGGGCACACATCGGCGGACGATGAAGCCGATCGGAGGGGTCAGGGAACACGGCCGGTGACGTGGGATCAAGCTCGATCCGCGTCGTGTCATAGACGAAGGCGTACTGTTCCTTGCTCACCGTGCGGCCCTCACGCGGGCCGATCACGTGGGCATAGCGGCTGCCGTCGGCATTCACCGCCTGGACGAACCGCGGGATGATGTCGTCTGACTTCGCCCGCACTTCCTGGATCGCGACGATGTCGAACTTGCGGACGACGCGAGCGAGGATCTCGACAACCTGCGGCTTGGCAAGCTTCGATTCGCCGAAGACCTGAATATTGAAGCTACAGACGAGGACGGCGTCCCACGGCTTGACGACGGGCTGAGCCTGCCCGGCCGTCGGCACCACGATCGCCACGCACCACGCCACCGCCGCCAGCCGCAGGAGCCAGCAGCGCCTCCGCAGCAGCATGCAGGGGAAAGGCGACGACACACCCTCTGTATCGACCCATGCGGCGCGAGACAGTGCCGTCGGCAAGGCGGGCAGGCAGGGGGGTATTTGCCGCCGAAATCCGGGCCGGATCAGGCTGTCATCGCTGGGCGAGGGCAACTGTGATCTGGGCAGCGACCCGGGCATTGTGAAGCAAGAGGGCCTCGTTGGCCCGCAGACTCGCGTCGCCGGTCAGCCCCCGCCACACGCGGTACTGTACCCATAGATTCTGCGGAAGAGCC
>CAYZHH010000458.1:0-1571 GCA_964478275.1 uncultured Candidatus Kuenenia sp.
CGAGGAACCCTCCCGTCGCGGCCGCCGCGAATACGGCCACCATCATCGGCGCCAGGGCGCCGACGTTGTAGGCGACGGCTGCCATCGAAAGCCCGACGACGACGGCCCCGAGGCCAGCCATGCCGTCGGCTCCGTCCATGAAGTTAAAGGCATTGATGAGCCCCACGATCCAGATGATCGTCAGCGGCCAGGCGATGATGCCAAACTCCATGACCGGCATCCCGGGCAGCTCAATTCCGGGAAGCGGCCCGAGAATGGCTGTCATCGCGGCAGCAACACTCACCTGAATCGCGAGCCTTAAGACCGCTCCGAGAGGTCGGATGTCGTCCATGAACCCGACCACCGCGATCACGAGGCTTGGCACCATAACCCCGAACAGGATCCGATTCGCGAGCTCGGGCCAGCGATAGGCCGCCACGCACGATGCTATGAGCGTCGTGAGCACGATGGCCGCGCCAGCACCACGGGCTGTGGGGAGCGAGTGGGCACTGCGGAGATTGGGCAGATCGACCAGACGGAATCGTGTGGACAGAATGATGATCACATCGACGATCACCGCAGTGACGACGAAGACGATGAGCGCAAAGCCGGGCCAGAGCACCGTCTCGAGCGAGTCGAGCGATGGGAATCCCGGCAGCGCGGCAGCGGCACCCTTCATACGGGAACAGCCTCGCGAGCCTGGACGATGATCCGCCGCACTTCGTTGGCCACACGCACCGCCACGGCGGGCGAGACATGGCCGCCCATCGGCAGCGCGAGGAGCGTTGTGGCGAGCTGATCGGTGACCGCGAGCGAGCCTGAGACAGTGGCCTCCGCAAACGCTTTCATTCGATGGCACGGCGGCGAGTAGTACGCCCGCGTATCGATTCCCGCATCGGCGAGCCGCACGCGAAGCTGATCCCGCGAGAGCCCGGCCTCGGGACCATCGACCGCGACACAAAAATCCTTCCAGCTACTGCGGCACGTCGCTGGAATCACCTGAAAGGAAATGCCGGGCACGCCGGCGAGCGATTCGCGATAGGCGTCGGCTGCCGCACGGCGGGCGGCGGCTGTCGCAGGCAGCCGAGCAAGCGACGCGCGGCCGAGCGCTGCGGAGATCTCGGGCATCCGGGCATTGATCCCCGCGCGGTCGCAGCCATAGGCACCGTCGTTGCCATACTCTCTGCCTGTCTTGATGGCCGCGGCCAGGCTGGGACAATCGGTCGCGATCAGCCCTCCTTCACCGGCCACCACAAGCTTTGTGGGGGAAAGACTGAAGACCTGCGCGAAGCCTTCGCTGCCGACCTGACGACCGCTGATCTCCGAGCCCAGGCCGTGAGCCGCATCGACGACCAACGAAACACCGGCACCGGCCGCAATCGCTGCGAGACGAACGACGTCACAGGGGCAGCCAAAGGTGTGGCACGACAGGATGGCTCCTGTCCGCGGCGAAAGCGCCCGCTCGACGGCAGCAGGATCGAGTGTGTATGTCGCCGGATCGACATCCACGAAGACCGGTGCCAGGCCAGCCCAGACGACCGCTGCCGGAGCCGCAAGGAAATTGAAGCTCGGGAGAATGACCTCCGTACGCC
>CAYZHH010000459.1:0-1569 GCA_964478275.1 uncultured Candidatus Kuenenia sp.
GCCATGAGCCTCGGCATCGTGATCCCGACGCTTGACGCCGAGGAGTTTCTCGAGCCCACGCTGGCGGGGCTTGGTCCACTCCGGGCGGCGGGCGCAAAGGTCGTGATCGTGGACGGAGGTTCGAGCGATCGCACCTGTGCGATCGCGCAAGAGTGGGGGGTAGACGTTCGCCTGGCACCTCGGGTTGGTATGTACGCTGCGTTGAATGACGGCTTCGCGGCGCTCGAGTGTCGATGGCTGACGTGGATCAACTGCGATGACGTCATTTTTTCTCGCACGATGATCGATCGGCTTGACGATGCAGAGGCCGCGGACGTGCATTATGGCGCTGTGGATTTCATCGATGCCTCAGGGCGTTTCGTCCATTCATGGCAAACCGCTGCCCCTAGTCGCTTGTTGAAACTGTTTCAGGTGGGGTGCAGTCCGCTGCTCCAGCAGGGCACCATTTTCCGCCGTCTGGTTTTCGAGAAGCTTGGTGGATTCACGGAGTCGTATCGATTCGTCGCCGACGCTGACTTCTGGTGGCGAGCACTCGAGCATGGATTCGTTTTCAAACGGCTGGAGTCGCCGCCCGTGGCTGCATTTCGTCTCCACCACAACCAACTGTCGCAGCGACATGCGGACGTGATGCAGGCCGAGCATAGGCGCATGGCTCAGCAGCACGGCGCGGCTGGGCCGTTGCAGTGGTGGTCGCCTTCAGTACTCCGATTTCGGCTCGCAAATAGCCGCCGCTATCTTCTTCGAGCGATCCGATCAGCCGATTTGGGCGGTCGCATGCGCTGCTCCAGAAGCTATGAAGTGGACTCGAGGTGAACGCGACTGTCCTTACGCTCGGCTTGTATCGAGGCTCAGGAGGGCCAAACAAGTCGATCAAAGCATTTGCCGAGGCACTCCAGGCCAAGGTGATTTCCTGGGTCGATCCGGACCAGTACGCGAGCGAACCACTGATTTGGGACGCGTCCACGATCGTCCGGGGGGTTCGATTTCCCGTCCTGCAACAACTTCTCATTCCTCGCCACCGTGACCTCGCCGCGGCGGAGAGAATCGTCGCGGAGAGCGATGTTGTGTCGTGCCATTCCTTCTGGCGATGGCACATCCCTTGGCTGCACCGCGTGGCCAAGAGACATCGCGTGCCCTATTGGTTCGTGCCGCACGGGATCCTTGACCCCTATGCGTTCAAGTCAGACAAGCTCTTCAAGAAGGCCTTTCTCGAGGGCTGCGCCCGAGGATTTCTCGAGGACGCCGCCGCCGTCGTGTGCTCAGCGTCGCGGGAATATGAAAAGCTTCGCGATGTGGTGCCGAACGTGCCGCCTGCAATCATCCACTGGCCGCTTTCCGACGCTGATTTCCGGGAGCCGTCTCCGACAGCACGTCAACGGTGCCGGCAGGATCTCGGCATTTCCGAGGACGCGTTTTGTCTCCTCTACTTCGGCCGCCTTGATCCCATGAAGCGACCGCTCGAGACGATTGATGCGGCGGCCGAGGGCGGCGGTGCCACAACGCACTTGATCATTATTGGCAATGATTGTGGTGTCACGCGCAGCCAATGCGAGCAGCGGGCATTCGATC
>CAYZHH010000460.1:0-1567 GCA_964478275.1 uncultured Candidatus Kuenenia sp.
GCATTGCAGATCGTGACGGAGTGACGGCTGAGATCCAGCACTGCCACGATGAGTGTCGCGAACCGATCGTCCCAGCCTCCTCGGAGGAAGCTCTCGTTGATCAGCGCCACGGCCAGACCGAGGTCGGGCTCACTCGCGAGGCAGTAGCGGATGTCGGACGAGAGCGCGGCCATGAGGAGCGCGGCGGCGACACCCTTTCCCGAGACATCCGCGAGGACCACCGCCATGCGGCCTCCCGGCAGCGGTACGTAGCTAAAGAAGTCACCGCCGACCAGCCTCGCGGGTTCATAGAAGTCGAAGACTTCGTAGCCTGGGATGTCGGGTGGCCGGCTGGGTAAGAGGCCTTGCTGCACGCGATGGGCCAGTTCGAGATCGCGAGCGAGGTGTTCTCGATCCACCCGCTCCTCGTGGGCGATGGCCTGTTCGATCGCCTGAGCCGCATGGCCGGCGATGCCTGCGAGAACGTCGAGGTCGGCGTCGCTGAAACCGTCGCGAAGATCTCGGGAATCGACCTGGATCACACCGAGCAGCCGGCCGTCTCGGTCAGTGACAGGCACCGCCATCACCGAACGGATGCATCCCACCATGACGCTCGCGTTGGACTGAAATCGCGAGTCGGTCGCAGCGTCGGCCGAGAGGCTCGCCTGCCGCGACGCCGCCACGCGATCGATGAGGGTGCGGCTGAGTCGGGCAGGGCCACGGTCGTCTCCCTTCATGCGACGGGCGCGGATTTTGAGCTTTCCCGTCGGTGGTTGCGCCAGGAGCACAAAGCCTCGGTCTGCCTGCGGGAACACGTCGAGGAGCCCATCGAGAAGCCGTGGAAGCACTTCGTCCACAGACAGCGACGCCCCGATCGCGCGGTTGAGGCCGAGGACAGCGCGGAGTTTTGCTTCCGTGTGCTGGCCAAACTCCACGTCGTCAGAGAGCCGCGGAATGGCCACCTGGGAAACGATGACCGCGTTGGATTCGGAATCGAGGTCGCCCTCGCTGTCATCGAAACCACCGTCGATGGCGTCTGCCGTCGCCGTATGCGCACCTCCCGCATCGGCATCGAAGGCGAGCCGCTGGCCGCAGATCGTCACCATGTCGCCGTCGTCGAGTTGGCGCGGGGCTGCGATGCGAACGTCGTTGACGATGGTGCCGTTGCGGCTTCGCAGGTCCTCGATCATGACGCCGTCGGGCGACACCACGAGCACGGCGTGTTGGCGACTCACCGCTGCGACGTCGAGGACGATCTCGCAGTCGGGGTGGCGGCCGAGCACAAGCCGCCCCGCAGCAAGCACGAGCCGCTCCCCGCTTCGGGAGCCGTTTTGAAATGCAAGGACGGCCACAGGACAGATACCTTCGCTGCTTTCCCAACTGCATTCGCCCGCACGAGGCGGAATTGCCGACGACCGTCCGGACAGGTACGCTAACTTCCGTCGATCGTCACCGTTGGGGAATGGTGTAACGGTAGCACGACTGGCTCTGAACCAGTTAGTCTAGGTTCAAATCCTAGTTCCCCAGTCTTATACCTCACGCGCCGGTAGGCTTGCCAGGCACCGGGGTAGAGCGTCTTGCGACCTCA
>CAYZHH010000461.1:0-1557 GCA_964478275.1 uncultured Candidatus Kuenenia sp.
GCTTGCCAGGCACCGGGGTAGAGCGTCTTGCGACCTCACGCGCCGGTGGGCTTGCCAGGCACTGGGGTAGAGCGTCTTGCGACCTCACGCGCCGGCAGGCTTGCCAGGCACTTGGGTAGGGCGTCTTGCGACCTCACGCGCCGGCGATCCATCGTGCCAGGCGGTATGCTCGGAGGCATGGCCAGGCAGGACGGTATCGGCGAGGCACTTTCCTGGGCGAGCCGGATCGTGGCCGTGGGGCTCGTCATGTTCCTTCCTGCCGTAGCCGGCGGCTGGGCTGACTCCCGCATAGGCACGTCGTTTCTCGGCCCAGTTGGCCTGGTTTTCGGGTTCGTGACCGGCCTTACATGGCTCGTGCGCATGGCCACGGGACGGCAGCACCCATGACCGACAAAGGCACAGCGAGCAGAGGCACAGCGAGCAGAGGCACAGCGAGCCCGCTGGTGACCCTTGTCGGCATTGCCGTCCTCGGTGGCGTGCTTGCGACCGTGACGGCCATCGCCATGACCTTCGCTGGCGATGATCCGCTCCGCCGCCAGGCCATCGTGTTTGCAGCAGCCGTGTCCGGGAGCGCCGCCCTCGCAGGGTGGTGTGTCAACCGCTGGAGCCGCGGGAAAGGGCCTGGAACGGCGATGGCCGGAGGGCTCGGTGCCACGCTCATGCGGCTCGCCCCCATGCTCGCCGCCTTAGTGTGGCTTTCCACCCAGGAGGGGGGCATACGGGCCGCGGGCGCGGCCGGCTGGCTTGTGGCCTTCTATCTGCCCCTCCTCGCCGTGGACATCGCGCTTACCTTTCTCACAGGACCGAGAGGCCGCCCAAACGGCGGCGCCAATACGGCGAATTGACGAGGGCGGCCCGGTTACCCCACACTCTCCGGCCTGATCGTCCCGCTCCTGATTTTCCCGCCCCGATGTCCGACCACAACCCGATCTACCACCTCAAGGACGCCTTCTACTTCGAGGTGCCCAAGCCGTTGTGGAGGCAGGGATGGGAAACGCACAACGACGTGCCGGCCTTCCTCAAGACGCCGTTCGATGGCGACGGTGCGACGATGCCGAGCGTGGCCGAGTTCAACGCCGCGATGGATGGGAAGATTCTCATCCCGCAGCCGTTCGGCGAGCTCGACAGCCTCTACGAAAAGAAGTCGGGCTTCTGCATCTCGAAATACATGATCCTCGAGCTCGTGCTGGCCGCGATTTTCCTGTTCGTCTTTGGGCGACTTGCGTCAAGGCTGCGGTCAGGCTCTGCGCCCCAGGGCCGGCTCGCCAATCTCTTTGAGGCGGTCATCGTCTACATCCGCGACAACATCGCCCGACCAGCCATCGATTCCCACGACGACCACGGGCATGACGATCACTCGGAGCACCATGGGCACGCTGGCGGGCACGGTCACGCTGCGATTGTCGCCGTCCATGAAGGCGATCGATTCGTTCCGCTCCTGCTGACGCTCTTCTTCTTTGTCCTTGGCTGCAATCTCTTGGGAATGGTGCCCTGGGCCGGCTCGCCAACGGCGTCATTCTCGGTGACGCTCGCCCTTGCGGGTGTCACGTTCGGCAC
>CAYZHH010000462.1:0-1555 GCA_964478275.1 uncultured Candidatus Kuenenia sp.
CCAAGTGGCCAAAGGCCATGGATGGCTTTGGCCACGGACAGTCAGAGCGGCGTCTGCTCCGGGCGGCGGCGGGTGCAGTGCTCCGGCCGCCGGTGCGGCGTAGAGGGCCGCGCCAGAGATGAAAAGGATGCCGGCTGGTGGCAGA
Organism: uncultured Candidatus Kuenenia sp.; assembly: GCA_964478275.1. Taxonomy (GTDB): domain Bacteria; phylum Planctomycetota; class Planctomycetia; order Pirellulales; family UBA1268; genus QWPN01. Next base: position 146 of record CAYZHH010000462.1, read on the forward strand.
TGGCGACCACGGATGCGCTCGCGTTCCCGTGGGGGCCGCACCGGGGCCTAGGCCTGGGCGAGGCCACTTTTGACGTGGCCGTGGCCGGGGGGCAGACAGTACAGTACCCCCATTCCCCCCGGGTTGCCGCCTGGGGCTCGCCACGGAGGGTGACACAAGTGGCCGATATTGTCTTCGCTTTCGACCCCGCAATCGACCGTCCGCTCGCCGTGCCCAACTCCGCTCACGCGGCCGTGACGGCGATCATCGGACGGGCCGCTGCCGAATCGTTTTCCGAAGCCGTGGCGGTGGCCCGACGTGGCGAGGCATCGGTGCTCGTCGTCTGCGGCCGTTGGCTCGACCCGCTGCGGGCAAGCCCAGCCCAGGCAGCGATGGTGCGATCGGCCGTCCGCGATCTTGCCGCCGTGGGCTGCCGCACCGTCTTCATGACCAGCGATGCCACGACATGCCACGACATGGCCCGCATGCTCGGTGAGCCTCAGGGGCTCTTCTTCGCAACGCCGGCCGCGCCCCTCACGCTCGATATCCATGGCATCGCGGTGGAGTTTGTCGCCGTGGAGAATGCATCGGGCATTGCAACGATCCCGCTCGATCCACCCCCGCGCTCCGGCGCCCACCGCCGCGTCGTGCTCGGCTGGGACACGACCATCCCCACTTCCGCAGCCGACGACAGCGGATGGCCGGGCGACCACGACCCCGCATCGGCGTTTGTTCACGCGGCCGCGGCATCGCCTGCGTGGACGCTGCCAGGAGCCTTTTGGATCTGGGCATCCCGTCGGCGGCCTGCCCTTCCGTCGGGCATCTGTCACCTGCCTCCGCTTCAGCCCCGGTCGCCGCATGAGCGCGTCGAAGGCGGCTGCTGCACGCTCACCCTTGTTGACCGCGCGGCTGCGGTCGACGACCACACGGTGCCCGCCGATTGGCGCGCGAGCTGGCGCGACATTCCCACGCAGCGGGTCGGCTGGCGGACAGTGAAGGTCGAGTCGTCGGCCGGTGGTGACGAGGAGCTAGCGACGGCACTCTGGCAGGCGATCGAACAGGTCGCGCCCGGCGAGCAAGCCCCGCTCGAGCTCGTGCGGTGCATCGTGGAGTGTGGAACGAGCGTGAGCCACCGTGTCCGCGTCGGCGAAGTCGCAGCTGAAACGCTGGCGCGACTGCGCGACCTCTTCGACCCCAAGGCGTTCCGTGCCTGGTGCGTCGAGGTGATGGCCGACCCCGGCGAGTCACTCGCCCCACTTGGCCACGCCCGCTCGGGCGGCCGTCCTGGCACGACGACATCGTTTACGTCGGCGCTTGCCGACATTGTGCAGGTGATGGAGCTCGACCCTGCCGCCCCGATCAGCCCCACCGCGGCCCGCCTGGCGGGCCGCGGTGGGGCTGATCGGGGCGGCAGGGTCGAGCTCCCTCACC
>CAYZHH010000463.1:0-1237 GCA_964478275.1 uncultured Candidatus Kuenenia sp.
CCCGTGACCAGCGCGAGGCTCGAGAACACGACGCTCGACCGCCGCCGAACCACCGACCATGGCGATGTTGGTGAATACCGTGATCTCATAGTGGTTTCGCCCACCAGGGGACAGGTCGGCCGCGTCCTTCCGGTCGTGCTGGTCGACGGCTTGATACGAGTGGACGTGGATGGCCCGAAAGGGGCCTATGTGAACGCGGTGATGCTCATGCTTGACGCGGCCATTGCCCTTGTAGAGATCGGTAGGCGGGTGCAACCACGCTCGCCGAGAGAAGCCGGTGTGCTGCAGGTCAAAGGTGGCGTTGCACAGCGGCGCCCCGTCGCACATGAACGTGGCGATACCACTGACGTCGAGTTCACCGCAGCCGCGCAGCCGCGTCCGAAGCTCCTCGTCGGACAACGTGCACACTCCCGCGTATTCCGCCCCGAAGAGTCGTTCATAGGACGCCTTCGGGATCTGAATGACGTGTGACTCCGCTGGCACCATGCTGGCGATGACCCGCAGAGTATCCGCGCTGACACCCGCCGCCTTGGCGCCCGCACGCCAAAACAGCCACAGGCAGTCCAGAAAGTGATGGCCGCTGTGAGAGGCCTTGCCATGGCCGTGGTGATAGGAGTGATGCTCTTGCGTCAGCATCTCCATTGGAAGCCGCCATTGGCCGTCACTATGGTGACAGTGAATTGAAGTGACCGGACAGCCCGTCGTACGGCACGTGTCCTCAATCAATTCCACGACCCGTGCGATCCCCGGATGGAAGCGGCGGTGCGCGCAGATAGACACCACGGGGGCCACCCCTGCCGCGGCCTCCATACTGTGATACGCGCTCACCAAACAATCGAAGTCGGCGGCAATGCCTCTGGCCGCCATGACGTCGTGAGCCGCGTTCCGGCGGGTCGAGATCGGCTTGTCAAGGAGCAGCGCATGGCCGCGCTCGATTGCCCAAAGGGCGTAACCAAAATGGGACATCGGCTCAGTTGCGACAATCACGCTCCCAATGCCGAGATCCCCGCATGCCTGATCCAGCATCGCGGCCGTTGCCGCCGGCAGCGGGCCTTCGAACGGCGGCACTTCAATCACGCGAGCGGCGACGCACCCATGACAGGCGAGGGCACGATGGGCCTCAGAACCACGCCCCTCGAGTTCGACGGCTGCCGCGGTCGAAGTCCCGAATGCAGGCTCTGCAGCCGCCAACGTAGGCAGGGAGAACCGTTGGGAATGCGGCCCGATCCCGACAATC
>CAYZHH010000463.1:1247-1542 GCA_964478275.1 uncultured Candidatus Kuenenia sp.
GGACCGCCCGCAAGCTTATTGGCAAGCTCCTTGGCAAGCTCAGTCCACTGCGAATCCGGGGGCGTTGGTGCGGTGCGGATAATCTCCGGTAGCTTCGCGCGATCGAGGCCCTGGACGCTCCATCGACACGAATCACTCGCAAGGCGTTTGAGATGGAGTGGTGCCGTTGGATCCGTGGTCTCGATGATCGCCGCAAGCCGATCTTCCAGCCCATGGTTCCGCAAGGCCTCCCTCCAGCCCGCGACGACGTCCTCATTGCGGGCAACGAGGACGAACCGGTCGATCTCCTTCATGA
>CAYZHH010000464.1:0-1510 GCA_964478275.1 uncultured Candidatus Kuenenia sp.
CTCTTGGCATCTCCCGAAGGGTTGACGTGATCGTTCTTCACCCCGCCAGACGCCGCGACGGCCGCACCGGTTGCCTCAATGAACGCAGATAGCGCTCGCGCAACCCGTAGCCGCCCGCCCGCGAGGTTTCCCTGGGCAAGGAAAGCGCCGTGGATGAGGCTGCCGATGTCGTATTTCAGCAGAACTTCCCCAAGCTTCTTCCGGTCAATCGGCCCTTCCTCGAGGCCACCGAGTTCAGCCTTGAGGTTGTCAAAAAACTTGCGATCCTTGCCCTTCAATAAGTACGGGCTATTGATCCGATGGGCCTCCACCATCGAATCCGTCAGGAAGGCTCCCTTGCGAAGCACGGTCACATGGCTGACGCCATCAAGAACGGTAACAGGCTTGTTCATCGCCATATCCCAGCATGTGGCTTCCAATCGATTGGCCATACTTTGAGCGCTTTCCACCAGGAGCTTCGGCCCTTCCTTCGTCTGAAACGTGGCCGCTCCCAGGCTTGGAAATCCCGTCGGCTGGAAGCGATCACCTTGGACGGGCTTCAGGGGAATTGTGAGGAGCAGTCGCGTGCCGTCTTTGAGCGGTGTGAGGTCAATCATGGAGAATTCCTTTCATCGAGGGATCGAGGATGGTGGCGGCCCGGACGGCCGTACTTCGGTGAATCGGGAACGCTAACGCGGCGGCCCATCGCAGAGACGTGTGCGGATCGGTGGTGCCGGCGTACATCGGCAATCGAATCCCGGACGACCGCGTGCGATGGCGGGCTATTTCGATCGCGCGGGCGGCATCTCCAGAGACCAACAGCCTCACGATACGATCTTCCGCCGGGATGTCCTGATGCCGCGCGAGCGGCCAAGGGAGACAGCACAACCGGATCGCGAGCCAGCATTCCTCCGGCGTTTCTAGGCGTGCCTTGGTACGTGGCAACTGATGGTGTGACCACTGGTCCCACTTGATGGCCATGAACGCTCTCGCTAAGCCGAGTAGGCGTTCGAGGTCTACGGTGCCGCTCGTGAACCGAGCCAGATCGTCTAAGCGCGCGCCGCACCCTGCCGCAGGCATCAATCGAGACCGTCGCTGCCCGCCCTGCGCGGCTTCGATCAGCCGGCGCTCGACGATCGCGGCAAGATCGCGAAGCGGGTCGCGGCCATTGAGGACAACGCGAGGGTCATTGAGGAGCCTTTTGTCGGATGTCTTAAATCGCCTCGCCCCTCGCTCCAACGGCAGCACATGGTGGCGAACGGGGTCAAATGGTCGGCCGTCACGGCTGTAGGCTGCTGCCGCACTTCCAAGCGCTAGGGCGAGGCGAAACTCCGCGGAGTCGTCCGCAACCGCCGCCACCCATTCCGGGCGAAGTGCTGGAAGTGGTCCGGCTTTGATGCCGGTGCCACTGGCCTGAAGCGCCTCAATGTTGGTCGCTGCAAGCAAGACCGCCTGCCAACGATCGGGCGTCGGGTCGTGGGTGAAAGCCTCAAAAACGGCATCAGCAAGCCGGCGTTCCGCGTGCCCCAAG
>CAYZHH010000465.1:0-1504 GCA_964478275.1 uncultured Candidatus Kuenenia sp.
GCAAAAAACAGTCGAAGGTTGCCATCGTCGGGGCGGCGGGCGAGGGCTTCGTCGAGGACGCGAAATCCCTCCTCTCGCCGCTCGAGCCACTCGTAGGCCTGGTAGAGAGCGATAGCGGGAGCCGATGATTTGCCACCGTGGGCATCGAAGCGACTTCGAAGGAAGGCAAGGCCCTCCTCCTCCCGGTTGAGCCGGAGGCAAGCTGTGAAATAGCGACCTGCCGTGGATTCGTCCTTGTCGTCGACCGTTGCGGCAAGCCTCCACACATCGAGAGCCTCGGCGTGGCGATTGCTGACGGCGAGGATTTCTGCCAGGCCGGACAGACCTCCGGTGTCCTCGGGCATGAATCGAAGGAACCGACGGAAAGACTTTTCTGTTTGGGCGAGGAGACGCCCATCCGCGCCGAGAAGAAATGCCCGCTGAAGCTCAAAATGCGGAGAGGCGTTCTTGTCGAGCCGGATTTGATCCAGGAGGGCGAGTGATTCGGCATGCGGAGCTGTTCGACTGTGAAGGCGAAAATAGATGAAAGTTGCCCACTGGTCATTGGGGAACATCGCGTGGAGTCGAGTGGCGGCGAGCTCCTCTCGCTGAGCATCGGCGTCGTACGTGGCGAGGGAGAGCCGGGCGAGCTCCACAAGCCCATGGCCAGGCGCCGATTGCTCCAGGGTGTCAAAGACGCGGCCGGCCTCCTCGCGACGATGGCCTTCCAGGCCGCCAGACATCTCGTACAGCAGGTCGTAGAGGTGGCGGTCGGGAAGGTGCAGGGTGTCAAGTCGCGATGACTGGTCGGCTGGGACCAGGAGCATGCCACGGGGACCGGCCGCGGCATAGCGATCGAAGAACGGATCAGCGATAGCCTCGGTGAAATGCGAGAAGGTAGGGTCACGCATGATGACGACCCCATTGCGATCGTCATATCCAATGAGGACCTGAATGTGTGATGAGGTTGGCTCTACCGTCGCGAGAGCGAACGGGAGGCCCTCGTCGATAATCGCCTTGGCAACAGCGTAGGTGACGGTGAACTCGGCTACGGCGAATCCGTTCTGCACTGCCCAGGATCGCTGATGGAAGTTGGAGGTGCCGTCGTAACAAATCTTCTGAGCAATCTCGAGATGGTCGGCCGGGCGGTTCCAAAAGGCAGCGAGTGAAGCAAGGGTTGCCGGGGCACACGTAATGTGATGCTGGCGGACGAAGGGCACGGGAAGACGGACGCGGCGGCGGTCCGCCGCCCCAGGCTCAGCAAGCCGCGCGGCGACGGTCATGTGGTAGTGCGAATCGGCTTGGCTTGCAGCTTCATTCGCACCGATGAAGTCACCGTGGCGGAGGAGGAGGTCGGACCGCCGCGCATGGTAGAAACCGATGCCTCGCTTATCGAGAAGGGGTTGCCGCTGCCGCCACTCGTCGAGTGCACCAAGTGCTGCGGCCGTGTCATCGCGTTCACTGTAGATCGACTGGAGGAGTCCGGCGTAGGCCGCAACCTCGGTGGAAGCAAGCTCCTTCTCGA